>NZ_KB895692.1:0-392666 GCF_000374965.1 Bacillus sp. 95MFCvi2.1 | reverse complement strand
AGCTCCAGCGGCAAGAATGATGGGTGGCTTCGCGCCTTTCTGCGAGGCAAAAAACGCCTCTACATCAGGAGCTCCATCCCCCTCACATTCTAAGCGAGCCGCTTCCGCTTTTAAATACAAAAAAGCCCATTCATCCCAAATGATCTAGGGACGAATGGACCGCGGTACCACCCTAATTATTTCACAAATAGTGAAATCTCTTTTATCCATTATAACGCCTGGATATAACGCCAAAGCCTACTCCTAAGTTGTTTCGGTTTGGTGCTCAAAAGCCCATTCCATACTGTACAATTACTTGTTCTCACCAACCACAAGCTCTCTGAAATTGCTGCAATATGTACTCTTCTTTCTCATCGCATGCATATGAATTTATTATAATATGGCTCTGTTTTTAACAGCTGAGCGAGCCACTTGCGCTTTTTGAGTAATCCAGCTCCAGTGGCAAGAATACTCGGTGGCTTCGCGCCTTCCAGCGAGGCAAAAAGCGCCTCTACGTCAGGAGCTCCATCCCCCTCGCATTCTGAGCGAGCCACTTGCGCTTTTTATAACAAAATGTTTTGCAAGTAATTATATCATATGGAAAAACGTTTGCAAACTACATCAAAATAGTAAAGCTAATGATCGTAGAGATGAGGCCTAAAAGAACACCTGTAATGCAGATGGGGTATGTCCATGTGAAAGAATACGTTTTATATATTCTTTCTTTTTTATCTATTGCTGATTCTTCTTCTTCAATTAAAGATTCTACCTTTTTATTTGTTCCAAATACTTTTTGGAAAGCGTACATTGTTATGTTGAAAAATCCACTTTGAAATAGAAATAAAAAACCTCCTAAAATAACAAAAAATAATGCAATGTAAAACATGATATTGACAAAATTCAACAAAAATTGAGCTGAAAATAGGAATGCACCAATGCTAGAAACGATTATTGCTAACAATATTAATATACAAGTGTGAGAATAAAGTCTATTCAAAATGTTCCCCTCCGTCAAAATATTACTAGAATTATTATACTATAAAAGTTATAATGAGTACTAGGGATAATTATTTGAAAATTATACGCAATTTTGTATTTTCTTTCAATATGATGGGAGCAATGTTGAGTACCTCATTTACAAAAAATAAAAAAAATAAACATTTTATTAAAAATTTTAACAAAAAAACAAAAAACTATATTCACAATCGTCACATTATATGTATAATGAAAATTGTAGAAACTTGGAGATTATTCTTTCAATTCTGCTTTTTAGCAAGTGGGGGTACAGGAGGTGCAATTAGGGGAGGTAGTATAATATGAAGAAAAAGATACCACTAATACTTGCATCGACATTGACGGTCAGTATGCTTGGTGCTTGTAGTTATCAGCAAGAAGATACGAAAGCGAGTACGAAAGAAGGCAGTGCTTCAGGCAAACAAGTACTAAATTTACCTGAAGCTGCTGAAATTCCGACAATGGATACAACATTATCAACAGATGCGGCATCTTCTAACATAATGAATAACACAATGGAAGGATTATATCGCCTTGGAAAAGACGATAAACTCGTTCCAGGTGTGGCAAAGTCTTATGAGAAAACGGAAGATGGTAAGAAGTACGTATTTAAATTACGTGATGATGCGAAGTGGTCTAATGGGGAACCTGTAACAGCTAAAGACTTTGTATATTCTTGGAGACGAGCTGTCGATTCAAATACAGGTGCAAAATTTGCTTACATATTATTCGATGTAAAGAATGCAGAAAAAATTAATAAAAAAGAGTTGCCAGTTGAAGAACTTGGCGTAAAAGCAATTGATGATCACACACTAGAAGTGGAATTAGACAACCCTGTTCCTTACTTTGTTAGCTTAACGGTATATCCAACATTCTATCCATTAAATGAAAAGTTCGTAAAAGAACAAGGGGATAAATTTGGATTAGAATCTAATACGACGCTCTATAACGGTCCGTTCGTCTTAAATGAGTGGAAACATGAACAAAGTTTCCAGCTTAAGAAAAATGAGACGTACTGGGACAATAAAGTAGTGAAGCTGGAAGAAGTAAACTTCAATATTCTAAAGGATCGTTCAACTGCAATAAATTTATATGAAACAAATGCAATTGATCGTGTCGTATTGACATCAGAATTTGTAGATAAATACAAAAAAGATTCTGATTTCAAGACAATTAAGAAACCTTCCACACAGTTTATTCGTTTAAACGAAAAGAACATGTTCTTAGCGAATAAGAACATCCGTAAAGCAATATCAATGGCCTTTGAACGTGAAAATATCGGGAAAGTTATTTTAAACGATGGTTCACAGGGGATGTACGGTTTTGTTCCGAAAGGTTTAGCGAAAGGACCAAATGGAAAAGACTTCCGTGAAGAAAATGGAAATCTGATCAAAGAAGATATAAAAGAGGCTCAAAAATATTGGGAAGCTGGTAAAAAAGAACTTGGTGTTGATAAAGTAGATTTAGAGTTGCTGAACTTTGATACAGATGATGCTAAGAAAATCGGTGAGTATTTAAAAGGGCAATTTGAAAAGAATTTACCAGGCTTAACAATTTCAATGAAAATGCAGCCATTTGCACAAAAATTAAAACTTGAAGCAAGTGGAGAATATGCAATGTCGTATGCAGGATGGGCCCCAGATTATATGGATCCGATGGCATTCCTAGATATGTATACAACAGGAAATCCGCAAAACAAAGTCAACTATGCAAATCCAGCATATGACGAATTAATTAAGAAGGCAAAAGTAGAGACAGATGTACAATCTCGTTGGGATGCACTGTTGAAAGCTGAAAAACAATTGTTGGATGATGCAGCAATTGCTCCAGTATATCAACCAGGAAAAGCATATTTACAACGCAGCTCTATTACAGGGTTGCTAGAACATAAATATGGTGGCGAATTTAGCTACAAATGGGTTGAAGTCAAAAAATAAAAATGGTTTCCATCATGAATAAGGGTATATGCCTATGATGGGCATATACTCTTATTTAAAAAAATAAAAGTAAGAATATTTCAAACTATCTTATTGCTTTTGAGAAAAATGGGGAGGTGCTTGATTATGGGACGTTATGCATTAAAACGTTTCGTGTACATGGCTTTGACGTTATTTTTAATCACTACGCTGACATTCTTTTTAATGAAATTACTGCCGGGTTCTCCGCTTAAAAACCAAGAGAAATTATCTCCGGCGCAGAAAGAAATCATTTTAGAAAAATATGGTTTGAATGATCCGGTGCCAGTGCAATATGCGCGCTACTTAGGGAACTTAGTAAAAGGTGATTTAGGAGTATCATTCCAGTACGATAACCGTCCTGTAACGGATATGATTGTTGATCGTATTGGACCATCAGCACAGCTTGGTTTCCAGGCGATCGTATTAGGAACATTTATAGGTCTAATTTTAGGGATTATCGCAGCACTTCGTAATAATACATGGGTCGACTACGGGGCAACCATTATTTCTGTACTCGGAATGTCGGTACCATCCTTCGTATTCGCAGCGTTACTACAATATTTTGTAGGGGTAAAACTTGGTTGGTTCCCAGTTGCATTCTGGAAAGGTCCTGAATTTACAGTCATGCCAACGGTTGCTTTATCGATGGCAGTTACTGCGACAATTGCACGTTTCGCTCGTGCGGAGTTAATCGAAGTAATGCAAGCAGATTATATTTTAACAGCAAAAGCAAAAGGAATTAGTCAAGGTGTCATTATTATAAAACATGCACTTCGTAATGCATTGATTCCGGTTGTTACAATTTTAGGACCAATGGTTGCGGGATTAATTACAGGGACGCTTGTTATTGAGCAAATCTATGCTGTACCTGGACTTGGGGAGCAATTCGTTAAATCGATTCAATTGAATGATTATACGGTTATTATGGGAACGACAATTTTCTATAGTGCAATCTTTATTTTAGTAATTTTCATTGTTGATATTTTATACGGAATAATTGATCCTCGTATTCGTTTAGCGGGAGGGAAAAAATGATGAAAGACGTACAAAAATTATCTCCAGATTTATTTCAACCAGCCAATCGAAGCAATGTTGATAATGAAGTCATTGCCCGACCAAGCTTAACGTTTTGGCAAGATGTAAGAAGACGTTTGTTTAAACATAAAGGAGCAATGTTTGGTTTTGTATTGCTTGTCATCATTGCGCTTTTAGCAATTTTTGGACCGATGGTAAGTAAACATTCCTATAAAGACCAAGATTTAGGACGTGCAAAAATGCCGCCGAAAATTCCAGTGATAGAAAATATTCATTGGTTACCATTTGATGGTACAGATCAATATGGTGTTGATCAATATGAGAAACGTGATATTAAAGAGTATTTCTGGTTCGGTACAGATGATCTTGGACGTGACCTTTGGACAAGAACATGGGAAGGAACACGCGTATCATTATATATCGCTCTTTTAGCAGCGGCAATTGACCTAGTAATTGGGGTTGCATACGGAGGTATTTCAGCGTTCTATGGTGGACGAGTGGATAACATTATGCAACGTGTTATGGAAATTATTAACGGTATTCCATATTTAATCATTGTAATCTTAATGGTAATTATTATGGATCCAGGTATTTTATCAATTACATTCGCGATGGCAATTACAGGTTGGATTGGAATGTCGCGGATTGTACGTGGACAAGTATTAAAATTAAAAAACCAAGAGTATGTATTAGCATCTCGTACATTAGGTGCAACAAACACACAATTAATTGTGAAGCACTTAATTCCGAACGTAATGGGACCAATTATCGTTATGACAATGTTTACAATTCCTACAGCGGTGTTTGGTGAAGCATTCTTAAGCTTCATTGGTCTTGGTATTCAGCCGCCAACTGCATCACTTGGTTCTCTTGTAAATGATGGATATAAGTCAATTCAAACATATCCACATATGATGTTCATCCCTGCGGTTGTCATCAGTATGTTAATTTTAGCATTTAACTTAATGGCAGATGGATTACGCGATGCGTTAGATCCAAAAATGCGTAAGTAAACGAGGGAGGAGAAGTGAAAATGAAAACATTGTTAGAGGTAAAAGATTTACAAGTCTCCTTTGATACACATGCTGGTGAAGTACAAGCTGTTCGCGGAGTTACATTTGATTTGAAAAAGGGAGAAACATTAGCGATTGTAGGAGAATCTGGTTCTGGGAAATCAGTTACTTCGAAAGCGCTAATGGGACTCATCCCAAATCCTCCAGGACGTATTAAAAATGGAGAAATTGTCTTTGATGGTCGTGACTTAACAAAATTAACGGAAAAAGAAATGCAGCAAGTACGCGGGAAAGAGATTGCAATGATTTTCCAAGATCCGATGACATCACTAAATCCAACGATGACAATCGGTAATCAAATTATGGAAGGTCTTATTAAACACCAAGGGATGAGCAAAGCGGATGCGCGTAAAGTTGCGTTAGAACTGCTTGATCTTGTTGGAATTCCAAATCCAGAAGCGCGTTTAAAACAATACCCACACCAATTCTCTGGTGGTATGAGACAGCGTGTTGTTATTGCGATGGCATTAGCTTGTAATCCGAAACTATTGATTGCGGATGAGCCGACAACAGCACTTGACGTTACAATTCAAGCACAAATTTTAGAGCTTATGAAGGACATTCAACAGAAAACAGAAGCGGCGATTATTTTCATTACGCATGATTTAGGTGTAGTAGCAAACGTTGCGGACAGAGTTGCTGTTATGTATGCAGGTAAAGTCGTTGAAATTGGTACGGTTGATGAAATTTTCTACAATCCAAAACACCCGTATACATGGGGATTAATCGCATCTATGCCAAGTTTAGATGGCTCAGAAGCAGAGTTATATGCAATTCCTGGAACACCTCCAGATTTATTAAAACCGCCAAAAGGGGATGCATTTGCACCACGTAACCCACAGGCACTAAAAATTGACTTTGAAATGGAACCACCATTCTTTAAAGTTAGTGATACACATTATGCGGCAACATGGTTACTTCATGAGCAAGCACCAGAAGTACAACCGCCAGAAGTCGTTCAAAAACGAATTCTTCAAATGAAAGCAGGTGAACAACATGACTAATCAACGTGAAAAATTAATTGAAGTAAAAAATGTAAAGCAGCACTTCAACGTTAGTGGTGGTGTTGTAAAAGCGGTCAACGACATTTCATTTGATATTTACCGCGGTGAAACATTTGGACTTGTAGGGGAATCTGGTTGCGGAAAATCAACAACTGGAAGAACGATTATCAGGTTATATGATGCAACTGCTGGAGAAGTGCTGTTCGACGGTGAAAATGTACATGGTAAGAAATCACGAGCAGAATTAAAGAAATTTAATCGTAAAATGCAAATGATTTTCCAAGATCCATACGCATCATTAAATCCTCGTATGACAGTTGGGGATATTATTGCAGAAGGCATTGATATTCACGGTTTAGCAAAAAGCAAAAAAGAACGTATAGATCGTGTGCATGAATTATTGAACACAGTTGGGTTAAATAAAGAGCATGCCAATCGTTTCCCGCATGAGTTCTCTGGTGGACAACGTCAACGTATCGGAATTGCTCGTGCACTTGCGGTAGAACCGGAATTTATTATTGCGGATGAACCAATTTCAGCACTTGACGTATCCATTCAGGCGCAAGTTGTAAACTTACTGAAACAACTGCAAAGAGAAAAAGGCTTAACATATTTATTCATTGCCCATGATTTATCGATGGTAAAATACATCAGTGATCGCATTGGTGTTATGTACCGTGGACAAATTGTTGAATTAACAAGCAGTGATGAGCTATACGAGAATCCAATTCATCCGTATACCAAATCACTATTATCAGCAATTCCGCTTCCAGATCCGGATTATGAACGCAATCGTAAGCGTATCGTATATGATCCATCTCAGCATCAATATGGTAATGAAACGCCTACTATGCGAGAAATTCGCCCTGGACATTTTGTTCTTTGTTCAGAAGCAGAATACAAGAAATATAAAGAAATCTATCAATAATAGAAAAGAAGCGGCTGGAGAGGTCGCTTCTTTTTTATATACATACAAATAAGAAAACTGATATAAACCTTTTCTTATTGGATGGGAGAGAGGATTCGCCCAAGCATAGAAGCGGTCAGGTCCTTTTTTCGCCCCATGCCGAGTGAAAACAAAAGGAGAGAAGGAAAAGCTGGAGTAGAGATTTCAGCAATAGAGTGGGGGATGGAAAAATAGTAAATGAAATTTTATCGGCGCAAGTCCAAATATATCGACCGTTCCTCAAAATATATTGGCGTTCCGATAAAGAACAGCACAAAAACAGGTTGGAGAAGGCTTTCTCCAACCTGTTTTTTCTGAATATTAACATTAATATTAAGCTTGAACAGGAGCTGATTCTTCAGAAGTCTCCGGTTTAACAAGGGCATAATTTTCCCATGCTCTGCTTTTCCAGCGGAAGAACATAATGATGGCACGTGTCCATTCATCAATTGCAATGGCTAACCAAATGCCGGGCAGTCCCATGTGCAAATAAAATACAAAAAAGTAGCCAAGTGGTAAACTCATTAATACCATTGAGAATGCGCCAATTAAAACTGGATATTTTGCATCACCAGCAGCCCGCAAGGAATTAATGATGACAATATTCATCGTTCGGCCTGTTTCTAGTAGAATGCTTAATAAAAGAACGGTTGCGCCTAAAGCGATGACATGAGGATTATCTGTAAATAACCCCATTAACTGCGTGCGAAATGTTATGACGAGAATGACCATACATAACGTAACACCAATGGCCCACTTTACACTTTTCCATACACGTACATATGCTTCGTCTTTCTCATTTCCACCGACTAAACGCCCAACAATGATCGCTGTTCCCATTCCGATGGCGATAGCGAATAAGTAAGTAAACATTGAAATATTTGTTGCATACTGTCTTGCAGCTAATGATTCTGCTCCTAAGTATGTCGCATAATATAAAAAGACAATTTGACATGCTTGGTACATAACTTGTTCAAAAGCCGATGGAATACCAATCTTTAAAATCTTGCCGATATATTCTTTTGATAAGGTAATGTAGTAGTTCAACTTCACGCGATATTCCATGACGCGGTATAGTAACCAGAAGAAGACAATGAGTGCGATTAAACGGCTGAAAGATGATGATATAGCAGCACCTTGAACGCCCATTTCTGGAAAACCGAATTTCCCGAAAATAAGTACATAGTTTCCAGCAATATGAAAAATGTTCATTCCTAATGAAATCAACATTGCTTGTTTTGTAAATCCATGAACACGAATAATGGCAGCCAGTGAATTGATAATGGCTTGAAGAAAGATTGCTCCTCCAACAATTGATAAATAATTTTGTGCGTAAGTTAATACGTCACCTTGTAAATTCATCGCCATCATCATATTTTTCGAAAATAAAAGAAAACCGGCGCTTATGATGAGCCCGACTCCTAAGTTTAATGTTACCGCTAAAGCTGATATTTTGGATGCTTCCATATATCGTTTAGAACCAAGGTATTGAGAAACAACAATTGCGGCCCCGTTTCCGATTACTTCTAGTACTAATATTGCGATATGAAGGTATTGATTCGCTGCCCCAACACCTGATACCGCGTCATCTGATAGTGCACTTAGCATAAAAGTATCAGCAATCCCCATTAACATAAAAAGAAAAACCTCTAAAAAAATGGGCCATGTTAAGAAAAATAAATTTAATTTTTCTCCCTGCCCTTTTTTGGACGTAGTCACTGTCATATCATCCCCCACTTTACCGATATCCTTTTTGCAGCAAAATGTATCTTAACACACTTCAGCAACACTTGCATTCATTTTGCAGCTTGGTTATTGAACTACCCCCACCTTCACTTCATTTAGAGGAGGGGGTCTTCTCGGTTGAAATGATAAATATATATTTCGAAAAAATAGGACATATATAAGTACAAATTGAAAAATCAATAAAAATCCTTTTTTTGGTTGGGAGAGAGCGTCCGCTCATGCGTAGAAGCGATCATCCCCTTTTTTCGCCCCATGCCGCATGAAAACAAAAGGAGAAAAGGAGTGGAGATCTTCTTTTATTTTCAAAGCTGTGACTTATATGTTGAAAGATCAAAATGGTGCATATTAGAAGGGAATAATTATACAAAAGATATTATGTGATATAAAATTAATTATACTCTGATAATTTAGATAATTATTAAAACAGGTATATTTAGTATTTCAGGCAGGAAAATAAGTAATATAAAACGTTTACAGAAAATGCTATGGTAACAGAAAATTTTAATAAGATAGAAAAACAAATATACAAATAATATATTTATATGTATAATATGAATTATTAGAACATATAAATATTTCTTTCTGTTTGAAAATGAAAGGGCTAACATTTTTTTAGGGGGATGGAAGGATGAAGAAAAAAGTACCAGTTTTAGTAGCGTCGACATTAGCGATGAGCATGGTTTTAGGAGCATGTAGTTATCAAAAAGATGAGTCGCAAGCGAAAGCAAAAGGGGAAAGCGGCAATAATAATGCGAAACAAGTTATAAATTTAACTGAAACACAAGAAATTCCAACGATGGACACAGCATTATCAGCTGATGCAGTATCATCGCGAGTGATGAATAATACGATGGAAGGGCTATACCGCCTTGATAAAGGGGATAAACTCGTTCCAGGTGTAGCGAAATCAAGTGAAAAATCAGCAGACGGGAAAAAGTATACTTTTAAATTACGCGAAGATGCGAAGTGGTCAAATGGAGATCCTGTAACAGCGAAAGACTTTGTATATGCTTGGCAACGAGCAATTAATCCAGATAAAGCAGCAGTATCAGCATATATTATGTTTGATGTTAAAAACGCACAGAAAATTAATAAAAAAGAAATGACACCAGATCAATTAGGTGTAAAGGCCATTGATGATTATACATTAGAAGTAGAATTAGAGCATCCAGTTCCTTACTTTGAAAACTTAATGATTTATCCACTGTTTTATCCTGTAAATGAAAAGTATGCGAAAGAGCAAGGGGACAAGTTTGGTCTAGAGGCAAATACAACACTATATAATGGACCATTTGTATTAAGTGACTGGAAGCATGAAAGAAGTTTCCAAATAAAGAAAAATCCATCATACTGGGACAATAAAGAAGTGAAGCTAGAAGAAGTGAATTTTAATATTGTAAAAGACATGGCAACATCGATTAACTTATATGATACAAAAGCGATAGACCGTGCTAACTTAAGATCTGAGTTTGTTGATAAATATAAAGGGGATAAAGATTTTAAAACGGCAAATGAAGCTACTGTATCCTATCTTCGTTTCAATCAGAAAAATGAAGCTTTAGCAAATAAAAACATACGTAAAGCAATTTCTCTCGCCTTTGAACGTAAACCACTTGTTGAGACGATTTTAAACAATGGCTCTACTGAAGCAACAGGATTAATTCCAAGCAAATTTATTACAGGGCCAAATAAAAAAGACTTCCGAGCTGAAAATGGGGAGTTAGTAAAAGCAAACGCGAAAGAAGCGAAGAAATATTGGGAAGCTGGTAAAAAAGAATTAGGAAAAGATAAGATTGAGATTGAGCTATTAAATGAAGATGTAGATTTATCTAAGAGAACAGGGGAGTACTTAAAAGGAGAGTTAGAAAAGAACTTACCTGGTTTTACATTGAAAATTAAGCAGCAGCCATTTGCGCAAAAGCTTAAACTTGAAGAAAGTGGAGATTATGAAATGACATTTGCTTTATGGAGTCCAGACTTCCCAGATCCAGTAACTTACCTTGATATGTTTATAACAGATGGCACGCAAAATAAAATGAAATACTCTAATCCGAAATACGATGAAATTATTATGAAAGCGAAGACTGACGGTAGCGATGTACAAGCGCGCTGGAATAGTTTACTTGAAGCAGAAAAAATCCTTATGGATGATGCAGCAATTGCTCCTGTATATCAACGTAGCACGGCTTATTTACAAAAAGGAACAGTTAAAGATATTTATAAGCATAATTATGGCGGAGATTTAAGCTTCAAGTGGGCATCTGTCGGAAAATAATTTAAAAAGAAGCAGGGAATTTCCTGCTTCTTTTTAGTATGTTCGTTTTTTATAAATCCCTTTGCCGCCAACTTGCTTCCATCCAGATTGTACTTCCGCACTTTTATTAACAAATTTCATTTTCTCTTTCCCACCAAATAGCTTTTCACCGATGCTATTCGTAATGACACCAATCAATGCTGTAATTCCGATGACGAGGGCAGCGACAATTGCAAAATCAATAAAAAAAGCAACCATATGAAAATTCCCCCTTTGCCTGTCTGTATCATTATTGTATGAGAAAAAAAGTTAAAAAGAAAGAAAAGTTAGAAAATAATTATTTTACTTAAAAATAGTCTAGACAATAATAATGAGGTTTGATAAAATCAACAAGAACAAACGTTCCTTTTTCGTGGCTGTTTTACATAGCGGTAAGTCTTACATTTCACCATTGTTTTATCAGAAAAAGGTAATAAAGCGCTATCGGAAACATGTGGTGAAGTACATTATATGAAAGAGAGTCTATCAAAAAAATAGTTCTAAAGGCGTATACGAATGGGATATAGGGCTTATGTCTTCAAGTATTTATGCCAGCTTTACTGGTCCTAAGCAACAGTTAAAGACATATGGTGTTTTCCCTATTAATAAGGAAATTTACTGTGTATTTCTTTCTGAATCTATTGTATAATGATTATAGAAGTTACTTATTTAAAGTAATTGTTGTTTATTAAAAGTTGCTTGCTCATAAGTTGTTGTTTACATCGAAAGCAATTTTTCATTTTGTTGTAAGACAAGTCATAGTGAAGAATTGCTGGGAAATAGAAATTCAAACTGTAATTAGTACAGAATCTGTACTCTTTAAGGAGAGTGAGTCTTGTATGGTAACACTATATAGTTCTCCAAGTTGTACGTCTTGTAGAAAGGCGAAATTATGGCTAGAGGAAAATCATATTCCCTATACAGAACGTAATATTTTCTCAGATCCATTAACGATTGAGGAAATTAAAGAAATTTTACGCATGACAGAAAGCGGAACGGATGAGATTATTTCAACTCGTTCGAAAGTTTTCCAAGAGTTAAACGTTAACTTAGAATCTTTACCACTTCAAGATTTATATAAGATGATTCGTGACTACCCAGGCATTTTACGTCGTCCTATTATGATTGACGAAAAACGTCTTCAAGTAGGTTATAACGAAGATGAAATTCGTCGTTTCTTACCACGTACAGTAAGAACATTTCAGTTACGTGAGGCACAGCGTCTTGTAAATTAACAATAAAAGTTTTGTATATGAAAACCTTCTACTTTACAGTAGAAGGTTTTTGCATACATATATTCATTATTTGTCTCAGTATTTGTAGATAACTCCATTTTGATTTTTCGACATATTAGCTGCGGCTATGAAAACAAAAACAGTTCTCCACTTATTTCCTCTTTTTGTTTTTTACATGGTATGGGGCGAAAAAAGGAACTGACCGCTTCTATGCATGGCCGGATGCTCTCTTCCACCCAAAAAGAATGGTTTAATTTTGGTTTTTTAATTTGGATTTATATAAATCTATATCAAATCAAGAAATACAAGTTTTACTTTACATTCCCTAATTTGATATGCTGAACAATAAACCCGATTGTTAATACTGTGAAAATAAAGAGGAAGGGTATACTTGTTGCAAAGGCCGGGTTATGCTGGAAAAAGTTCGCAAGTCTCGCTTCATGGGTGATCATTCTGCCAGCCGTGTAAGCAAGAACTGCTCCTCCGCAATAAATGAGAAAAGGAAACCGCTCCATAAATAGTAAGATGAGTTTGCTTCCCCAAATAATAATAGGGATAGAAATTAATAATCCGATAATTACGAGTGTAAAATTCCCATGAGCCGCTCCAGCAATCGCAAGGACATTATCAAAACCCATAACGAGATCGGCAAATACAATTGTACGGATTGCTTGAAATAATGTCGTTTTTCCTTGTATAGAAGAAAGATCATTATTATTGTCGGTTAGTAAATTTACGGCAATCAGTGTAAGTAGGATGCCGCCAATAAGTTGTAAGAAGGGAATATCGAGTAAGTATACAGCAAGTATTGTAAGGAGAATTCGCAGCACGATTGCTAGGACCGTACCAATAAAAATAGCTTTATTCCGTTTAGATTCAGGTAAGTTTCGGCTTGCAAGCGCAATTACAATTGCGTTATCACCGCCTAGTACAACATCGATACCGACAATCATTAGTATAGATGTCAAAAAATCTAACTCCATCATTTTGCCTCCATTTATTCTGTTTTAATCAGTAATATAGGTGCAGTTGTATGTATGAAACGAAAAAGCTTGACCAGCTCTATTACAATTGTACGGCGCTAGGTGGAATTGTATGTCCGATTTTTTATTAAGAAGGAATGAGGGAATTTATATCGCAAGTGTATATAATGGAATATATAAGAGGAAGGAAGTATGATGTATTAGCATAGAATAATCTAGGCGAATGACTGTTTTTCTAAAATGAAACGATTTTATTTCCATTCTGGAGAATCTTATCATAAAATGAAAGTACAAGAATCTATTGATTTGTCATATGAGTGGGGAATCCCTTCATAACAATTCCGAATAGGAAGGGAGAGTTGGATTTTGGACATTGAAAGAATTAACGATCATACGATGAAGTTTTTTATTACGTACGTTGATATAGAAGATAGAGGGTTTAATCGAGAAGAGATTTGGTCCAGTCGTGAACGAAGCGAACAATTATTTTGGGAAATGATGGATGAAGCTCGCGATCATGATGATTTCTTTATTGATGGGCCACTATGGATCCAAGTACAGGCGATGGATAAAGGCATTGAAGTACTTGTAACGAAAGCACAGCTTTCAAAAGATGGACAAAAATTAGAATTACCAATAGGTCTAGATAAAATCATTGATATTCCTCTAGATGAGCGGATTGAATCACTATTTCAACAGGAGTTAGAGGAAGAGATGGAAGCGGGAACAAACTTTAACGAAGATGGAACATTTGGTTTTTTAATTAAATTTGATGATTTTGAAGACGTTATTTCGTTAAGTCATCGTCTTATATTTGAAGATATAAAAGATGAATTGTATTCGTTTGAAGACCGCTATTATGTATATGTTGAATTTGATGAAGTGCTACACGATGAAGAAGAAATTGACCGTATTTTAAGTATTATTTTAGAATATGGGGAAGAGTCTACTTTAACGGTTCACCGTGTAAGTGAGTACGGTAAACAGGTTGTTAAAGAACGCGCACTTGAGACGATTCGCAGTCATTTTTCTCCTAAAACGTAGGCCGATTTCAATATTATGAAATCGGCTTTTTATATGATGGGTATGATAAGAGTAGAAAAGCTATGTAAGTAAGGGGGGTAGGAATGAAAAATACATTAAAGTTACTTTTCTTTTTTCTAGGTTTATTCGCAGTGTTTGTTTCGTTACGAATGTTTATTGATGTAGCATTTTATTCGGATGTTATAGGCATAAAAGATATTTCGTTTTTAGGAATTATAAGTATTGTATTTACTATTTCTGCATTTTTAATTGGCTGTGTTATTTTCTTGGAAAATCGGCATCCATCTAAAACATTGACATGGTTAATTGTACTCGGTATTTTTCCTGTATTTGGTTTCTTTGCGTATTTATTGTTTGGACAAAACTTCCGCAGAAAACGAATGTTTCAAAAGAAGGCTCTTTTGGATGAACAAGCTTTCTTACAGTACAAAGGACATGAAGATTATCAAGAACGCATTTTACAGAATCATAAACATCAAGAACTGCTATTTCATTTAGCGGATCGGCTTGGTGCGTTAAATATTTCATTTCAGACAGAAACAAAAGTGTTAACGAATGGGGATGAAACGTTTCAAGCGATTTTAGCAGGATTGCAAAAAGCGAAGCATCATATCCATATGGAATATTATATTGTACGTGATGACAAGCTTGGTACACAAATTAAAGACATTTTAATTCAGAAGGCGCAGGAAGGTGTTACCGTCCGTTTTTTATATGATGCGGTTGGAAGTTTTAAGCTGTCAAATGCTTATATTGATGAATTAAACGATGCAGGTGTCGAGATGATTCCTTTCTTTCCAGTGCGTTTTCCGATTTTGAACGATAAAATTAATTATCGAAATCATCGAAAAATCGTTGTCATTGATGGGAATGAAGGTTTTGTGGGCGGACTGAATATTGGTGATGAGTATTTAGGGAAAAATAAATATTTTGGATTTTGGCGAGATACGCATTTGTATTTACGAGGTGAGGCCGTTCAAAGCCTGCAGCTCATATTCATACAAGACTGGTTTTATATGACAGGGGAAGCAGTATTAGCACCTGAATATTTACAGGCGGAAGCAGTGGATGGAGATCATTGGGGTGGTGTCCAACTTGTCGCAGGTGGGCCAGATAATAAATGGGAGACAATTAAGCATCTTTATTTTGCAATGATCGCTTCGGCAAGGAAGTCTATATGGATTGCTACACCTTATTTTATTCCAGATGATGATATTTTATCTGCATTAAAAGTAGCAGCTCTTGCGGGCATTGATGTCCGTTTATTAATGCCGAGTAAACCGGATAAACGAACGGTGTTTTATGCATCAAGGTCTTATTTTCCAGAGTTATTAGATGCAGGGGTAAAGGTATACGAATATGAAAAAGGTTTCCTTCACAGTAAAATTGTCATTGTCGATTCTGATTTAGCATCAATTGGGACAGCGAATATGGATATGAGAAGCTTTCATTTAAACTTTGAGGTGAATGCCTTTTTATATGATACGGATAGTATTCGAAAGCTTGTTAAGGATTTTGAGGAGGATTTACAAGAATCCAGTGAAATTCATGTGGATCATTTTCATAAACGTCGCCTTCATAGGCGAATTGTAGAATCGGCATATCGTTTATTATCACCTTTATTATGAGGAGGATGTTCTTACAAGGACGTCCTCTTTTTATCTAAAAAGGAATTTGTAATAAATTGTAGAATACAAAGCGTTATAGAAAGGATGTGGTATTATGTTTGTTGCAAGGAGAGAAAATGGAGGGAAAGTTCACCTTCTTGAAAGCTGCAATGAAAAGGAGCTACTTGCAATGCGAAAGAAGGAACGCTTTTTTTGCCCGATTTGCAGGCGAGAGGTGCAGCTCAAGTTAGGGAAGCAAAAGAGATGGCATTTTGCTCATAAAAAATTAAATCAGTGCCTCGTTTCATCTGAGCCTGAATCCGCTTATCATATGCGCGGGAAGGAACAGTTATATAGATGGCTCAAGTCGCAAGGATTTCATGTAAAAATCGAACATTACCTCCCAGAGATTCGCCAAAGACCCGATCTGTTTATTGAAATGAAAGGAAGACGGATTGCAATTGAATATCAATGTGCCTCTTTATCCATTGAGCAGTTATTAAAACGAACGCGTTCCTATTGGGAAATAGGGATACAAATCATTTGGATATTAGGTGGAAATCAACTGAAAAGGCACTCTGCTTATTGGATCTCATTATCCTCGTTTCATTTTCTCTGCATACAATCTTATCCTCAGCCTTCACTTCTCTTTTTTTGTCCAAATAAAAAATCATTTCTGAAATGCGAACTTCTTACCCCGTTTTCTGCAAAGGTTTATTTTTCACAGATCATGTATTTCCCGGTACGTACCGTTACTTTTGAGAAACTCTTTTGCCAAGCACCAATTACGAAAGAACGATTGGAGCGGGAATGGCAGAATAAAAAGACCTACTTTCGAACGAATGTCCTTCCAATATGGAATTATAGTCATAAATTACTTTTACATCTTCTATATCAATATCACCTTTCTCCCTCTTGTTTTCCATCTGAAATTGGTGTCCCTCTTCCATCTGCATTTGCATTTCAAACACATCCTTTTGTATGGCAGGCTTTTATTTGTATAGACTTTATTGGCAAATTTAAAATTGGAGAATATTTTTCATTACATGCTGTTTTTTACTATGTAAATAAAAAGCGTAGTATTCAGAGGCGCACGTTACCATATTTTTCGCAACATGTATGGCAATTGGCAATCATAGAGTATGTAACGTTTTTATGTAAAGCGGGAATGATTGAAAAGGTGGATGTGCATAAGTACCGAAAAATAAGGCGATTTATGATGCCGAAAACAGAAGGGGAAATCAAAGAATACGATGCGATTTGTTTGTCGCATGCGCTATCTTTATTCGAAACAAAGTACAACATGGGAAAAGGAAAAGCGGATATAATAAAGGAGTATCCTGAAGGAATTACATAAGCAGAATCGAATTGTACTAGTAGAGATTAAAAGGGGGTTTTTATTGATGTCTAATCAAAAAACAGCAAAAACATTGCCAGACCGCAGTGAGATTGAAGAAATGAACACATGGCGTTTGGAAGATGTTTTCCAAACTGATGAAGAATGGGAAAAAGAATTTCAAGCAGTAAAAGAATTACTACCAAAGTTAACTGAATTTAAGGGGAAACTTGGTGATTCTGCGGATTCATTATTAGCGGCTTTACAATATGAAGATGAAGTCTCAATGAGATTAGGAAAATTATATACATATGCTCATATGCGTTACGATCAAGATACAACAAATTCTGCTTATCAAGCGCTAAATGATCGAGCAACAAACTTATATTCTCAAGCGTCCAGCAGCATGGCGTATATCGTTCCTGAAATTTTAACAATTTCAGAAGAACAATTACAGTCGTTCTTACAAGAAAATAAAGAATTAAGTGTGTATGAACATGCGTTAGAAGAAATTACACGTCAGCGTCCGCATGTACTGTCAGAGGCGGAAGAAGCATTGTTAGCAGAAGCATCTGAAGTTATGAGTGCATCAAGTAATACATTTGGTATGCTTAATAATGCGGATTTAAAATTCCCATCTATTAAAGATGAAAATGGTGAAGAAGTAGAAGTAACACATGGCCGTTATATTCAATTTTTAGAAAGCGATGATCGTCGTGTTCGTCATGATGCATTCCATGCTGTTTTTGAAACGTATGGGAAATATAAAAATACATTTGCAAGCACACTTAGTGGTGCAGTGAAACGTAATAATTTCAACGCGCGCGTTCGTAAATACGATTCTGCACGCCAAGCTGCGTTAAGCAATAATAACATACCTGAAACAGTATATGACCAACTTGTCGAAACAGTAAATGATAACTTACATTTATTGCACCGTTATATTGATATTCGTAAACGTGCACTAGGTCTTGATGAACTGCATATGTACGATTTATATACACCACTTGTACCAGAAGTGAAAATGAATGTGAAATATGAAGAGGCACAAGAGATTCTGTTGAAATCTTTAAACGTCCTTGGTGATGAGTATGTTGAGATTTTGAAAGAAGCATATGAAAATCGCTGGGTAGATGTATATGAAAACAAAGGAAAACGAAGCGGTGCGTATTCATCTGGTGCATATGGAACAAATCCGTATATTTTAATGAACTGGCATGATAATGTAAATAATTTATTTACACTTGCACATGAGTTTGGTCATTCTGTGCATAGCTACTATACAAGAAAAACACAGCCACATGTATATGGTGACTATTCCATATTCGTTGCGGAAGTTGCATCAACTTGTAACGAAGCAATTTTAAATGATTACTTATTAAAAACGACAGAAGATAAGAAAGAACGTTTATATTTATTAAATCATTATTTAGAAGGATTCCGCGGAACTGTATTCCGTCAAACGATGTTTGCTGAATTTGAACATATCATTCATAAAAAGGTACAAGAAGGCCATGCAGTAACGCCAGATATGTTAACAGAGATTTACTATGATTTAAATAAAAGATACTTTGGCGATGCTTTAGTCATCGATAAAGAAATTGGTTTAGAGTGGTCTCGTATTCCGCACTTCTATTACAACTATTATGTTTATCAATATGCAACAGGATTTAGTGCGGCAACAGCCTTATCAAAGCAAATTTTAGAAGAAGGACAACCAGCAGTAGAACGTTATATTAACGAATTCTTAAAAGCTGGAAGCTCCGACTATCCAATTGAAGTATTGAAAAAAGCAGGAGTAGATATGGCATCACCAGAGCCTGTTAAAGAGGCATTACAAGTATTTGAAGAGAAGTTAAATGAATTAGAAGCGCTATTATTTGAAGGTAAATAATAGCGAAAGAGGGAAGGCGAGAGTGGAATTTCTCGCCTTCTTTCTTTTTAAAAACCTTTGAACCGCTTTCTATGATTGAAATAAGAGAGGCCAATAACAATGACTGCAAACAAAAGTGGCAAGGCAATCATCTTTGGAAATGCTTGTAATAGTGAAAGAATGTACAGAAAAAAAGAAATACAAATGCCAAATAGTAGAAAAAAGATATGTGTTTTTTTCATGAAATCCCTCCTAAAAAGCTTCTTTTCATAGCTTATTCAGTAATGAAAACGTTTAGAATGTGACAAAAGTGTGAAATTCGACAAAAAGGCTTGTCATCTGACGTCGAATCTTGTAATATAATAAGCGTGAACGAATTCACATACAAACATATACCCCTTTGTTTGAACGTGAAAATTTCTCCCATCCCCTTTAATATTTTTATAAGCCGTAAAGAAAAAGACCTGGTGTTTACACCAGGTCTTTTTCTTTTGCAATCCATTTCCAATAACGTTCGCATTTCACTTCAATCATTCGTACTTTTCTTTTCAATGACAATTTTTTTAGTTCTCGTTCTATTTCTTGCTCTGAGCAGTTATAAATAAATGCAATTTCTTTTGATGACATAAATTGGACCATTTCTAATAAGAATTCCAGTGGTGGTAAAGGTGCTGGCTCAATGTCACATTTTACAATTTCTTTTAAGAGTTGTACGTACACATCATACGAATAAATTCCTGCAATTTTAATGCCCTCTTCATCTGAATTTGCATGAAAGAATACGAGAGAAGGGATTTCGGTAATGTGCATTTCGTTTGTGAACTTTAAATCGCACTGAAATGCTTTTTTTGCACTAATCGAATGCAAATCTTTTTTAAATTCCTCTACATCAATGCCGCTTTGCTGTGCGCATGCAAGTAGTGATTGCAAATCTGGTTTTGATATATTTTCAAGAAAAATGTATTCTTGAAGTTTCCGTAAAAATTTCGAACCTGCTTTTCGACCTTGCAACTCAGCTGCTTTAATTGCCATAGAAACTAAATACGGTGTAGATGAGGCGTCCTGCATATGTACTTTTCCATCGCATGAAAAGCCGTGCAAACTTGTTGTCTTTTCCCACACAAATCGAATATTAGCAGGTTTATTCCATTTGTGTGGGGAGGCGATTGCCCCTTCCACTTTGCCGGTTAATATGTGCCGAATCGAAAAATATTTTCCGTATTCGAGCCATAATTTAATGATGACTGGTTCGATTTCCCAGCAATCTTTGCAAAGTGGATCAATAAACAAATAGGCTTCCACAGATTTATGTTCGCATTTGGAAAGAGAAGGAATGCGCATATGCTTTGCTTCCTGTTTATCCATTACGCTTCACCTGTTTCGTTTGGAGTGTTGACCATATGCTGCGCAGTTAATGCTAAACGTTCAAAAACAAATTCTCGAATCTGCCCTTGTACTCCTGTATCTTCCATTGCTTGCTCCATACATGCTAACCAGGCTTTCGCGCGCTTTGGTGTAATCTCAAAAGGGAGATGGCGTGCTCTTAGCATAGGGTGACCATGTTCCTCTGTATACAAATTCGGCCCACCTAAATACTGCGTTAGAAATTGCTTCTGCTTCCTGGCTGTTTCTGTCAAATCGTCTGGGAAGATGGGAGATAAGTCAGGGTGTTTACTGACATAGGAATAAAACGTATCGACTAATGCTGCAATGCCTTGTTCACCGCCAATTGCTTCAAATGGTGTCATCGGTTGCTTGTTCATCCTGTATAAACTCCTTTTTCCATCAAATGTATATCTATTGTAGCAATGGATTGTCACGAAGAGCAACTAAACAGCTCTTGTGTAATCCTTTGCCCATTTTTTCCTTAAGATAAAGCTAAATATAAGTGCAACATTGGTAAAGGTGAACCATTAGTAGGAAAAGCACCTACTGATGGAAGTTCCATTTTACCCAGCTACTCACAATCAGTAACCTTCCTTTTCATAGAAGAAAAAACAAAGAGGGAAGGACTGACCGTAAGAGCCCGATTGGTGAGGGCTTTCCATCAGTGAGAAAAAACTTCTACTAATGGAAGTTTCACTTTAGCGTGCTTTGTTTTGTTTGGCAAGAAAAAAGCGTTGCACTTTATTTTTTGTATGGCGAACAGGTATATGGTATTTGTTCAATAAATTGAGGAAATCAGCTTTGCCCGCTGCTTCATCTTGTACTTCATATTCAAGTTCATAATCATCGTGATTGTAATAGAAACTATGATCAAATACAAGTGTGCCGCCCTTAAATGTAGTTTCTGCTCGTTCTGTTGTTAAGCTTCCCATATAAGCTAAAGTAGAAACAGGGATTTGCAGGGCATGTAGTTGATCTGCTACAGGGCCTGGAATGAGCCCGTTTGTTTCCATCATTAGTTGTGCTTCTCGTGCTGTTAAAGGTTGATGAGTTTCCAGTAACCCAATTTCAGCTGGTTGTTTTAAAGTTAATGTATAAGCTCCGTCTTTATGACGAATACGAAGAGCAGAGCCTGCTGCTTTTAAAGAAAAATGAGGTGTTTCAAAATAATGATTCACTTGTTTTGTAAATGATTCGATAGAAAACACATCGCATAATGCTTGAAATTCTTCTTCTGTGACCATATTTTTAAATTCAATTTCAATTTCTTGTGTCATTGTATAAGCTCCTTCTTAAGAGTAATTCTTTAGACATTATCGCTTTTTCGCAAATTTGGTTCAATGTTTTATTTGTTTGCGTCTATGTTATGATACAATAATAGTGTGAAGTAAGACAGGAAGTTGATATGGAGGAGTTAGAGCATGCAAAATAAAATCCAAGTTAAGAGCGTAGAAGAAAGAGAGAATGCTCTTATTTTTTGTGCGGAAAATATTGAAATACAAGTGGAGGAGTTAAAGGTGCGTAATCACGTACTTGTAGACTCAGATCATTTATCATTTTTATATATTTTAGAAAACGAATCAGCATTCATTTATGTAAGTATTCCGCATACATGTTGGGAAGCAATGCACAGTGCAATGAAGAA
Organism: Bacillus sp. 95MFCvi2.1; assembly: GCF_000374965.1. Lineage (NCBI taxonomy): Bacteria > Bacillati > Bacillota > Bacilli > Caryophanales > Bacillaceae > Bacillus > Bacillus sp. 95MFCvi2.1. The sequence goes on along the minus strand of NZ_KB895692.1, from coordinate 370,509 downwards.
TGATAAAGCAATGTTTGTTCGTGTAAATAATACTGAAATTGAATTAGCACAATTGAAAGAAGAAGTGGAATATTTAATTGAAAATATTGAAGGTAATGCAAATTACGGAGAAGAACTTGTAACGACTGTAGAAAAGGTATTTCTATAAGCAAATGGATTGACTTTGGTGGTGGTTGAAATGAATCGTAATTGGGAAGAATTTTTAGCGCCGTACCACCAAGCGGTGGCAGAGCTAAAAGTGAAATTAAAAGGAATGCGTTCTCAGTTTACAATGTTAACCGAACACTCTCCGATCGAGTTTGTAACAGGTCGGGTAAAGTCGGTTGCAAGTATTATTGATAAGGCGGAAAAGAGAAATGTACCGCTTGACCGACTCGGAGAAGAAATGCAGGACATCGCTGGTCTTCGGATGATGTGTCAATTTGTTGATGAGATTAAGCCTGTTGTCGAATATCTTCGAAAACGAAATGACTTTGAAATTGTGGAAGAACGAGATTATGTGACGCAAAAGAAAGAAAGTGGTTATCGTTCATATCACGTTGTAATTAGTTATCCTGTTCAAACGATTTGTGGAGAGAAAAAAGTATTAGTTGAAATTCAAATTCGAACATTAGCAATGAATTTTTGGGCAACAATTGAGCATTCTTTAAATTACAAATATAGTGGGCGTTTTCCAGAAGATATTAAAGTGCGCCTTCAGCGTGCGGCAGAAGCAGCATTTTTATTAGATGAAGAAATGTCTTCGATTCGTCTTGAAATTCAAGAAGCACAAAAGGTTTTTTCGCGCAAACAAGAAGCGAAAGAATCCGAATCATAAACTAAAGGGTGTTGGGCGATGAAATTTGCAATTATGTCAAAGGGAGATCAATCATCAAACGCACTTGCAAGTACAATGACAGGTTACTTGCAAGATTTTGGGTTTACAATGGATGAGGCGGAACCCGATATTGTAATTTCTGTTGGGGGGGATGGGACGCTCTTATACGCGTTTCATCGTTACTATAATCGATTAGATGAGACAGCTTTTGTTGGTGTACATACGGGACATTTAGGGTTCTATGCAGATTGGTTGCCAACAGAAGTAGAAAAACTTGTGATTGCAATTGCGAAAACACCGTTTCAAGTGGTGGAATATCCGCTTTTAGAAGTCATTATTCGCTATGTGAATGGAAGTAAGGAATCACAGTATTTAGCAATGAATGAAGCGACAGTAAAAAGCGCAGAAGGAACATTAGTAACAGAGGTGGAAATTCGCGGAGAATATTTTGAAACGTTCCGCGGGGACGGTCTTTGTATTTCTACTCCTTCTGGAAGTACAGCCTATAATAAAGCGCTAGGCGGAGCAATCATTCATCCTTCGATTGAAGCGATACAAATTGCGGAAATGGCTTCGATTAATAACCGTGTGTTCCGTACAGTCGGTTCACCGCTTGTTTTACCGAAGCACCATACATGTGTTTTAAAGCCATCGGCAGGAATGAATTTACAAATTACGGTCGATCATTTAACGATGGTTCATCAAGACGTAAAGTCAATTCAATACCGCGTTGCAAACGAGAAGGTGAGATTCGTTCGTTTTCGCCCATTCCCATTTTGGAAACGTGTTCGCGATTCGTTCGTTGCGGGTGAATAGAGAGGATTTATGTATTTGAGAAGATTTACATTAAAATGGTGTATGACAGAAGCAGAGAAGGGAATGCTCATTCGGGAATTTCTAAAAACGAAAGGGATTTCTAAAGCTGCTTTGACAGATATAAAGTTTCAAGGTGGGGCAATTGAAGTTGACGGTAAGCATGCGACGGTTCGGCACGTATTACAGGCCGAGGAAGTATTGCAAGTGTTTTTTCCGGTTGAGGAGAGAAGTGAAGGAATGCTGGCTGAAAATATTCCACTGACTGTCCTGTATGAGGATGAATCCGTAATGGTAATCAATAAAGAACCATACATGTCAACCATTCCGTCAAGGGAACATCCGGCAGGAAGTGTTGCGAATGCGCTTCTTTATCATTATGACAGGCAGAATCTTGCAAGTACGGTGCATATTGTAACGAGACTGGACCGTGATACGTCAGGACTTATGCTTATTGCGAAAAACCGTTTCATTCACCATCTTTTATCAAAACAGCATCAGCAAAAGCAAGTGCAACGAACATATGAAGCAATCGTTCATGGAGAATTGCTAGAAGAGTCGGGAACGATTGATGCGCCAATTGGAAGAAAAGGCGATAGCATTATTGAACGAATGGTATGTGAAGACGGTCAAAAAGCAGTTACGCATTTTCAGGTGATGGAGAGATTTCCTGATAAAACAAGAGTCTCACTGCAGTTAGAAACAGGAAGAACACATCAAATTCGTGTACATATGGCATATTTAGGCCATCCGCTATTAGGGGATGACTTGTATGGGGGGAGTAAGTCGCAGATGAAACGACAAGCGCTCCATAGTACGAGTTTAACCTTCTATCATCCTATTTTAGAAAAACAGATGAAATTTCATGCGGATGTGCCAGAAGATATGAAAGAATTATTAAAATAAGCTGCCTTCACATGAGGGCAGCTTTATTTTTTAGTTATGTAATTGGACGAAATTTCTCAGGCACAAACGGCATCGAAGAAGGAACTGAAATCGTCTCCATCTCTGGATAACGCAGCCCTGTTAGTTTCCCGCCAAAAACAGCTCCTGTATCAATATTTACCGTATGATTGACAAAACGAGGTTCTGCCACAGGAGTGTGACCATACACAATCCAAGCTTCTCCTTCATAATGCTTCGCCCAATCACGGCGGACAGGTGAACCATCAGGATGTTTTTCTCCAGTAATGTCCCCATATAATACGAAAGTTTGGACTTTCTTATCACTTCTTCCGATATAATCTTGGCGAATACCAGCGTGACAGACGATGAGTTTTTTGTTATCAAGCACATGATAGAGAGGTGACTGTTCGTAAAGATCGATAAATTTTTTCTGTACTATTTTTTGTTCGCGAGTTTGAAGGGCTTCATATTCAGCGACGGTTGTTTCTAATCCGTGTGCGATTGTTACGTTACGTCCGATGAAAAATCGGTACAACTTATTACAATGATTTCCCGGAGCGTAATAAGCTTCTTTTTTATTTATTACAAGCTCCCATACAATTTCAATCATTTTTAGGGATGCCGGGCCACGGTCAGTAATATCTCCGACAAAAGCAAGTTGTCTCTTCTCTGGATGGACAGGAAGACCGCTATCCCAGTTATAACCGAGCTGCGCTGTTAATGTTTGAAACTCTTCTAAACAGCCATGGATATCTCCGATAATATCGTACTTCATTTCACAACCTCCATCTTATTTTTACTTAGTATACCTAAATTGGATATAGAAAAAACCATACCCGCTGGATATGGTCTAATCAAACATAAACGTTTTTGTTCGCGATCGTACGTTCAGTACAAAGCCAATCGCAATCATATATGTCAGTAAGGAACTACCGCCATAACTCATAAGAGGAAGGGTAATCCCTGTAATCGGAAGTAATCCAATTGTCATCCCAATATTTTGGAATACTTGGAATGTAAACATTCCAATCGTTCCTGCACATAAATAGCTACCGAATGGATCATTACTTTCTAAAGCGATATGAATCATACGATAAATTAATAGGAAGAACAGTGAAATAACAACGCTTGCTCCTAAAAATCCAAATTGCTCAGCAATGTTTGTGAAAATAAAATCGGTATGCGGTTCTGGGAAGTATACTTGACCATTCTCCCAGCCTTTACCGTGTAATTCACCTGATCCGGTTGCTAAAACAGCTTGCCTTAACTGATATCCTTGTGTTTCATATTCATAAGGTGCTAACCAGCCGTAGAAACGATCTAATTGATATTCTTTTAAAATATGTTCTTTAAAGAATGCTGTATGCGCAAAGTAAGTGTACGTTAACGCAGAACCAGCTGCTATAACAAGTGTAGCTAAACCGAAAATAAAGCGCCAGCGTATACCTGAAACTAAAATCATCGCGGCGAGCATCGCTGAAATAACCATTGTATTTCCTAAGTCTGGTTCTTTCGCAATTAAAAGTAGTGGTGGTAAACTTGCGCCAAATATTTTGCCGAGTAAAATGAGATCCTCACGCGGCGTCCGAAACGGATACTTTTCATTATGATTGACGATAATGCGGCCAACGACAATGATTAAAAATAACTTCATAATCTCGGAAGGCTGGAAGTTACCAAGGCCTGGAACACTGTACCAAGCAGTAGCCCCTTTAATTGTTACAGCTCCAGGAACTTTTAATTCAAGTCCAATAAGTAAAATCATCGCAAATCCATACAAGTACCAAGCGATTTGTTTATATCGGTCAAAATCAATAACCATAATCGCAAAAATTGCGATGGCCCCAATGAAATACCATTGAATTTGTTTCGCAACAAAGTTTACCTGTTGTAAAGCCGGTGGTAAAGATGGTTGTGCACTTGCGATAGCAAAACAACTCACAGCCCCGATTACGAGTACAATCAGGATTAATATGTAATCTATTCGATATTGAGAATTCTTATCTTTCAACGTACGTAGTCCTTTCTATTGCTCTTTGCGTAATACAAAAAAAGACGCTATTACCATATTAGCGGATTTTGGATGGTTTGCAAATATGTTGTTTGGATTTTGAGTGTGAGATGTTAGATTATATAGATATAAATTGAGAAACTGAGATAAAACCTTTCTTTTTTAGATGGGAGAGAGCGTCCGACCATGCATAGAAGCGGTTAGGGCTTATTTTCGCCCCATGCCAAGTTTAAAACAAAGGGAGGGAGTGAGAGCGGTTCCTTTTTATTCTTCATAGCCGTGATTTATCCAGCAAGTACTTTTAAATAGAGGAAATAAAGATTGAGCTTTCGTAGTAGCAGGAAAGTGAAAGAGCAAAAGAGAAGTAAAGAACCAGTTATACTAATAATTTTGTTTTGCCTTATTTTAAATTTGTGATATGATATAAATATATTACCAGGTACTAATAACTGATATTATTTAATAAATTTAGGGGGATAAATAAATGAATCTTCTCAACTTAAAAGGAAAAAACATTATCGTAATGGGAGTTGCGAACCAACGAAGCATCGCTTGGGGTATCGCTCGTTCACTACACGAGGCAGGAGCAAACTTAATTTTCACATATGCAGGTGAGCGTCTAGAAAAAAACGTACGTGATCTAGCAGAATCATTAGAAGGACAAAAATCACTTGTGTTACCATGTGATGTAACAAACGATGAAGATATCGCGCGTTGCTTCCAGTCTATTAAAGAAGAAGTTGGAGTTGTTCACGGATTAGCACACTGCATCGCATTCGCAAACCGTGATGACTTAAAAGGTGAATTTGTTGATACATCTCGTGATGGATTCTTACTTGCACAAAACATTAGCTCATTCTCATTAACAGCTGTAGCAAGAGCTGCGAAGCCATTAATGACAGAAGGCGGCAGCATCGTTACATTAACATACCTTGGTGGAGAGCGCGTTGTAGCAAACTACAATGTAATGGGCGTTGCAAAAGCATCACTAGACGCAAGCGTAAGATACTTAGCAAACGACTTAGGGCAGCACAACATTCGCGTAAACTCTGTATCAGCAGGACCAATCCGTACGCTATCAGCAAAAGGTGTTGGCGACTTCAACAGCATCTTAAAACAAATCGAAGAACGCGCACCACTTCGTCGTAACGTAACACAAGAAGAAGTTGGTAACACAGCGCTATTCTTATTCAGTGATTTAGCAAGCGGAGTTACTGGTGAGAACATTCATGTGGATTCTGGGTATCATATTTTAGGGTAATGAAGAATCAGAGTTGAAATTAGATGTAATATTTTAGGTGGAAAAGCACCACACATGTTCATCAAACTAAGATAAGCTTATATTCATATAACATAAAGAAAAAACGCTATCCTTTTTGCAAAAATATGCAGAAAGGATAGCGTTTTTCTATTATGCTTCAGATGGGAGAGCAAGTGTTGAGGAAGTAATAAAAAGGATTACTTAAATTTGATAATTGTATATACGTATGAAAAGTATAAAATGTCTAAGTAAACCGAACCGGATGTAGGTGATTTTCTCAAGATGACGGAAATAAACTTTAATAATCATTCATCTTATTGTAGCGGTTACTTGAAGCGAAAGGCATAATCTCGTCTTATTATTTTATGTGAAAATAAATGGTGAAATATTTTTGTTTGCGAAAATATATATTTATAAATTATTGAAGAAAACGAGTTGAAATGATAAGATGAAAAATTTAAATCAAGGAGGGAGAGCGGTGTCGAAGAGTGCTGGTGCTCCAAAAAAGAAAGGCGTTTTATTTGTGATGAATCCTATAGGTGGAGGAGTAGAACATTATCAAAATATGTATATTGAACAGAATCAGCATAAGTATAGAATTTATAAGATGACGTTTAGAGCTGGAATGTTTTGTATAGAAGATATGAATCAGGAACACCCCCTGTACTATGATTTAGAGTTACATAATTATGATGAAACGAGTTTTCGATCGCTACTCAAGTCAATGGATATTGAACTAATTTATATCAATCATCTCATTAAATTCCCTATATTTAAGTTTATAAACCTTATTCAATATTCTGGGATTGAGTATATTTATTTTATACACGATTTTTTTTGTGTATGTCCTCTAGTTAACTTGATTAAAAGAAATGGCCCTTACTGCAATAATGAAACAGATGTGAATATATGTAAGGCATGTTTGGATGGAGGGAGAGAAACAGATATTCAAACTTGGAGAAAAAATTTCGAGTTTTTTTTATCAAATGCCCAGAAGGTAATCGCTCCAAGCAACAGTGCAAAAGAAATTATAAAAAAACATTTTCCTGACATTATTATAGATGTACAGGAACATCCTTTATCTCCTAATATCTACCATACATATACCTCTGAATTTGCAAATGAAAAACAGCTTAATGTTGCCTTCGTAGGAAATATATACAAAAATAAAGGATCACACATTTTATATAAACTTAAAATGGAAATTGAAAGGAGGAAGCTACCTTTTTGTATAAAAGTAATTGGGTTAACAGATAGGCACAAAAGAAGATTTGTCAGTCCAAGCGGACATTTTGTTGTAACAGGACCATATGATAATAGGGAATTTTCTAATCTGTTGGCAACACATAAAATAGCTATCGTTATAACTTCTTCGATATGTCCAGAGACATTTTCTTATACAACTAATGAGGCTATGTTTTCAGGGTATCCTGTCATTGCATTTGATATGGGAGCGCCAGCGGAGCTAATCAAAAAATATAACGGGGGATGGATTTTGAAAGAAGTGAGTGGTAGGAGTATCTTACAATTGTTACAAAAGCTCTTAGTAAATCGCAGTGAGATTTTAGAAAAAGCGGGTAATCTATCAGTAGTCTGTCAAAATAAAGGGATTTTCTAATTTTTTCAAAAGATGCATTAAGATATTATCGTGTTTTGTAACTCGAATTCAAAAATGATAATTGTGTATGTAGAAGAGTCGCATTAAATCGTTCTATTGTTGATAAAGATGTTTTTAGATGCTTTTTTTAATCATATTAAGTGAAGGGGGCTGTTTTACAGGAAATGAGAATAGCCCCCGTAGGAAATATTTCATAGGTAAAAAAGAGCGATGAAATTTATGCGAGAATTTGATTTACAGAGATAGGAAGTTTACTTTATGTTTTTAAGAGGCTTTTCGTTAAATCAAATCCCAACTTACAGGTGTCCCCTTAGCAATATCTTTTTTTACTTTTTTTCCTAGTAAAATAGGGAGGTATTTTGGTGCTAAACCATAACCAGGTCGAATAGCTTTTATATTTTCTGTTGTTAAAAGATCCCCAGCTTTCATATCTTGTGCTACATATAGAGAACGTCGAAACTTTAATGAGCTTTTTTCCATATCAGTCGGTCCATAATAAATTTTTCCTAGTGACTTCCATGCCCTTTCTGTTTCAACAACAAGAGAATTTAGTTCATCAGCTTCCATTGAAAACGCGGAGTCTACTCCTCCATCAGCTCTAGATAAAGTGAAATGCTTTTCGATTACAGTTGCGCCCATTGCAACACTTGCGATTGCAGCTCCCACTCCTAATGTGTGATCTGATAAACCTACTTCACATTGAAATAATTCTCTCATATGGGGGATTGTATGAATATTAGTGTTTTCTGGAGAAGCAGGGTAAGTACTTGTACATTTCAATAAAATAAGATCTTTACAGCCCGCTGATCTGACAGTCGTGACAGTCTCATCTAATTCTGAAATTGTAGCCATACCTGTTGAGATAATAAGAGGTTTTCCGGTAGAGGCAGCTTTGCGGATTAAAGGAATATCAGTATTTTCAAAAGAAGCAATTTTATAACAAGGGACATTGAGAGATTCTAGAAAATCAACTGCTGTTTCATCGAATGGGGTGCTGAATGGGGTGATACCTAATTCTGTACATTTATCAAAGAGTGGTTTGTGCCATTCCCATGGTGTGTAAGCTTGTTGGTATAGTTTATAAAGTGTGTTTCCTTTCCATAAGCTGTTTGTATCTTCTATTTTAAAATCTTTGTTATCTATATCAAGTGTCATAGTATCGGCTGTGTAAGTTTGAATTTTTAGAGCATGTGCGCCAGCTCTTGCTGCAGCTTCAACTATTTGCAATGCACGTTCTAATGACTGGTTATGGTTTCCAGACATTTCAGCAATGATAAATGGTTGGTGGTTGCGACTGATTTTCCTTCCATTAATTTCAATTTCATTCATTTTATCTTCTCCTTTTTAACCATTCATTTTTGCTTTACCGATTATATCTTTTACTGACGTATTCCATCCATTAGTAAGTAAATGCAAATATATTTTTTTATCTTTTAATCTATGATAACTACCGCCAGAAGGTTGCGGTTTCCTCATAACTTTTCCAGAATAAATGAATTTCCAATTTTCAATGAAAAGTCGTTCTATTTCTTGGCATAGTCTATCGTAGGCGGTTTTTAATGTATCATTTTCTTTGTAGGGAACTTCCGATTGAGTGATAATATCGCCCGTATCTAACCCGTTATTCACATAATGAATTGTAACCCCTTTAGGTGTATCTTCAAGGAAACTCCATAAATTTGGATCAGCACCCTTATTCCAAGGAAGATAAGAGATATGCAAATTAATAATTTTGTTATTAAATTTCTCAATAATAGAAGGAGGAATCATATATCTGTATCCATAGCTGACGATAAAGTCAATATTAATAAGAATAGGTGAGTGAATGTCTATTCTATTTTCATAGAAAACAACACTATTTCCAGATGATTTAAGAAAACTGTACAAATTATTACATTTAGATCCTAATAATAGAATGTTCATAATATCTTCCTTAACATTTAATATTGTAAAATCTTTGATACTACACGTGTTTTTCCAAAAGCGTCTACAATCTCCAATGCTTTTCTAGAAGATCCCTCTAAATCAAAGTTTCCGCTCCTAACAATCTCAAGGGCATTACAAATATCCTTCTCGTAAATTTCTTCTGATTTTCCAATGTAAAAATCAATCCCTAAATCTCCTACTGTTTTACATATTTCAACTTGATTATGTGCTACTGAGATTAATAGTGCGGGTAATCCTAAACAATATCTTTCCCAAGTGGTTGAACCTCCAGCACATATGGCTAAATCCGCTTCATTCATTAATCTAGACATATAATCAATATTATGATGAAAGACCATATTTGGATGCTTTTTGCATAAATTTTGGATGAAATCTTTTTGAGGATTTGATCGACCGATAACTACATGAATAAGAAGCTGCGTATATTCTATTGCTTCTAGAGCTTTGATTACTTTGGAAGTTTCATTAGTGGGATCACTTCCACCAAAAAATATGAGTATTGTTTTAAGGGGATTTGTTCTTTTTCTTACATTTTTTCGTTCTTTTAAAAATTCGGATCTTAGCAATGCATATTTGGGGCCTAATAATTTTATACAATTTATAGGGATTAATTCTTCGTATCTTTGATCTATGTTTGCATAATAATTTTGATCTAGCAGTAGATCACATATATGTAACCTATCTGCTAAATCATCTATAACCATTATATAGTGGGCGAACTCCTTTAACTTTTCTTCCCACTTTTTATCTAAAGCATAATGATCTACAATGAGCCAATCAGCAAAGCGAATGCTTTTACGTATCATTTCTATTGTTTGTTGAGCATCAACTTCCCAGCTCGTTTGAAGCCATTGAGCATGTTTAGTATTACAATTATTTCTTACTAACTTCATTTTGGGTAACATATATACTGTGTGTCCCTGAGATTTTATAAAGTTACACATATGACCGTCCAATTCCCTAGATATAAAGGAGATCTGATGTCCTTGATTTTTTAACTCTTTTGCTAAGGTTAAACATCGCATAACATGCCCTGTTCCAATCTCTATAGAAGCGTCAACACGAATGAGTATGTTCATGTAAACTATATCCCTAATTTTTTTTGTTCTATATGGCTATTAATATAAAACAGGTCTGGTTCTTGTTTTAATAAATTTAAAATATCAATGAAAGAAAATTGGGGATTAACTGGATATAGTTTTGTAATAATTTTTTTTATAAAGATAAAGTCTTCTTTCGTATCTACAGTCCAGCGATGTTTACTTTCATCTAAGTGATTCTGGACATTGAACAGTTTAAACGTTTTAGGGGTGTTATATATATATGCAGTCACATGCTCGCGATAGGATGGCTGATTTGCTTCTTCATATGTTTGTTTTAAAATTCGGTAGGGCATAACTTCTGTATCTAAACCTCTTGGATAAGTACGGATTAATGTGTTAGATACATAATCATATTTATTTTGATGTTCTAAATAGCAATTAACTATCTTATCAATAATATCAGGATCAATAACGGGACAATCTGAAGTTAATCGAACTACAACATCTACAGAAAATTGTGTTGCAGCTTCATAATAACGTGATAATACATCATCTGCTGATCCACGATAATAAGGAACAGAAAGTTGTTCGCAAAGCTCAATGATTGGATTATCATTTTGATTTGTAGTAGTCGCTACAATAATTTGGTTAATTGTTTTTGCTCTTTTTACTCGTTCAATTTGATATTCTAATAGTGTTTTATCAAGAACTTTCTTCATTATCTTCCCCGGAAGTCTAGTTGAGCCCATTCGAGCTTGAATAATAGCGGCAACTTTCATTTCATCACCTTTTTATTCACTTATTTTTTATAGAAATTGATTACCTTTTTAACTGCTTGAATGACATCATTAGCGTCTTGTTCACTCATTTCTGAAAATAATGGTAGAGTAATGATACTTTCATATAATTTTTCAGCATTAGGGCAAATACCTTTTTGATAACCTAATTTTTGATAGTAGGGTTGTAAATGAATTGGAATGTAGTGAACATTGACACCAATATTTTCTTGCTGTAACGCTTGAAAGATTTCTTTTCGATCAACTTTTAGCATTGGTAAATTTAACTGAATGATATACAAATGCCAACTTGAATCAACATGATCTAATTGTTTTGGAAGAATAACTTCAGGTAAATCTTTTAGTGCCATATTATACATTGATACATATTGTTTTCTTTTAGCAATAAAAGAATCTAATTTTTGCAGTTGTGATAATCCAAGAGCAGCTTGAATATCTGTCATCCGATAATTATAGCCAAGAAATTGCATTTCATAATACCAAGGCCCATGATTTTCAGTTAGGTTATTAGGGTTACGGGTGATTCCATGGGTTCTAAACTGAAGAAGTTTTTGATAGTAGTATTCATTATTTGTTGTAATGATTCCGCCCTCGCCTGTTGTAATATGTTTGACGGGGTGAAAACTAAACATGGTCATATCACTAATTGAACCAATTTTTTTCTTTTTGTAAGTAGCGCCTAATGCATGAGCTGCATCTTCGATTACTGTTAGGTTATATTCTTGGGCAATTTTTGAAATTTTTTCAAGTTCAACTGGCTGTCCAGTAAAATGTACAGGTATAATTGCTTTTGTTTTATTTGTAATCTTATCTTTTATTAAATTAGGATCAATATTGTAAGTGTCGGATTTTATATCCGTAAATACCGGAACGCCACCTTGATAAAGGACACAGTTAGAACTGGCAGCGAACGTCATTGATGTCGTGATGACTTCATCATCATTGGATATCCCCGCTGCAAAACAGGCGCCATGTAGGGCGGCTGTTCCACTTGAAAATGCTACGGCGTATTTCGCACCTACATATGCTGCCACTTGATTTTCAAATTGTTTTATTGTTGGACCGGTTGTAATAAAATCACTTTTTAAAACGTTGATTACGACTTGAATATCATCTTCATCAATGGATTGCTTGCCGTATGGCAAATAATGATTCCGTACGGGTTTTCCTCCATGAATTGCTAAACAATACTTCATGATCCTTAATACTCCCTTATATGTTGTTTTGATTTATTTAGACTGTTTTTTTATCTTATTCACTAATTAACCGTTTTAACTCTTCTTTTGTTAACCAATGTTCATTTTTGTCGCTTGTATAACTAAAACCTGCTGGAAGCGGTTTGCCTTCACTTATATACGCTTTATCCCACCAATTAAATTCTGGTTGAATGATATAATAATCTTCAAATTCTAAAGTATGACGGGCATCATCTTCAGTTATCATAGCCTCATGAAGCTTCTCGCCTGGACGGATGCCTATAAACTCAATTTTACATTTAGGTGCAATTACTTTTGCCAAGTCTGTTACTTTCATGCTGGGGATTTTAGGGACAAAAATTTCCCCGCCCTTCATTCGCTGAAGGTTATCAAGAACAAATTGTACTCCCTGATCAAGTGTTATCCAAAATCGTGTCATACGTTCATCCGTTATAGGGATTTTCCCGGTTTTTTTTATGCTTTTAAAAAATGGTACTACACTGCCTCTGCTGCCTACTACATTTCCGTATCGTACCACTGCAAATCTGGTGTCCTTTTTCCCTGCATAAGCATTTGCTGCAACAAAAAGTTTATCTGATGCTAATTTCGTTGCACCGTATAAGTTAATTGGAGAGGCAGCTTTATCTGTGCTCAAAGCAATGACACGTTTCACACCACAATCCATAGCAGCTTCAATTACATTCTGAGCGCCATAGATATTTGTTTTAATTGCTTCAAACGGATTGTACTCACATGCACCGACATGCTTTAAAGCAGCTGCATGAACTACAATATCCACCCCAGCAAAAGCACGGTATAAACGAGCTTTATCACGTACATCCCCAATAAAAAAACGAATACGCGAATCTGTATACTCTTGAGCCATTTCGTATTGTTTCAATTCATCACGACTAAAAACAATAATCTTGTTTACACCAAGTTCTAGGGCTTTTTTTATAAATCTCTTTCCGAAAGAGCCTGTTCCACCTGTAACTAAAATTGTTTTTCCTGTTAAATCCATTTTTTTCACAGCCTTTTTTTATTGAATCCATTTTCACTATCTATTACTATGAATATTTCGGGAAAACGTTTGGGTATCATCTCTACATTTCCTTATAATTTTCCCGAAATGGTGAATAAGCCTAGATTGAAGTCTACTTTTAACTGTTTTGTGATTTATTTCTTGGTTCAGGAAATGATAAATATGTTAAATAGTTTTTTATATTATTGAGAGGCTAGAAATCAAAATCTTCGTTTTTAGATATAAGAGGTATCTTCAGGTTTTCTAATCAAAAAGTGTTACATGTTCATAAGCTGTTCAAGTTCAGAGAGGGATTATGTATTTAATATAGAGATAATGCACCATCTTTTTTCAAGCTAGACTATGTAACTATACAAAAAGACAAACAAAACATAGCATAGTAAAAGTAAAAGCCTAAATCTGCTTTCTATTGTTCGATCGCATAGTTTATACCACTAATTAGTAATTAATAAAAACATCGATCGTGTACAACTAGTTGATTAAAAACTTAAATAATAGAAATGTATCTTCAGTAATAAAAACACGTAATTCAAAGAACTTTGAAATAGATGTTGAATGGCGCAATTAATAAAAAAATATATATCTTTTAATTTTAATAGTTATTTTTTGGTTTTTTGAATTATATAAGCGAGGGTGAACAATGTGTTTCAAGGGTTTTTAAATTTTAAAGGGCAAGAAATAATAATGACCAAGGACTTGTTTAGAAATATTAAAAATGATTTCACCTATGAATTTTGGATAAAGCCTCAAAAGGAAATTCAATTAAATGAGGAATCGGATCAAGGAAAACATGGAATTTTTGGTCAAAGATATATTATTGGTCCAGGGCATCCTGTAATTGAACGAAAAGATGAATCGGGTGCCGGAGTATCGGTTGGAACGAATGGTATAACGGTATATGAACACAGTCACAATTATTTACCTCCTCTACTCACATATGAAATAAAAATAGACGATTGGACTCATATAGCTATTGTTTATGAAAATAAAACTCCAAATTTATATGTGAATGGAAGTTTTGTAAAAAGAGGATTAAAAAGTACTAAGACTAATGTCTTTGCCTCAGGAAGTATTGGAGGATGTGGAGCATACGGATATTTTGAAGGGAAAATGAATAGTTTGAGGATTTGGGGTTATTCAAAAAACGAAAAAGAGATTAAGCTCCATATGGATAAATGTTTAAATGGTGACGAACAAGGATTGATTTTAAATTGGAACTACGAAAAGCCAACATATATCCAATCTATTTCGAATACAAACGAGGAAGCTGATAAACCATCTTTTTTAAATGATTCTATTCGTAATCAATTTAGTTTAGAAACATTAAATGAATCAAATTATATTGAATATAATAATGAATTACTTGAAGATACTGAAGTGGATGTGATTATACCAATATATAATGGCTACGAATTTACAAAGAGATGTATAGAAAGTATATACAATAATATAGACATTCGTTGTAATTTATTTTTGATTAATGATGCTAGTACAGATCAACAGATATATCGTTTTTTGGAAAGCTTGAAATCTAACAAATTACCTCAAAGCTTAAAAAAATTAGTGGTTATACACAATGATAAAAACTTAGGATATGTACAAAGTATTAATAAAGGCTTACTTTTAACAACAAATCACCCCATCTTATTAAATAGCGATACAGAAATTCCACCTCATTGTTTTCGGCGCTTAATCAACCCTATTTTAGTAAATGATAAAATTTCATCCGTTACCCCTTTCTCAAATAGTGCTACGATTTGTTCCTATCCTAATTTTGTTCAAGATAATGAATTGCCATACAATATGACTGCAAATGAAGTCGATGCTTATTTTTCAAAATATGTCATTAACAAAGGGATAGTAATCCCAACAGGTGTAGGCTTCTGTATGGCATTAAATAGAAATGTTATTCATGATATCGGAATCTTTGATGATGAGGTTTTTGGCAAGGGGTATGGCGAGGAAAATGATTGGTGTATGGGAGCACGTCATAAAGGATATCAAAATATATTGATTCCAAATGTGTTTGTTTATCATAAACATGGTGTAAGTTTTAATCAAATAGATGGAAGTAAACAAGAGCTAATGTCAAGTAATTTAAAAAAACTACTTAACCGATACCCAGATTATAATAAAATCATACAAGACTTTATAAGGCTGGATCCAATAAAAAATATAAGAGAATTCATGAAAAGCATAATGGTTGCCGATAAATATTCTTATAGAAAGGGCAGATTATTTATCGATCATGGCTTAGGTGGTGGTGCCTCAATCTATCAAACTAACTATATAAAAACATTAGAAGATGATGAGAGAATATACACGTTAACACCTGGGACAGATTATGTGATTTTAACTGATCATAATCATTCCGAACCAATAAATTATAATCTTAAAATAAGTAAACTAACTGAAATGAACTTTAAAAAATTATTAAGTGCTCTAAACATTGATTTGATTTTTATTAATCATTTATTTAAGTATCCCATTGAAAAAATGTTTCGTTTAATAAAACACTCACTTGTGGATTATTATTTTTACATTCATGATTTTTATTGTGTTTGCCCAAGCTATAATTTAATAAATCATCAAAAGAAGTATTGTAATGCTGAAACAAATGTAGATATCTGTCAGGGATGTATTGCGAAAATATTTCCGAAAGAAGCTATTCATATTGAAGGTTGGAGAGAAGCGTTTTATTCTTTTTTAATGGGTGCGAAAAAGGTAATTACCCCTAGTCATAACACGAAAGATATTATTCTAAAATACTATAAAGATATTGAGATAGAAGTAAGAGAGCATGTTATTAATCCAAAAATATCATACTCCTTTAAGGAGGAGTTTTTAAATAAAAAAGTTTTAAATATTGCTTTTATGGGAGCCATTGATTATCCGAAAGGATCAAGTATTATATATGAGCTAAAGGATTTAATTGTTAAAGAAAATTTACCAATAAATATAAAGGTGATTGGTATAACAAATATTCATTTTAATCCACACAAAAGTGCTGAAGGAAAGTTTGAAGTCACAGGAAGATATCAGGTGGATAATTTATCTGATATATTAGCTCAAAATGAAATAGCATTGGTTATTAATCCGTCCATTTGCCCTGAAACATATTCCTATACAACAAGTGAAGCAATGTTATCGGGATACCCCATTATTACATTTGATCTAGGCGCCCCTGCTGAACGAGTAGAAAAATATCAGTGTGGATGGATTCTTGACAACATGAATAGTAATGAAATATTAAATTTATTAAAAAACTTATTAAAAAATAGAGAACAAATCCACGAAAAAGCAAAGAAATTAAGAGATTTGCGGGAAGGAAATGAATTTTAGGATAAGGTCCACATATCTAATAGATTTGTAGTGAAAATAGGGATCTTTTATGTAATAAATGCCATTATTGTCTTTGTGCTATCTTTTATAAGAAAGAATATAATAAATGATACTGAAGACAAGGTTATTTTCGATTGAAAAAATAAGAAGGGGTGATGGTTATGTCACAAAAGTTTCTCTACTTACCAATCGAATCAAAAACAAGGGAATTAGACGCAAAATTACTCTTAACCTATTATGCAATTAAAGGGAATTATCGAATTATTCTGGGAACGCACACACCTATTCTCTCTCACTTGGAGTTATTACCTAAGGGCATCATTTGTTCAAAGGGAACTCCTTATGGTGATGCAAGGAAAGAATATATGACTCGTGCATACAAACTAGGCTATTCTATTGTTGAATTGGATGAAGAAGAAGGATTATTCCTTAATAGTAATAATTATAGTCGTCTTGGAAAAGATGATACGTATGTTAAAATACTTGAGCATGTATATTGCTGGGGAGATGCTCATAAAGAAATAGTTACAAATACTTTTCCTAAATTTAAGGGAAAATTTCATTTAACTGGTCATCCACGGTTCGATTTACTCAAGAAAAAGTTCCGGGGGTTATATAATGATGAAGTGAAAATGATTGAACAGCGGTTTGGAGACTTTATTTTAGTAAATACAAGATTTACGCAATATAATCACTTTATAAGAGGGTTCAATCCTAACGAACATTATATAAAGAAAGTATACGAACATTTTATCCAATTAATTAAAGAATTAAGTGAGAAATATCCGAATCTCAATATTGTTGTTCGTCCTCATATTCATGAAAATGTAGATAGTTATCGAAAAGAATTGTCGGATTATAAAAATGTGTTTGTTGCCCATGATGGTAATGTGGTTATGTGGATTTTGGCCTCAAAAGTCGTGATACACAATCGTTGTACGACAGGCATTGAAGCTTTGTTACTTGATAAACCAGTCATTGCTTATATGCCAATTAATTATGAGAAAGAGAAGAAATATTTACCTAATGCAGTTACCTATAAATCAGTGAATAGTAGTGAAGTATTCAACTTAGTCGATTTCTGTTTATCTAAAGGAGAAATAGGTGAAGAAAAAAGGAGTCTATCAAAAAATTATTATGGGTCCATGGATGTAGAAAATTATGCTTATCAAAATATTATCCGTTTATTAGATACAATCAGTTTCACGGGTGAAAGTTCCATTGAGGAATCTTCAGTAAGAGCGCTCTCTACAATAAAAGGGGATCATACGTTGACTTCAGAGGAAGAAATAAAAAGTTTCTTTGAAAAATTGGATTTAATAGAAATGAATAAAAATGAAGTGAGTGTTCGAACATTAGCTCCTGATTTATTTGAAATAATATCTAATAACAGTTGAGTCCTTTTTTCTATGAGGCTTAACGTAACTTCCTTAGTTAGATAAAAACCCTTGGTAACAAGGGTTTTTATTATTTCATATAATGAAGAATCAAAGTTTCTAAAGCGTGTTTTTTTATAATAAATCAATCATAGCATTTAGTTTTGAAACCGTTGTTAGAAAGAAATTTACGATTGTTAATTCAATGAGCCCTAAAGAATTGTATTAATACAGCAAAGGAATTTTATTAGTACAATGGGGGTTTTGATGAGGGATACGGGAGATGACCTTTAGATACTTTGGAAATATGAATATTACTCTATTTTTACTTAAAACATCGGGGTACGTTTTAGATTGTTAGAGAAGAAGGGAGCAATTTTATGAAAGGGATTATTTTAGCTGGAGGTACAGGATCGAGATTATATCCTATCACTAGAGTGACCGATAAACATTTGCTACCTGTTGGACGTTATCCAATGATTTATCATTCAGTTTGTAAGCTAAAAGAATGTGAAGGTTGTATCTAAGTTTTTTGGTACATTTTTTATATGTTTGAAATCTTTTCGTTTATATATCCCGAGAAAGATAGGTTAATGAAATGCTTTATAAAAAGAAAAATCATCGATAATATAACCGATGATTTTTCTTTTTTATAATGTGGAAAGTAAGAATTGTCCCCAATAAATTTTGGTTTAAACACAGATTGTTTAGAGTGTAATGAATGGATATTAGATATTATTTTTTTTGATGAGTTATATTTGTTATAGAACATGATTTTTATGATTGAATAGTCTTCACCATTTCTTTTATTCTTTGGCAAAATGTATGCTGTCCTATAACTATTTTTTGAGCTTTTTGAGCAATAATCTCCTTCTTTTTTTTATCATTCATATAGGTAATCACTTTACACAGGCAATCTTCATAATCCTGATAAGATATCATTTCTTCTTCAGTAAAGAAAGAACGAAGATTAGGCTTTTCCTCTATTAATTGAAAAGCTCCACATGCTGCAATATCAAACGTTCGATTATTAATGCTTTCATTCATAACCTTGGACGTATTCTGATTATATAAGAAATTGTTACTTCGATGAGGGTTTAATACAATGCTAGCTCCGTTATAAAAATAAGAAACCTTTTCTGGATTCATCCATGTATCTTCAATCATAACCCTTGCGTTGTTTCTCCAGACCTTTTGTAGTCTATTACGCCATCCTTTTCCAATTAGTGTTAGGGCATAATTTGTATTCTTTAGAAGGAAATGAATAAGGTTTACCCTTGTCTGATATGGATATCCTACAAGAAGCAAGTCACTTTTATATACATGCTCTACTGAGCGCGGTTTAAAAATGGAATGATTCGTACCTAACGGTAAATAGTGGGCATTCTGATGAACGAGTTGGTACTGTTTTAAAGCTCCAGTATCGATGGTAAAGATATAGTCGAACCTATCAATGATTTGATAAGTCTTATCAAAATAATAAGGGTCTTCAGTCATCCAACAAGCCAATTGAATACCATTCTCTTTAAAATACTGGATAGCTTGTATAGAGAGATTGTCTCCTAATATTGTTAGGACTACTTGTGGCTGAAACGTGGTAACAATTGATCTTATATTTTCTATTGGCTCTGATGGATGAAAGCAGGTCCATTTATATCCGTTATCACTAAGCGCAGTTTTCATACTTTGATCTAAATAATCATAAATACCAAGATAACCAGAAGAAATATACAATAACTTCATTACATATCACCAATTGTATTCATCATTTTTAATCTTTTGCTGTTATGATGCTTTCAACACACTTACAATTAATTTGTATAACATTTGTAACGTTTGGAGATGGTAGAGCCTCTTCTTCTAATGTAACGATACCAGTTTTTTTATTAAAGTTTGTTAATTTGGCTGGTCCATAAACAAAACCTGATTTACCTACAACTGTTATAATCGTTCCAAGTGGTATGTTGGAGAATTGACGGCAGATGCTACTTTTACATATCCATAGAAACATAAATAAATCTTCCTCCTTTGTTAATATTTGATAACGTATATACTATTATATGCAAATAGATAGAGTTTCGTGAAAATAGTACTTTCATAAATTAAAACGTTTATTTTTAAGGATATATTCACTAGCATAGCGCATGAAAAGGTATGACTGGGAGCAGTATAATGTTCATTTGAGTAGTATAGGAAATTCAGCAGTTATTAATAAAAGGGGAAACGGGATTTTAAAATAAAATGAAGAAAATGCAAGAAATTGTCATAAAGTAACATGAAAAAGTAGGTAACACAGTGTTATTTCTATAAAATCCATATAAAGATTTATATGAAAAAATCCATTTTGATCAATTTTTTCAAAATGGATTCTTTTGATGCAATGTAAATAGGGGAAGGTGTTTTTGGTTACATTTTATTGAAAAGCTATATTGGTGTAAGATTTATGAATTCCGCAATCGGGCACGATTCTTAAATAAGAAGGCGTTTTATATGAAGGGCGTTATTTATATAAACAGCAAAAAGTTTAAAAAAGCTACTTGAACCTAACACGGTGTCAGGTTGTATAGTAATGTCGCCGGCAAAATTAACTCGTGCGAAATGAGGGGTTGATTCTGAATGGAAAAACCTGGAAAGTTGGAGAGTTGGCTAAGCAAACCGGACTTACGGTACAGATGCTCCATCATTATGATAAAATTGGGTTGTTTTCTCCCCCGCAGTCTTCTGATAAGGGACAAAGGCTCTACACTGAAACAGATATTGCAAAGCTGCAACAAGTTATGTCACTTAAACAGTTAGGTTTTGCTTTGGCTGAGATTAAAGAGATGATAGAAAAGCCAAATTTGAATCCGGTCGAAGTCATAAAAGTACAACTAGAAAGTGTAAAAGAGCACATTCGGATACAAGAACAATTGTGCAGTCTATTACGCCATCCTTTTCCAATGAGTGTGATTTGATAGTTAGTGTTTTTTTAAGGAAATGGATGAAAGTAAGTCCATTCATAGCCATTATTGCTTAGCTCAGCTTTCATACTCTGATCTAAATAATTGTAAATACCGAGTTAATCGGAAGAGATATACAATAGCTTCACTATACATCAACAATTGTAGTGGTCATTTTCTAATCACCTGTTGTTATGATGCTCTCAATATCGTCACAGCTAATTAGAATAGTAGTCGTAAAACCTGGAGATGGTAAACCTTGCTCTTCCAATGTAACTATGCAATTTCCTATATTAAGGCTTATAAACTTGGCTGGTCCATAAACAAAACCGGACTTACCTACAACTGTTATAATAGTTCCTGGCAATATGCCGGAGAACAACAGCAGGTGGCAGATACTACTGTTACATGCCATGGGAAAATATTCCCTCCTTCTTATTCATTAAGTTAATATTTAATAACACTTATACTATATGTTTATAGGTATATTTTTGTGCAGAGAACATCCTAGTGAATACACCCTCTTATACCAATTCAAATTTATGCTTTTAGTTTATATTACCTAATGCAGATAATTAAAAAGCGAGGGAGTATGTCTTTAACATGCCCTGCTAGTGGCTATATGTTTTCGGGAAAGCTTCATACACTACTAAAGAGTAAAAGTCCAATTGAGAGATTATATATATTGATGAATTCTATATGAATCAACTTACTATATACAGGATTGGTTTTGAATTCAAAGGTTGTAATCATTTTTACTTGTTAAACAAGTCTGTATTAGTAGGTAAAGCAATGGAAAGTGTACGTATTCAATCTTTAAATGAATGGGAACTTTGTATGATGGATGACAAGTCTAATAAAGAAACATTACATGTCATTAAACAATATTTGGGTGATTCAAGACTCGCTAGACACAAGTAAAAGGTATTTAGCGAACGACTTAGGATAGCATACATAATATTCGTGTGTCCCCTGTGGCAGTAGGAGAAATCCGTACGTTATCAGTAAAAAGGATTGGTGATTTCAACAGCATCTTAAAACAAATCGAAGAGCGCGCACCATTTCGCCGTAACGTAACACAAGAGGAAGTTGGTAATCCAGCTTTATTCTTATTTAGTAACTTAGCAAGTCGTGTTGCTGGTGAGAACATTCATGGGGATTTTGGGTATCATATTTTAGGTAATTAAAAATTAAATATAAAATATAAAATGATGAAAAAACACCTTCTCCCCCCCATGAAATGGGGTATAAAAGGTATTTTTTATTTCTTATATGAACTAATAAAATTTCGAGTTATTTTCAACAACCTCCGCTATATGTGGTGGTAATTGTTTGATTTTAGATTGGAGACGTTTCTGAGCAGCGCGACCTAAATTACGTTTATTTTCGATATAATACGCACATATGGAAATTTCATGATCAAAAAGGTAGTCGTAGACGTGGTAATCTACAAAAAGAATATCTTCTTTTGGGAATGGAATTTCTTTTCCTTGTAATGCATACATCAAGCTTAAATTATTTTTAGCTTTCAGTCGATACATTCTTGCAAGGTGGGACAAAGGTTCCGCTCTACAGGGTCTGTACTCCCAAGCATTCTGAAGATAAGTAGTAGCAAGAGCAAAAAATTGTTCCTCCTGATGGATGAAGGTATCTATTGTAGATTGATCAACTTTTGATTTATTTTTTTCTGACTCTGTAATTAATTGTTCACGTTGGAAAGAAGCCGTATTTGCCAAACGTTCATAACAGAGACCTATTCGTAAGAGGGCATAAAATACTTCTTCCGCCCATCCGCCCGCTTCAACTCTTTTTTTATACCATTTGATTGCTTCATCTAATTCATTGAGAATGGATAATGTTTGTGCTAAGTAAAACATGTATCTGATTTTTAAATCGGGCGGGGTTGCTTCATCGTGAATTCCTTCTAATAGCAACCGTTTATCTCGTTCAAATTTATCACTCTTACTCCCACCGTCTCCTTGGTCATTGATAATTAGACTATCGAGTTTTTCAACTGTATCAAAGTAAGTAACTTGATCAGCCTTTAATTTAGAACGATCTAAATCCCAATATTCATGTGTAACTCCAACGGATCGCCATGGCAAAGATGTCTTAAGTAGACGAGAAAGCCAATATTTTATTTGAGGATCATATTGCATAGTCAAATAATGGTCCTTATCTAACTTACATTTATCAAAATGTGGCTTAACTTCTAAGACCATATCAGCATCGAGTAACAGCAAATAATCTGCCTCTGGATAAGTTTTTTGCGCCAAAGATACAGCCAAGCTTCGATTATATCCAAAATTTTTAAAAGGTTCATGGTGCACAGTACCAGGTATGTTATTTTCTCTGCACCAGTTTTCAATAATTTCAGGTGTTCCATCAGTCGAACCCGTATCACAAATAGAAACAAAATCAATGATAGATTTAGTCGGATTTAAACATCTTTCTATAATTTTTGATTCATTTTTTACAATCATACAAAGACATATTTTCTTTTGCGATTTTATGTGTTTTGTTGTTTTTGATTTGTTTTTAGCCACTATTTTCCCCCCTATTTTTGTTCAAAAGGTTTTATTCGTTCAACAACATCTGATTTTATATACTTTGAACAAATGCTAATAAAGAGTTATAAATTCTCTAAAGTATTGCTAGTAACTCTCAGTTTTACAAATTCTCCTCATTTTAATCATTCGCCTTGCAAGCTAATGGGGCGCTATTGGGTATGTGCAACTTCATATACGTAATTAATTACAATAGTAAAGCATGTAAGTATTTTGTTTTACTTTATGTGTGAAACCATATTAGGCATGCGCTAGATTTATCATATGCAGTCGGATTTAATTTTGTGAGTCTCTTTAATTCGGCATTGAATAGTTATAAGGCTTACTGTATCAAAAAATATATAGTCAACATAAATTGTAACAACATTGATTTTATAGAAATAATCATTCAATTAATTGAATGAAATGAATATTTTCAGTTGTCTTATATGTAAGGGAATATAACTTTTTGGGAGGGGAAATATTTGAAAGTTTTAGTCACAGGTGGAGCTGGCTTTATTGGTTCACATATTGTTGAATTCTTATTAGAAAACAATATAGATACAGTGGTTGTTGATAATTTAGTTACTGGGCATAAGTATAATATTCCATCAAAAGTTGCTTTCTATCATTTTGATATAAGGGATCCAAATATCGATAAAATTTTCATGGTTGAAAAACCTGATTTTGTAATACATCAAGCAGCACAAGTATCTGTACAGGAATCTGTAAAACAGCCATTTTACGATTGCAGTGAAAATGTCATGGCTACTGTTAATATTCTTCAAGCTTGTATAAAGTACAATGTAAAAAAAATTATTTATGCATCAACTGCTGCTGTATACGGTAATCCCCAATACTTACCTATTGACGAGAAGCATGATCTTAATCCTGTATCATTTTACGGTTTATCAAAATTGACCAGTGAAGCATATATTCAATTATTTGCAAAGCTTTATGGTTTAAAATATACAATTCTCAGATACTCCAATGTTTATGGTACAAGGCAGAATCCAGATGGAGAAGCTGGTGTCATTTCCATTTTTATGGATCGCTTATTTAAGAATGATAGTCCAATTATATATGGTGACGGAAATCAGACACGAGATTTTATCTTTGTTAAAGATGTAGCACATGCTAACTTCTTGGCATTTAGAAATGCTGACAATCAAATATGTAATATTAGTTCGAATCAACAAATTTCAGTTAATGAACTGCTAGATACAATTTGCAATTTAATGAAAATAGAAGATAAAAGAATATACAAAGAGGAAAGACCAGGGGATGTTATTCATAGTTATTTATCAAATGATAAAGCTAGAAAATATTTGAATTGGCACCCGAAATTTTCATTGCTTCAAGGATTGGAAGAGGTCATTTCCTTATTTTGTAAAAATACAAGGATTGTATAAAATAAGTTAAAGTTCATTTTATATAGTATTAACTAATATGTTAATACAGGGGATTTTCATATCATGTATAAGGAATAAAATAAATTTTAACATACTAAGGGGTGATTAAATGAATGATAAGAAAATATGTTTCATATCTTGTGTTAACGATTCTATTGAATACAGTATAGCTTTAAAACATATCAAACAATTAGAAATACCTGAGGGTTATGAAATAGAAATTGTGACCATCGAAGGAGCTCAAAGTATGACGTCCGGCTATAATCAAGGAATGAAAAAAAGTGATGCTAAATATAAAGTATATTTACATCAAGACGTTTCAATTATTAATAAAAAATTTATATTTGATATAATTGAACTATTTAGGAAAAATGCTAAATTAGGAATGATAGGAGTAATTGGTTCAAAAACAGTACCAAAAGGAGTATGGTGGGAAAGTAATCAACCTTATGGAGTGGTCTATCATACTCCAGCAGGAAAAGGACAATTGTCTTTAACCGGAAGGTATAATGTAGAAAATGAATATGAAAAGGTAAAAGCGATTGATGGATTAATTATGGCTACGCAATATGACCTTTCTTGGAGAGAAGATTTATTTCAAGGATGGCATTTCTATGACATATCTCAATGTTTTGAATTTATTAATCATGGTTATGATATAGGAGTCCCTAAGCAAGATGCACCGTGGTGCATACATGATTGCGGTATTATCAGTTATGAGGGATTTGAAAAAGAAAGACAAATATTTCTTAAAAATTATCCGGACTTAATACATCATGAATGGAAAAAAAATAATAATGTTTTAAGTGAAATAAATAATTATAATCCTACTGTGATAAGCATGTCAGCATGGGCCGGACATCTGAATTTTGGATATGATTTAGTAAGATTTATGAAGCCTAAAAAAATTGTTGAATTAGGTACACACTATGGAGCCTCGTTTTATAGTTTCTGTCAGGCTGTGAAAGATGGAGATTTATCAACTAAATGTTTTGCAGTTGATACTTGGAAAGGTGATCAACATTGTGGTTCTTATGGAGAAGATGTTTATCAAACAGTTAAAGGAGTAGTCAATAAATTCTATCCTAATATAGCGACCTTAGTTCAGAATACATTTGATGAGGCTTTAGAAATGTTTCAAGATGAAACAGTTGATATTCTTCATATTGATGGGTGTCATTCTTATGAAGCAGTTTCACATGATTTTCAAACATGGTTACCTAAAGTAGCGGATAAGGGTATTGTTTTATTTCATGATATTGCTGTGATGGATAGGGAATTTGGGGTTTATAAATTGTGGAATACTTTAAAAACCCAATATCCTTCTATTGAATTTAGACATTCATTTGGATTAGGAGTTCTATTTCCAAAGGGACATAGTGAAATTTTTAAAACTGTCTTAGAGAACAAAGAAATATTACAGCGAAATTATGAAATGTAAAGTAGAATATATTTAATTACTGGGGCTTTCTTATATCTGATGAGAAAGCCCTTTTCCTATGATAGGTATTCTAAAACTTAGTAAATAGTTATTTTTTACATAACATGATGATGAAAAAACTTTCTTTATTTTCCGCTTTCAACTAGATTGCTTGTACGAAAGACATATATATGTAGGTAGTAAATATAATGTGTAAGGAAAATAAAAGATAGGAGTTGTTTAAAGGCATTTGGAGATCCATATGGTTATTCTGACGTAGGATAAGTTAGAGCGTAAAAAGCAGTGTGTAGCAAGTATTTTTCTTTATATAAAAGATGAAATTAAATAATTGTTTATCAAATGAAGCTAAATGATGGCTAGAACAATAGTCAGATCTAATTTCACAGTAATCAAGGTGTTGAAGTGGTTGAGGAGAATAAAAAATACTGTTTCTAAATAATAATGTAGCTGTTACACTCTGTTTACTTTCAAAATTACATGCAGCTTTAAACAGTGATGAAAAGTACTGAAGCTGTTGCTTCGGTACAAATTATATTTTCAACTGGCTCTTAAGCGGTAAATTTAAGGAGAGTGAATTGGATAATGAGTGAAAATACATTTTTATTTGTTACTTGTGTAAATGATGATCAACTATATGAAAAATGTAAGAGGCATATACAATGTTTGTACGTTCCAGAAGCGTATACGATAGAATTCTTAGCGGTTCGTAATTCTAAGAGTATGACACAAGGATATAATCAAGCAATGCTACATGATGCCAAGTATAAAATTTATCTACATCAAGATACATTCATTATTTCCCCCTATTTTTTATTTAACGTATTATCTTTATTTCAAAATGACTCTTCATTAGGTATGTTTGGAATGATTGGATGTAAAAATATTCCTGATAGTGGGGTATGGTGGGAGGGAAAAGAAATGGTTGGGAAAGTTATTGAGGAGAGAAGAGGAGCTTTTCGCACTCTTACGTTTGATCAGTACGAGCATCGTATACCTTATGTGCCCGTGCAAGCGGTAGATGGTCTGTTAATGGTTACACAATATGATTTACCTTGGCGGGAAGACTTGTTTACGGGCTACCACTTTTATGATATTTCGCAGTGTTTAGAGTTTATTAAGAAAGGATATAAAGTAGGGGTAGCAAGTCAATTAGAACCATGGTGTATACATTATTGCGGGGATGACTTTGATGCGCTTTCATATGAAGCGTATAGAAAGGTATTTATACAAGAGTATGCCTTTTTTATAAAACCATAGATAGCAAGAGCTTAAGTGTAAGTGTGCCAATATTTCAGATGGTAAACAGGGGAGTGTATAAGTTCTTGTTGTTTAGTAGTCCCTTAACAGAAAGTAATCAACTTTAAAGCAAGGAATTAGATAAAGAGGAATATAGAAAAGCATTATGCACATATATAGGGTATGCAGAGAGTTTACAAGGTTAAATTGATAATGTATGAAAATTGAAGGGTGTAGTGTATGAACCAAAAATACAAATGGTTTGAAGGGGGAGGGATAAAATGAAAGGGATTATCCTTGCCGGTGGAACTGGATCTCGATTGTACCCG
This sequence comes from Bacillus sp. 95MFCvi2.1, assembly GCF_000374965.1. NCBI lineage: Bacteria > Bacillati > Bacillota > Bacilli > Caryophanales > Bacillaceae > Bacillus > Bacillus sp. 95MFCvi2.1. The sequence goes on along the minus strand of NZ_KB895692.1, from coordinate 342,437 downwards.
ATTACAAAGGTCACAAATAAGCATTTGCTTCCCGTCGGTCGCTATCCAATGATTTATCACTCGGTATATAAGCTTCGGGAATGCGGGATTACAGATATTATTGTCATTACCGGGAAAGAACATATGGGTGATGTAGTCAGTTTTCTTGGCAGTGGAGCTGATTTTGGGGTGGCCTTCACATATCGTGTACAAGAGAAAGCGGGAGGAATTGCTGAAGCACTTGGGTTATGCGAAACGTTTGTGGGAAATGGGAAGATGATTGTCGTTTTAGGTGATAATGTTTTTTCTGACAGCTTGAAACCGTATGTAGAAAATTACAGAAAGCAAGGGGCAGGAGCCAGAATTTTATTAAAAGAAGTAGATGACCCGCGTCGTTTTGGGGTTCCTCATATTCAAGATGGTAAGATTGTATGCATTGAAGAAAAACCGGCTTCTCCAAAGAGCAACTATGCTGTAATCGGAATTTATATGTACGATAACAGTGTGTTTTCGATGATCAGCCAGTTAAAACCCTCTGATCGAGGAGAATTGGAAGTAACAGATATTAATAATGAGTATTTGGCAAGAGGAGTACTTACCTACGATACGCTGAAAGGATGGTGGACGGATGCCGGAACGCACTCTTCACTGTATAAAGCGAATACATTAGCGCAACATGTAGATTTTGGTGATGAGTTTAATGGAGGGGGAGGGAAGAGTTGAAGACGATTCCTGCATCTCTTTCTGATGTTAAGTTCATTGAGCCGAGTGTGTTTCATGATGCGCGCGGGTATTTTAAGGAAAGTTATAATGAAAAGGTGCTGAGGCATCTCGGTATTCACCACAAATTTGTACAGGACAATACATCGTATTCAAAGGAAGCGGGTGTGATAAGAGGGCTGCATTTTCAGCTAGAACCAAGAGCTCAAACAAAGCTCGTACAGGTTATACAAGGTGCGATTTTCGATGTGATTGTGGATTTGAGGAAGGGATCTCCAACCTATAAGAAATGGCAATCATTTTTGCTAACGGGTGATAATCATCGACTGTTACTTGTACCAAAGGGATTTGCACATGGTTTTTGTACACTCGTTCCTCACACAATTGTACATTATAAAGTAGATGAATTTTACGAAGCGTCATGCGATAGTGGAATCGCATGGGATGATGAAGAATTTGCTATTTCATGGCCCGTTAGTAACCCAATTTTATCAGAAAAAGATGGCATGTTGCCTAAATTTACAGAAACAACTCATTACTTTCAATTTAAGGAGACATTGACATGAATGTACTAGTCACAGGAGGAGCAGGATTTATCGGTAGTAACTTTGTCCGTTATTTTCTCAAGAAGTATCCTGATTGCCATGTTATTAATTATGATTTGTTAACATACGCTGGCAATTTATCTAGTATCAAGGATATAGAGCCTCATAGTAATTATACCTTTATACAAGGGGATATAAGAGATGCTAAGAAAATTCAAGCTGTAATGCAAGATTACAAAATTGATAGTATTGTGCACTTTGCAGCGGAATCGCACGTAGACAGAAGTATACAGGGTCCTATGCAATTTTATACGACAAACATAGTAGGAACAGCTGTATTATTGGAAGCTGCTAAAACTTTCGGTATTCAGCGATTCCTTCACATTTCAACAGATGAAGTGTACGGATCTCTAGGAGAAAATGGTCATTTTACAGAAGAGACTCCTGTCTCACCAAATAGCCCTTATTCTTCTAGTAAAGCCAGCTCGGATTTAATTGCTCTTTCTTATTTTGAAACGTACAAACTTCCTGTAATTGTTACACGCTGCTCTAACAATTACGGTCCATATCAATATCCAGAGAAACTCATTCCGCTTATGATTACAAATGCAATGGAAGATAAGGAACTTCCTGTATATGGGACGGGACAAAACGTGCGGGATTGGCTTCATGTATTCGATCATTGCACGGCAATTGATTTAGTTTTGCATAATGGGAGAGACGGAGAAATATATAATGTTGGAGGCAATAATGAAAAGAGAAACATAGAGATTGTGGAAACGATTTTAGAAAAGCTCGGAAAATCAAAGAGTATGATATCATTCGTTCCAGACCGCCTTGGTCATGATTGGCGGTATGCGATCGGTTCGTCTAAGTTACAGGTGGAACTGGGATGGAAGCCGATATATTCGTTTACAGAAGGCTTGGAGGATACGATAGATTGGTATAGGAAGAATGAGCAATGGTGGAAACCACTGAAAAGTAGGTGAGATAAAGTGAAAGTACTCGTTACAGGAGCAGGAGGTCAGCTTGGTAAAGAATTTATTGCTTATTTTACAGAAAAAGGGGATACACTCTATAGTTTTACAAGAAAAGAATTAGATGTTACAGATGCAACATCGGTTTTCTCTACTATAAAAAATCTAAATCCAGATATCGTCATTCATTGTGCTGCGTATACAAAAGTAGATGCTGCTGAAGAAAGTTGGAAAGAAGCATATGCTGTAAATGCATTGGGGACAAGGAACATAGCGGTAGCTTCGGAAGCAATAGGAGCGAAACTTGTTTATTTTAGTACTGATTATGTATTTGATGGAATGCAAGCGCGTGATTATCACGAATTTGATCAAACAAATCCTCTTAATGTATATGGTGCTTCCAAGCTAGCGGGGGAAGAAGCAGTAAAAAACTTTCACAGTCGGTACTTTATTATGAGAACATCATGGCTGTATGGCGGGGAAGGTCCAAATTTTGTGCGGACAATGCAGACGTTGGCTCAGACAAAAAAGGAGATAAGTATTGTGTGTGATCAAATTGGGTGTCCTACTTATACAAAAGATCTAGTATGTAAAACCGGCGAAATGATACAAACGAATCAGTATGGAACCTACCATGTGTCAAATCGGGGGGAATGTTCTTGGTTTAAGTTTGCTACTCGTATTTTTCAGGAAATGGGAGCGGATGTTAAAGTCATCCCTGTGAAAACAGAAGAATATGGAGCGAAAGCAGAAAGACCACGCTATTCGGTTTTACAGCATCTGTGCCTAGAATTGAATGGTTTTGTTCCTATGAGGCAATGGGAGGAAGCGCTGAGAGAATATATAATAGAGATTTCATAATGACAGATGAAAAAGCATTCAAACACGAAACAGGCTGTGGAGAAGACTTTCTCCACAGCCCGGAAATGGTAGCTCTACTAAGGAGCCGTCATTTCGTTAATCCAGCCCGCATGGATCATCGCAAGGTCCGCCGGTAGGTTGAAATACGATATTGTCAACAAAGGCCGATGCTCCTGTTCCGCCTACTACAGCAGCGTTTTGGAAAGTGACACAAGCAGCGGTAGGATCTGTCAATCCTTTATCAGTAGGCACACATATAACAAGAGTGAAATGTTGGAAGCCTGATTGAGGTGCAGGTGAAGCTGGTACAATGTGTGGGATCTGCTCTGAAATAATTTCCGAAATAGTAGGTGGACAATCCTCAACAAGTTCTATGAAAGATACGGAGGCTACGAGTATTGCATTATCCCTTATATCCGCGGCAAAGGAAAGTGTATAGCAACACCCTGGGTGAACATCGATTCGTTGGTTGATAAATGCACCTGGTTCAAGTTGCACGGCTTGGATGCGGAGTGCTGGATTCTCAGCGTGTGGTTGACCACCGGTTGGTGAAAGCAAAATGCCGCTGTGAGCGTCTGACTTATTTACTACAAGGGCACCTGTCAGTGATTGATTCCAACCTGGAACCGGATCTACTTGCCCAGTCGGTGCATTATCAAATCCAGGATTGTTGAGTAAGTTATTACATGGACAACACCCTTGCCCCGTCGGTCCAGTCGGCCCGGTCGGTCCAGTCGGCCCGGTCGGTCCAGTCGGTCCAGTCGGCCCGGTCGGTCCAGTCGGTCCAGTATTACCTGTTCCAGCTTGCCCCGTCGGTCCAGTCGGCCCGGTCGGTCCGGTCGGTCCAGTCGGCCCGGTCGGTCCGGTCGGTCCAGTCGGTCCAGTATTACCTGTTCCAGCTTGCCCCGTCGGTCCAGTCGGCCCCGTCGGTCCGGTCGGTCCAGTATTACCTGTTCCGGCAGGTCCAGTCGGTCCAGTCGGCCCAGCTGGTCCGGTCGGTCCGGGTTGAGGTAAAGGGAATAAACAATTAAGTGGTATGCAATTATGTTGATTAAACCTATCCAAATTAATTCCTCCTAATCTTTTGTATGAAATTTAATAAAAATATAAACATCCATACATTGTATGAATAATAGAAGATAATGGTACTGGGTACTCTCTACGAAATAGGGGCGCTTTAAAAAAAATCATGTCTTAATCCGAAATAGTTCTAAATTACTTTGTTTTCTTGTGAGGTGACTAAATTTGATTGTTTTACAAGAATTACACATGCACTTTAGGAATATTGGAATCTTCGTAGCCTCTTGATTGTTCTAATCATAGCCACAGACAGCGATAAGAGAACAGATAAAGAAAAAAGCATCTCTTTTTTCATACCTACCCGCCAAGTCAATAGTTCAATCTTTACTGGATTAGAATCTCCCTCTTTTGTCGAAAAGGTGTAACGATGTCTTTTGATTTTGTTGGTGAGATGATTAAATTAAAGAATTGAAATGCCAGCACTTGCGTTGCCTGTAAGAAGAGAAGCAACAGAACCAGTACCGCCTAATAAAGAAAAGACCATTAGCAAACGATCTCCTGGATTCACCTGTAAATTTATTCCGGTTGCATTACCATCAGCATTTAAGAAAGCTCCAATTCCTACGATGTCTGGAACCAATGTCACCAAAGGCCCGAATGGATTAAATATGTTGGTATTCTTGTTGACAGCGCGATTGATGTATAATTGTGCTCGAACGGTTGCAGTAGAAGGCACAGTAAACCCTGTCGCGGTGTAGTTAGCAAATATTGAATCAAGAATTCCAACACGAGGTACGGTAAATGCTTCCTTGACTAAGCCCAACAGGTTTATATCATCACCTAATACGTTCAAACCAGAAATAGCAGTTCCAAATCCAATGAAACTCGGAATACCAATTAACCCAGGGCCCATAACAGTCATGTTAGCTGGCGTCAGTCCAGATGAAAATGCAACTATAGCACCACCACCAGTTGGCCCGGTTGGCCCCGTCGGCCCAGCGCCAGTCCCAGCCGGCCCCGTCGGCCCCGTCGGTCCAGTCGGTCCGGGTTGAGGTAAAGGAAATAAACAATTAAGCGGTATGCAGTTATGTTTATTAAACCTATCCAAGTTAGTTCCTCCTCATCTTTTGTATGAAATTTAATAAAAATATAAACATCCATACATTGTATGAGTGATAGAAAATAAGGGTACTGCGTATTCTTGAAAATAGGATGCCTCTTTTTGTCACATTGTAGCTTAAAATATTTCTATAAAAAATGATGTCTATTCCTTATTATTGATAAATTTAAAAGCAAGTTCTTCACTTTTGGGAATATACTTTGAAGAGAAGTGTTGTTGACAGGAGGGAGAACCTTGACTAAAAAACAAACTGAGGAGATAAAAAACCAGCCGCTTCTTTATACGGCGGAACCTAATTTGGAGAAAGGTAAGTTAAGTATACAACAAACGTTTATTATTAAATTGAATCACAGCGTTTCTGAACAAAAGGAGAACGTGCAAAATGTTGTGAAAGAAGACGAAGTAGAACAGTTGATTCAAGAAGAAACTGTTACATCGGATGAAGAGGTAGATCAACAAGTAAGCTCAGATATTGCAGAAAGTATTGAGTTAGCGGAAGTAGCAGAAGTGGAAGAAGTGGAAGAAGTAGAAGAAGTGGAAGAAGTGGAAGAAGTGGAAGAAGTAACAGAAGTAACAAATGTGGCAGAGGGACTAGAAGAAGCTGAAAAATTAACAGAAGTGATAGATGAGGAAGCGGAAGAAAAAAAGGATGGGAAATCTCAAGTTTTTTTTAAGGATTTGACGAGAAAATCGTTTAAAGATATGAACAATGAAGAGAAAATATATTTTTTTATGCATAGACCGCATTACATTCCAAATGTAAAATGCCGTGTCATAGCAGAGAAGGATATATACGTAGGATTTATTACCAATTACGAAGATGGTTATGTATCTATTAATTCACCACAAACATTTGAAACATTTCATGTGAAGTTTGAAGAGATTGTATCGATTCAAATTATGGGGATATAGAAAAGGTGGTAGTAATACCTACCACCTCATAGTTTTTTAGTTTTACAAATTGTTCTAATCAAGCGATTATACGCCTGGAACATTTACATCACGTAAACATTGAATAGCACAGAAACAATTTAAATCAACTGTGATGGATAAATTTGTAGAGATTAATTGTGGTATTGTTTGTTTTAAAAACGCACAAACAATATCCTCAGGTGTTTGGGACGTTTCTCGTGTAAGTGTAGGTGGAACTAATATCCGTAATACGGCACAGCAATCATCTACACTCTCTACGCGGAAAATAGGAGAACGTGCACAGATATCATCATTTGGTGTTGTAGGATCATTTTCTAGGAAGAATACTGAAGAAAAAAGTTCGCCTTCTGTAGTATATAACAAAAAAGGGCGAGTGTTTGCGAATTTAGCACCTTGATTTGCTCCTAAAAATGGAGCGTCACAGCCTGTCGGGCAAGCGGAAGAAGCACAATCTTGTAATTCATCGATAAATTTTACCACGTCACATACGCAGTTTGAGCGGTGATGGTGATGATCATGTCTTTCATCTTTACAACTCATGAATTTCACTCCTTATATTTAGTTTTCATTTACACTATTAGAGTATTGAAATAGGAGCAAATCGGTTACGGTTCATAGGATGTTTTTTTTTCAAGGATAAGCCTTTATTTGTCCTCATTTAAAGGAGAGTAAAATCTTCCGTTTGTTGGATACTGCGATATGCTTTATGTTTCGGTAAATGGAAATAAGGAGATGGGAAGAATGTTCTTCAATAGTTGGTTTTTATTCTTTATTTTTTCGTTAGCTGTGTTTCGGTTTACGCGTCTCATTGTATACGATAAAATTACCAGCTTTATACGCTCTCCTTTTATTGAAGAAGTACAAATTCAAGAACACGATGGAACTATGTCTACATATATGAAAGTGAAGGGGACTGGAATTCAAAAATGGATTGGTGAATTGTTAAGTTGTTATTGGTGTACAGGTGTATGGATTAGTGCATTTTTACTTCTCTTTTATCATTGGATTCCTAAAGTTGCAGAACCTGTATTAGCGTTGTTGGCACTCGCAGGGGCAGCAGCTATTATTGAAACGATAATTGGGAGATTTGTTGAAGAATAGGGATTTTTAACTGATGATTAGTCGGAAAATCGGACTTTAATAACATAAAAATAGGTGAACAGAAAGGAAAGGCTGTTCATATAGTGAATAGATAGAATTGCACAGCAGAGGAGATGTTTGTTATGGAAGATAACCTGCAACCAAATCCATATGATATGCAACAGTGGCAGCAAATGCAACAACAGTTACAGGAAGAACAAGCGCAGCAACAACAGCAAGCGCAGCAATTACAGCAACAAGGCTTCGTAAAGAAAAAGGGTTGTAATTGTGGTAAGAAAAAGAACATTTCTAATCAACAAAATCAAGGTTGAAAAAACACTCATGTTATCGTGAGTGTTTTTGTTTTGTATGAAAATATATGAAAAGGAATTTTTGTAATAAGACAATGAAGCTATATTGCATCGGAGAGTTATATACCTTTAAAGCAGGGCATATAGCGAAGGGTTAATTTTGCGGACATATTGAGATACTATGGTGAAGAATCGGGAAGTTAATGGACAAGAAAAATTATATGTTAAAAGGTTATACTATGCTGTTATATATTCAGCAGTTTGTAACAAATGCATCACGTAAACATTGAATACCACAAAAGCAATGCAAATCAACCGTGACACAAGAAGAGGTTGCACGTAATTTAGCATGCGGGATCGTTAAATAAGTACAGACGGAATTTGGGCTCTTGTCAGGTTCTTTACCTATAATAACGATTAATGCCCGAAGTACAGCGCAGCAATTTTCATCTACACTTTCTACACGGAAAATAGGAGAGTGGCAATTTTTATTTGCAGAAGGAACATATGCTTCAAATGGGTCTCCTGATTTTGTGAATAAAATAAATGGACGTGTGTTTGCTGCTTTTGCTGTATATTGCGGACGGAGGAATGGAGCATTATATTGTGATAAATAAGCAGTGGATGCACATTCTTGTAATTCATATATGAATTTGACGATATTACATACACAACTTTCATCAAAGTATGTATCATGCTCGTCGCTAGAATTACAGGTCATATTGTTCACTTCCCTATCCTCAAGTTTTTACTATTAGAATATGAGTCGAGAAGAGTTGATATTACGGGGGACAAAGGTGAGGTCTAGGAGATTTTTATAAATTGTGTTGGACAATAAGCAGATATTACTTGAGAAAGATATGAAAAAATCCAGCACCACATGTTAAGGTGTTGGATTTTTTGGTAAGTCTTTCCGGGCAATATATAAAAATCTCGATACATCTAATTTTTTTCCTCTAAAAAATTGCGGGGAGGAAATATAAAGTTCTTCTTTTGCACGCGTGATGGCGACGTACATAAGCCGTCTCTCTTCTTCTAACGCTTCAGATGTGTCAGTTACGCGGTCATTTGCATCTTTTAAAGAAGACGAATGAGGCAGTATGCCATCGCTTGCTCCGAGTAAAAAGACACACGGGAATTCCAGTCCTTTTGCATTGTGAATGGACATAAGAGATACGGCATCTTTTTGTTGCATTGTTTTTAATGCTTCCATTTCTTTTTGGCTTTGAATAGCTGCACTAATAAATTCTAAGTAAGCAGGAATATCAGTAAAACGAGTTGCTGATTCCATAAGTTCTTCAAGCATTTCTTCTTGGATGTCTTTATGCATCGTAAAGGAAGAACGGTCATTACTTTGTAAGTACTCTAAGTATTTACCTTTACCTTTAATAATTTCTTTTAGTGCTTTCTTTGGTTCTAATTCTTTAATGAATTTAATGAAGTCAATTCGTTCGTTTATTTTTTTGACTTGGAATGGTTTTAAACTCGGGTTCAGCAATAGAAAATGCAGGAGGGAAGGGAATCTTCCTTCGCCGTATTTCCATTGTTCACGTTCAATAAATGAGATACATTCATCACGGCCGATATACATCGTCGGCAATATGCTTGAGAGCGATTCGATTTGAAACGGTTCATATGCGAGACGTAGCTGATCGAGTACGGGCTTAATTAAAGAATGCTCATAGAACGATTGGCTTGCACCGTGTTTAATAAACGGAACTTTATGAATTGTAAGCTGGTCAAGTAAAGAACGGCTGACAGAATGTGTACGATACAGCAAACAGAAGTCTTTGTATTCTCGTTCGCCACTCGCTACTTTATCTTGAATGAGTTGCAGGATTTGATTTGCTTCATCAAGAGTAGTTGCAGGACGCGCATAAAATGGCTGTATACCTTCTTCATGAACGGAATATAATTCTTTTTTAAAGCGTTCTTGATTGAGTTTAATCACTTCGTTTCCAAGCCCCACGATAAAAGGATTAGAACGATAATTTGTATTTAACGCAATAATGGTTGTATTATCAAATTCTTTTGGAAAGGATAAGATAATTTGATGGCTTGCACCACGCCAGCCATATATCGCTTGATCGTCATCTCCCGCGATAAATAAATTATTTCGCGGCGAAGCTAACAGTTTTACAATCTCATATTGCGCATACGACGTATCTTGAAATTCATCGACTTCAATGTAATGGAATCTATTTTGTAATTGTGTTAATAAAGGTGCGTTATTTTCAAGCATATAGAATGTTTCTAGTAAGATATCGTCAAAGTCTATATATCCATATCTTTGTTTTACATCTTCATAACGTTCATACACTTCACGAAATTCTTGTTCAACGGGTGTTTTTGCTTGGACATCTTTTGGACGATTTAATTTGTTTTTTTCGAGTGAAATCATTGCGAGCATCGTTTCAGCGTCATAATCGTCTTTTAAGCGCAATTCTTTTAAGATTTTTTTTATCATAATTTGTTTATGTTTTTCATTTGCTAAGATCTGCTGGTTGTATCCTTGACTGCGAAGTAATTTTAAAAAGACGGAATGGAATGTACCTGCGACAACATAGCGGCTTGCAGCATGGTTCATACCAGGTAAGTTTGCTACACGGCTTCGAATTTCTTCAGCAGCTTTTTGTGTAAACGTAAGCAGTAAAATGTTGCGTGGATGAACATTTTTTACATTAATTAAATAGCCAACGCGAGTTGTTAAAACAGATGTTTTCCCGCTCCCAGCTCCAGCTAATGTAAGAACGGGACCTTCTGTCGTTCTGACTGCTTCTAATTGTTTTTCATTTAAATGGACGCCTTGCTGTTCCAAAGCACGGAAATAAGCAGCATCCGCATCCTTTTCCATAATTAAATGGGAAGAGGTTTTTGGAATATGATATGTTGCTTGCGGAACGTCAGCGTGTGTTAATGATTTTTGTGAAAACTTTTCTTGAGTCATATATTCACCTTCAAAACTATAGCATCAACTTTTAACTTTAGCGGAAGAAAAAGAAAATAGCAATGTAAAAAACAGGAGGGGGTTACCTCCTGTTTAGAAAATCATAATTCTTTTATCATAACAACATGTGGTATATCAGCTTCTATAAATACATCAGAAACGGTTTGATATCCGAGTTTCTTATAAAAGGATTCAGCCTGTGTTTGGGCATGGAGTTTCAATTTTGGTAGCGACTCTTCCTTCGCATATGCTTCGAGCGCGTCCATAATGATTTTTCCGATTCCTTTTTTGCGATGAGAAGAGAGGACGCATATCCGTTCTATTTTCCCGATGCGATCAACGATGCGAAAGCGACCTGCCCCAACTGGAATATCCTCATCATATATAACGATGTGTTTAGAAGTTTCTTCAAATTCATCGTATTCTTCTTCGGCAGACACATGTTGTTCTTCAACAAAGACTTGTTTACGTACAGAGAATGCATCTCTTAGCTGTTCGTCTGTTTGTACGATTTGTGCTTGCAAATTAGTTGTTCCCCTTTCCAATATGGAATGTTTCATATACTGTCCATGTTTCATTTTCTAATTGATATAGAAGGTGGAAACGGTCGATTGGTTGCTCGTAATAAAAGTCTTTCATACGTAAGCGGCCTAGTACATCAGCATGCTCTGCATCTGATAAGTGTTGTCCAATTGTTAAGTGTGGTACAAAAGCGTACTCGCGTTCTTGCGTGAAGAATCCTTTATGCATTTCTTCGTTTAAGAATGTGAGTTCAGGTGTTTTATCTACTTTAAAATAAATAACATTATTAACAGGTGCAAATGAGCTTACCTTTCCAACATGAAGGGTAAACGGATTTGTTTTGTTTGCAATTGCATGTAGTTCTTGTACAATCGTTTCTAATTGTTCATCTGGTGCCTCAAAGGGTGTTTTTAATGTGATATGTGGTGGAACCAATGCATAATGCGGATCGTAACGCTTACGCAATCCGTTTGCTTTATCTTGAATCATTTTTGATGGAAAAATCACAATGCCTAGTTTCATCTTTATATTCCTCCCTTTGTAAGTCTAGTTAGATTTCGAGAAAATAAATCTCTTTTTCTATTATATCAAATAATTCTGAACACTGCTTCCTATTATTTCATTGATAGAATATAAGAAAATGCTTTTGGTAAATCATTTTGCCAATATTTCCACGTATGATTGCCTTCAAATTCTTCGTAATGTGTGATGAAGTTTCTTTCTGTAAGTAATGCATGCAGCTCGCGATTTGGCTCTACAAAATCAGAAACTTGTCCATCCGTTCTTTTTACAGCGGTTTCTTCCGTCCCAATTACATGATAAATTTCCAATGCGTGTGGTTCTGTAAAATCTTTTGCGAGGCTAAGCACTGTTTCATCAACAAATGGTGATTGCATAACAACTTTCCCAAATGTATGCGGATACATAAGTGCTGTCATAAAGGACACTGTACCGCCTAGAGAATCCCCGATTAATACACGACCTTTGCCCATTTGGTATGTTGGATAATTTTCATCGATATACGGAACGAGTTCGTGGGCGAGGAAACGAATATATGCGCTGTTTTTTACATCGTTTGGAAAGTATTTTTCTTTACGATCGTGAACATTTTTATATGGAATACCGACAATAATTGTTCGGTCAATTTCTTCATTTTCACGAAGACGTTCAATTACGCGGTGCGCTTTACCAAGCTGAAAATAATCTCTCCCGTCCTGTGCAATTACAACGGTGTGTTTGTGCAGCGGCGTGTAATTAGCTGGTAAATAGACGAGAAGTGTAATCTCTTCTTGAAGTGATGTACTGTAAAATGAAAGTTCTTCTATTCTCCCTGTTGCTTGATTCATATATGATCCCCCTAAATAAAAATATGCTGTAGTTGCCCTGTGAGGGTAGCGCAGGTAGTGAAGATGTAAGGATGCATCTACTACTGTGCTTCTCATTTTCTATTTTACCATAATGGTAAGAAGAATCTAAAAAATTAGTATTTATATGATGGAAGAAAGATTGAGGTAAAAGCTTTTTTTTAGACGGAAGAGAGGGTCTGGCGCTGGTTAGAAGCGATTCAGCCCACATCCCAAGTGAAAACAAAACGAGGCAGTAAGTGTGGGTTCCCTTTTGTTTTTCGCAACGAAGATTTATATGTTGAAAGATTAAATTGGGTTTATATATAATGAAGTGGGGATTTTTAAAGAGAGAGGGGTAAAGCAACTTTGAAACAAGAAAAATCAATTGCACTACCATTAGCAGTTTCCATTATAGCTATTTCATTTGCAGCTGTTTTCGTTAAGATGTCCTCAGCACCATTTTCAATTTTAAGCATGTATCGGTTATGGATTATTGTAATCTTTATGCTTCCGATTGTTTGGAAAAAACGCGAAGAATTTCGCAGAATTCAAACGCGAGATTGGTGTTTTTTAATAGGATCAGGATTCTTTTTAGCACTGCATTTCCTTTTATGGTTTGCATCTTTAAAGTTTACAACTGTTGCTAGTTCGACTATCATTTTAGCGCTTCAGCCAATCGTATCATTAGTTGGAGGTTTTTTTCTGTTTAAAGAAAGAACGACGTATTCAGCCATTGCCACAATGGGGATTGCTATCCTTGGTGTAATGTGCATTGGATGGGGAGATTTAGGGTTAAGCAGAGAAGCGATATTCGGGGATATTTTATCCTTTTTAAGTGTAATTGCAGTTGTTGGTTATTTATTCATTGGGCAAACAACGGTAAAAAAAGTTTCGCACTGGATTTATAGCTTTACCGTGTTTGCATTTGCGGGAATATTTATCGCTATTTATAACGTAATCATGAGTGTGCCGTTTACAGGATATTCTACGTGGGACTGGTGGATTTTCAGTTTGCTTGCGATTGTACCAACCGCTTCACATATGATTAATAACTGGCTATTAAATTATGTGAATGCCACAACGATTTCAATGAGTATTTTAGGAGAGCCTGTTGGAGCATCGGTACTTGCGTTTTTCTTGCTTGGTGAGAAGTTAAATATGATGCAAATTATCGGAAGTATTCTCGTATTGTTCGGTGTATTTATTTTCTTGTTGCAGCAGCAAAAGCGCGTGCAGAAAGAACCAGTACACAGCGCAGCAGTTACGCAAGAGCTGTAGTGTATTTATAGATAGTTAGTAAGCTGCTAGGAGAATTCCTAGCAGCTCAGGCACTGTCTTTTGACAGACTTGAAATACTTCATGGTCCTCAATTTGAAACAGCCATTGTTTTCCCTCGAGATAAGCAACAATTTGTTTCTTTGCTAAAAAGCATTCATCCGCAAATTGAAGTAGAAAATCATATAATGAACGATTGATAAGAGTGGTCTCAAGGGCCACTCTTATTTTTATTCACTCAAGATACAGGGGAAAACGAGGAAGAGAGGCGGGGGATGAAGACTTCCCACTGATTAAAGTTTCACTTTATATTTTGATATTAAAACTTAATATTTACTGGCTATATGGGATGTGAAGTTGATACTTATATTAATTGCATGAAAAGTCGAATAACCAAAACGAAATTTTCATAAATAGTAAAAGGAATCATATTTGTCTTTTATGTAAAATTTATGTAATTTGTTCTCAGAAGGGAGAGCGGAAAGAAAATGGAATTAATTAGATGGGCTGTTGAACTAGGAGCTTCAGTACATGGTAATACACCCAATGAACTATTACCTGCATTAGAATATTATTATGATCGAGATCATTTGAAAGCCTTTTTGCTTGCAGGTATTCTTCTTGAAATGGAGTTGTCACCGAGTCAAAGAGAGGCTGTTGAGCTGAAAAAATGTATATCAGCGTACTATGCGGGATTGTATAAGGTTGGGAAAAAATATGCCGATAAACTTCTGGCTGAGCATCCTGAAGTAGTTCTTTACCAAAATAATGTGGAAGCATTTGAAGCGTATTTCAACAGTTATTATGACTATTGTCTTTACATATGGCCATATACGTATGGGAGTTTTATAGATGTTGCTAGAGCTTTAAAGTGGAAGTTAGAACAGCAGGGGAAAACGGCAATTATATCAGAAACATTATTAACAAACGCGAATAATACAATAGTTTTTGGTGCACATTCATATGTCCATACTCCTGTTAAGATTCCAGAAGATGTGATTATTTATAATTTAGAGCAGCTATATGATGGGTGTCCGTATGATAATATTATTTATCGTAATATATTAAAAAACAGGATAGTGTGGGATTACAGTCCTCAAAATATTGCTTGGTTGAAAAAGAAAGAATTAGGAAAAGAAGTGAAACGTGTCAAAATGAAGTATGCTCCTACTTTAAAAATTAAAACAGATACTTTTATAAAGCCTATCTCTGAAGATATTGATGTATTGTTTATCGGTGCTATGAATGGACGCCGTCAAGCAGTTTTTGATCAGTTAAAAAAGCTTGCACCAGATTTAAATATTATTTTTAAAAGCAATGTATGGGGAATTCTCAGAAATGAACTTATAGTAAGATCCAAAATTATTTTAAACATACACTACTACTTAACTGGTATTCTTGAAACACCGAGAGTTTCTCACGCTGTCGCGAATCATAAATTTATTATTTCTGAATCTAGTAGCCCTGAAGATGAAGTAGAGTGGCCGGGAATTGTTTTTGTTTCTCATGAGAATATCGCTGAGACCGTTCTTGATTATCTCCACAAGCCAGAGGAACGCAAGATGTTAGCAGAAAAGGCACATGATTATTTTAAATCACAAGACTAAATAAAATTGAACGCCCCCACTTTAATAAAGTGGGGGCGAGTTCAATTCGGATTTGTCATATAAGGCTGAACATGAACAACACATAAATCTCGAAATTTCCCTTCAGCAGTTGTTACAATCATGACTGCTCGTCCAGGGTTTCTTCCAGTTATGATTGCTTTGTCATCATCTGCATGGACTGTTATGACGTCAGGATTCATATTTGTCCATATAAGCCCTTGATTTGTTGCTTGAACTGGGAGAACAGAAGCAGATAATTCAGCGCTTTGTCCTACTTTTATTTTTAATTTATTTTTTTGTATATGCACACCAATTACAGATACAACAGAAGGAGCGAGTGAAATTTGAGGTTTTGACTGTATGTTTGGACAAGAAGAATTTGTAATAAGTGATAGTTTTTTTGAATTTTGGTGTTGTAGTGATGCCATTATTCTAAAGTCTCCTTTCTGTATAAGTGTTGATACTCATACTATAACGAAGTAGTGTTATGGTAGATTTAACGAAATATAAAGAAATTGTTAATTTCAAGGAGAGAATTGTCGAACAATGAATAAAAAAAGGAACCTCCGCTTTTATGATGAAAGCGGAGGTTCCTTTTTTAAAAAATATTATGCAGTTTTCTCAAATTCCTCGAACTGCTTTTCAACTTCTTTTGAAGGTTTTGTTAGTAAACTAACGATAACAATTGCTAGTAAGCTTGCTGTGAAACCTGGAATCATTTCATATAGGAAATCTTTTAAAAACTTAAATTGTGTCCACGTGATAACAGTTGCAGCACCAGCGATCATTCCAGCTAACGCGCCCCATTTTGTCATACGTTTCCAGTATAAGCTTAGTAAAACGACAGGACCAAATGAAGAACCAAATCCAGCCCAAGCATAGCCAACAAGCGCTAGGATTGTGTCGTTTTGTTTAAATGCTAATCCACAACCAATAAGTGCGATAACAAGAACGGCCATACGACCAACAAATACAAGCTCACGATCAGATGCAGAACGTTTAAAGAATGTTCGATATATATCTTCCGTTACTGCACTTGATGTAACAAGAAGCTGAGAAGAGATTGTACTCATAATAGCCGCTAAAATAGCTGCTAATAAAAATCCAGTAATTAGTGGATGGAATAAAATGTTACCTAGTTCAACGAAAATTGTTTCTGGGTCAGAGAGCTTTAATCCCGCTTTTGAATAGTAAGCGATACCGATAAGACCAGTAAACATAGCTCCTACTACAGAGAAAATCATCCAGCTCATACCGATTCGGCGTGCGCTTTTGATTTCTTTGACAGAAGAGATGGCCATAAAGCGAACGATAATATGAGGTTGTCCAGCATAACCAAGACCCCAGGCGAATAATGAAATAATACCTAATACGGATGTTCCTTTAAAAATATCTAATAGCGCTGGGTCAATAGATTTAATTGTATCAAATGCTGGTCCAAGGCCGTTTACATTCATAATTGTTACGACCGGAACAAGGATAAGAGCAACCACCATGATGATTCCTTGAACGAAGTCTGTCCAACTTACAGCTAAGAAGCCACCAAATAATGTGTAAGCTACAACAACGCTTCCAACAATAAGTAGTCCAACATGATAATTTAAGCCAAATGAATTTTCGAATAGTACAGCACCTGAGACGAATCCTGAAGCTACATAAAATGTGAAAAAGATCATAATAACAAGTCCAGAAACAAGACGTAGCATATGAGATGCATCATGGAAACGATGCTCTAAAAATTCTGGAATAGTAATAGAATTGTTTGCAATTTCTGAGTAGGTACGTAAGCGAGGAGCGACATAGATCCAGTTTGCGTATGCGCCAAGTGTTAGGCCAATCGCAATCCAGCTACTACTTAATCCAACGCTAAACATTGCACCGGGTAATCCCATTAACAGCCAGCCGCTCATATCAGCTGCTCCCGCACTTAATGCTGTTACTGCGGGGCCTAGTGTACGCCCGCCAAGCATATAATCTGTTAAGTTGGATGTTTGTTTATAGGCAAAATAGCCAATGACTAGCATCCCGAGCATGTAGATAGAGATAGAAATTAAAATTAACATCTGCGTACTCATGTAGTTCCCCTTCCTTTTGTAATGTCTTTTGATGAACTTTGCATAATTATAATCTATCATGATTATTTCAGAAAATCCATATACAAATACGAATTTTCTGAAATGTAAGCGTTTTTTGACATTGGTTCATTTTTCGAATATATAATTTTCTGACAAAAAACCTTAATTTTAATAGGGTATTTATTATATTTACATAGAAATAGGTTGTTTTGTCAATATAATATTGAGCTGAGAAATAAATAAAAATTTTTAAAAAGTATTGACTTATGAAAAAGGAACGGCATATAATGATTTCAACTTAAAAAATGCAAGCGTTGATGAAGAAGAGTACGTATTATGAACATGTCAGAGAGCTGATGGTTGGTGCGAATCAGTATGGAATTAATATGGAATGGCCTTCGGAGCTTCCAAACCGAACCGAAAGAAGTAGGCTTTGGCGACATGATCTCATCGATACAAGAGACACGTATTAACTTTTGATACGGCAAAGTGCGTTACATTTGTAACGAATTAAGGTGGCACCACGGGAGTACCCGTCCTTTCTATAGGATGAGTACTCCCTTTTTGTGTATAAAAATAAATGAACTGAATAAACTAAATCGTTTAAGTAAGAAGAGTACGTATATTGGAGACGTTCCAGAGAGCCGGGGATAGGTGGGAGCCCGGTGCGGTGCCATATGCGGAATGGGCTTACGAGAGGTATGCTGAACAGATTCTAAATAAGTAGGCAACCCGGGTTCCGCCGTTACAAGGATAAGGTATATATTTGTACCTGAATAAAGAGGGATGCTTCTGCATCCAATAAGAGGTGGTACCACGGTAAATTTATCGTCCTCTGCATATTCCGATATGCAGAGGACTTTTTTTATTTTCAATAGTGAGGTGACAGACATGATAACGAAAGAACAATTTAATATGCAAAAGAGACAAGGAAAATCATTTTTGGTAATTGATGAAGAAGAAGGAGATAGTGTAACGCCAATTGCTTTATATCGCCAGATGAAAGGTGAGAAAAAATTTTTACTCGAAAGCTCGCAGCTTCATCAAGATAAGGGACGTTATTCTTATTTAGGATGTGATCCATACGGAGAAATCAAAAGTAGTGGCGCGGCGGTAGAGATTACGATAAATGGTAGAACGAAGCAGATAGAAGAAAATGTATTACAAGCATTGGAAAAAGCCCTTGCGCCATCAGAGGTAGAAAGCCCATTTCCATTTTGCGGAGGAGCAGTTGGATATATTGGTTATGATGTTATTCGGCAATATGAAGACATTGGGGAAGAACTGTTTGATCCGGTCGATATTCCGGAAGTTCATGTATTACTGTACCGAGAGTTTATTGTATACGACCATTTACGCCAGAAACTATCGTTTGTATATGTATGCAGGGGAGAAGATACGGACTCTTTTGAAGAAGTTCACGAGAGATTGCAGGCATATAAACAAGATGTCTTACATGGAGAAGAACAAGTGAAAGAAATACAGCCTTCTCTATCCTTTACTTCTTCTATAACAGAAGAAAAGTTTTGCGAAATGGTGGAGAAGGCAAAAGAATACATTCGAGCTGGTGATATTTTTCAAGTTGTATTATCTCAGAGATTGCAAAGTGAATTTATAGGCGATTCATTTGCATTATATCGAAAACTTCGGATTGCAAATCCATCACCGTATATGTTTTATATTGATTTCCAAGATTATGTTGTACTTGGTTCCTCACCAGAAAGTTTACTTTCTGTACGAAATGAAAAAGTGATGACAAATCCAATCGCAGGAACAAGGCCACGCGGAAAAACAAAGCAGGAAGATGAAGAGATAGCAAAAGAGCTCTTAGCAAATGAGAAAGAGCGTGCAGAACATATGATGCTTGTAGATTTAGGAAGAAATGATATCGGGCGGGTGAGCGAAGTCGGTTCTGTTGGGCTAGATAAGTATATGAAAGTAGAAAAGTACTCACATGTCATGCATATTGTATCTGAAGTTTCCGGAACATTGCGAAAACAAATGGATTGTTTTGATGCACTAGCCTACTGTTTGCCGGCTGGCACTGTATCCGGGGCACCGAAAATTAGGGCGATGGAAATTATAAACGGATTAGAAACGGAAAAAAGAAATGTATACGCCGGAGCAGTAGGATATATGGCTTTTTCTGGAAACCTTGATATGGCGCTTGCGATTCGCACAATGGTTGTAAAAGACCAGACAGCATATGTGCAGGCGGGAGCAGGTATTGTCTATGATTCAGATCCAATTGCTGAATATGAAGAGACATTAAATAAAGCAAAGGCGCTTTTGGAGGTAATGAAATGATTGTACTCATCGATAACTATGATTCATTCACTTATAACTTGTATCAATTGTTAGGGGCATATGAGGAAGAGATTGTTGTACTGCGAAATGATAAAGTGACGATTCAAGAACTCGAAGAAATGAAGCCAAAAGCAATTATTCTTTCACCAGGACCAGGAAAACCAGAGGATGCAGGGATTTGCACCCAGGTGATTCAACATTTTTATAAACAAATTCCGATCCTTGGCATTTGCCTTGGACACCAAGCGATTGTTTCAGCATTTGGCGGGGAAATTGTAAGAGCAGAGCATATAAAACATGGGAAAACATCACGTGTAAAGCATAATGGCACATCGATATTTTCATATGTCACGCAACCGTTAACTGCGATGCGCTACCATTCACTCGTAGCGGCGAAGCATACGATTCCAAAATGTTTTGATGTATTAGCAACAGCGATGGATGATGGGGAAATTATGGCAGTTCGCCATAACTATTATCCACTCTTCGGATTGCAGTTTCATCCAGAGTCAATTGCGACTGAAGAGGGCGGAAAATTAATCCGTGCATTTTTATCCAGTGTGAAAGAGGAGGAGCGAGAATGAATAGTTATCTTCGGAAATTAGTAGATGGACAGAACTTAACGGAACAGGAAATGTATGAAGCAGGCCTTGTGCTCTTAAGTGAAGATATATTAGAAAGTGAAATTGCAGCTTTTTTAGCATTGTTAAAGGCAAAGGGTGAAACTTCTGATGAAATATATGGCCTCGTTCGTGCTCTTCGGGAAAAGGCATTACCATTTGCAAGTCATATAAAAGGAGCAATGGATAATTGCGGGACGGGCGGAGACGGTGCACAAACATTCAACATTAGTACAACATCTGCTTTCGTACTTGCCGGGGCTGGTGTGAAGGTGGCGAAACATGGGAATCGCGCGGTTTCTAGTAAAACAGGGAGTGCGGATTTATTAGAAGAACTTGGTGTCAATATTGCATGTACGCCAAGAGAAATTGACTACTTATTAGAAAAGGTTGGTATCGCATTTCTATTTGCACCAGCTATGCATCCAGCACTTAAACGCATTATGAAAATAAGAAAAGAGCTAAATGTACCGACCATTTTTAATCTAATTGGTCCTCTTACAAATCCGATTGATTTAGAAACGCAGTTTGTTGGCATATACAAACGAGATATGCTAATGCCTGTAGCAGAGGTATTGCAAAAGCTTGGTAGAAAACAAGCGCTTGTTGTAAATGGGAGCGGATTTTTAGATGAAGCATCTCTGCAAGGGGAAAATCATGTAGTGATTTTAAAGGATAACAAAATTATAGAAGAGAGTATTATTCCAGAAGAATATGGATTTTCTCGTGTGAGCAATGAAGAAATCCGAGGTGGAAATGCAAAAGAAAATGCGAATATTACACTGCAAGTACTAGAGGGGAAAAAGAGTGTATACCGTGATACGGTTCTACTCAATGCAGGTCTTGCACTTTTTGCAAATGGAAAAGCAGGGACAATTGAAGAAGGCATTCATATTGCAGCTCAAAGTATTGATTCTGGAAAAGCGTTATCAAAATTGAATCTATTAATTAGTGCAAGTAATAAAAGATTAGAGAGGGTGAATTAAATGGAAACCATTTTAGAAAAGATTGTTCAGCAGAAGAAAAAAGAGGTAGAAGCGTTGTATAAAACATATACGCCGGTGAAGAAACAACGGAAGTCACACTCTCTTATAGAAGCACTGCAGAAATTTACAGTGATTGCTGAAGTGAAGCGAGCTTCTCCATCTAAAGGTGATATTCATTTACATGTAGATGTACCAAAGCAAGTAAAAATGTATGAAGAGTGTGGCGCCGGAGCAGTTTCTGTTTTAACGGATGAACAGTTTTTTAAAGGATCTTTTCAAGATTTAGAAACAGCACGAGCAAATAGTAATATTCCGCTTCTATGTAAAGATTTTATTATCGATACAATTCAAATTGATCGGGCATATGAAGCTGGAGCGGATCTCATTTTACTTATCGTTGCTGCACTATCAGAAGAAAAACTACGAGAGTTATATGCATACGTGCAAAAAGTAGGATTAGAGGCAATTGTAGAAGTTCACAATGAGACAGAATTAGAGGTAGCACTAGCATTAAATCCTCATGTGATTGGAATAAACAATCGGAATTTGAAAACATTTGAAGTGGATTTGAGTACGACAGAAAATCTAGGGAAACGATTGAATGAAGAAAATATGCTTTGGATTAGTGAGAGTGGTATTCATACGGAAGAAGATATCGTACGTGTGAAGCGGGCAGGTGCAAAAGGAATTCTTGTTGGGGAAGCGCTGATGACTGCACCTTCTGTAGGAGACTTCTTTCAATCACTGAAGGTGACAACGTGAAAGTAAAGATTTGCGGCATTACCGATGTAGAAACAGCAAAGAAAGCGTGTGAATACGGCGCAGATGCTATTGGATTTGTATTTGCGAAAAGCAAAAGGGAAATTACACCTGAAAGAGCAAAACAGATTATTGATGAGCTTCCAGCTGATGTAATGAAAGTTGGTGTTTTTGTAAATGAATCGGTAGAAGTCATTCAGAAAATTGTAAATGATTGTGGTTTAACACATGTACAACTGCATGGGGATGAAGGAAATCATCATATCAGAAGATTGAATATTCCGTCTATAAAAGCGATTGGTGTACATTCGAGCGAAGATATAGAGCAATCACCAGACTATGAAGCTGATTTTCTCTTATTTGATAGCCCGAAAGAAAAGTTTCATGGTGGAAATGGCAAAATATTTTCATGGAAGTTGCTAGATGATATGCCAAATGAAATTCGTAAAAAGTGTATTTTAGCTGGTGGATTACACATTGAAAACATTAAAGAAGCGATTGAAACTGTTAAGCCGTATATGGTAGATGTCAGCAGCGGAGTAGAAACGGATGGCAAGAAAGATAGCGAGAAAATAAAACAATTTATTAGAAAAGCGAAGGAGTGTTAAACATGCAATATGCATATCCAGATGAAAAAGGTCACTACGGTATATACGGAGGACGTTACGTTCCAGAAACACTTATGCAATCTGTTTTAGAATTAGAAGAAGCGTATAAAGAAGCGATGCAAGATGAAGCATTTCAACAAGAATTAGAGCATTATTTACAAACGTATGTTGGAAGAGAAACACCACTTTATTTTGCTGAGAATCTGACAAAGTATTGCAGCGGGGCAAAGATTTATTTAAAGCGTGAAGATTTAAATCATACAGGAGCTCATAAAATTAACAATACAATTGGGCAAGCGCTTCTTGCAGTGAGAATGGGTAAGAAAAAGGTTGTAGCTGAAACAGGAGCTGGACAGCACGGGGTTGCAACGGCGACGGTATGCGCCTTACTCGGTTTAGAGTGCGTCATTTTTATGGGAGAAGAGGATGTAAAACGTCAAAAGTTAAACGTCTTCAGAATGGAACTATTAGGAGCGAAAGTGGAAAGTGTCGCAGCAGGTAGTGGAACATTAAAAGATGCAGTAAACGAGGCGCTTCGTTACTGGGTTGCACATGTGCACGATACGCACTATATTATGGGATCTGTTCTTGGACCGCATCCATTCCCGCAAATTGTACGTGATTTTCAAAGTGTAATCGGGAAAGAAACGAAGAGACAATATGAAGCGCTAGAAGGGAAATTACCAGAAGCAGTTGTTGCTTGCATCGGCGGTGGAAGTAATGCAATGGGAATGTTTTATCCGTTTGTACATGATAAAGAAGTTGCTCTTTACGGCGTAGAAGCAGCAGGTAAAGGGATTCATACAGAGAAGCACGCAGCAACATTAACAAAAGGAAGCGTTGGCGTCCTTCATGGTTCGATGATGTATCTCCTTCAAAATGAAGAAGGACAAATTCAAGAGGCGCACTCCATTTCAGCAGGGCTCGATTATCCTGGAGTTGGGCCAGAACATAGTCTGCTAAAAGATATTGGCCGTGTCTCTTACAACTCAATTACAGATGACGAAGCGCTAGCTGCATTCCAGTTACTAACGAAAAAAGAAGGAATTATCCCGGCATTAGAAAGTTCACACGCAGTGGCGTATGCATTAAAACTTGCGCCTACAATGAAGCAAGATGAAGGACTTGTCATTTGTTTATCGGGCCGCGGTGATAAAGATGTTGAAAGTATAAAACGTTATATGGAAGAGGTGTAAACGATGGGAGTAGAAAGAATTACAGCAGCGTTTCAAAATGGAAAAAAAGCATTTATTCCTTATGTAATGGGAGGAGATGGAGGTCTAGAGAAGTTAAAGGAGCAAATTCGTTTTCTAGATGAAGCAGGGGCGAGCATCGTTGAAATTGGGATCCCATTTTCTGATCCAGTTGCAGATGGACCAACAATTCAAAGGGCAGGAAAACGAGCATTAGATAGTGGAACAACGCTCGGAGGAATCTTTCAGGCACTAGCGGAAGTCAGACAAGAAGTAAATATTCCATTCGTACTTATGACATACTTGAATCCTATTTTAGCATTTGGTAAAGAACGTTTTATCGGAAGTTGTCTAGAAGCTGGTGTAGATGGAATTATTGTTCCAGACTTGCCATATGAAGAACAAGATATTATCGCACCGCACCTTCGTGATGCGCATATCGCACTTATTCCGCTTGTAACAGTAACGAGTCCAATCGAACGAATTGAAAAGATTACGAGGGAGTCACAAGGGTTTGTTTATGCGGTAACGGTAGCGGGGGTCACTGGGGTTAGACGTGACTTTAAGCAAGAAATTCATAGCTACTTAGAAAAAGTAAAAGCACATGTACATCTTCCAGTAGTTGCTGGATTTGGAATCTCAACGACTGAGCAAATTGAGGAAATGATTACGTTATGTGATGGAGTGGTTGTGGGAAGTAAGGTGATTGAGCTTTTAGAAACAGAAAAAGAAGGGGAAATTTGTGAACTGATTGCTGCAGTGAAATAAGAAGAAGAGGCTACCTGTTAAGGGGCCTCTATATTATATGAGCAAGTTTCAAGCCATTAAGACCTTGCACATTAGTGGGGGATTCTTCATCTCCCACTAATTATTAGTTGAGCGAATTGGCTTTTACGGTCAGTTGATTCCCCAACTGACATGAAAATATCAAGAATGATTGACGTAAACCAAAGGTGTTGTTAAAATTATTACTGGAATTAATGTGAAGTATTTCACAAATTGTAGTTTTAAATGTGAAAACATTCACAAAAGTTGAGTTTGTTTCTTAAAAATATTTTTAAAAGGAGTTATACGTCATGAAAAGAATCGTAACACTAAGTACTCGTAAACTGACAGATACAGTAAAACATGGTGGTTGTGGTGCATGTCAAACATCTTGCCAATCAGCTTGCAAGACATCTTGCGGAGTTGCAAATCAAAAATGTGAAAACATAATGAACAGATAGAAAATGAGAAACGTACCGCCCAACTGCTTCCCAGATGGGCGGCCATTTTTATCCCGCATGAACAAGAAGTAAAAGCCCCATTAACGGAAGTTTTACTTTATAGATAAAAGGAGTTTGATTATTAAATATGATTCATCAATATAAATTAAACGGATACAACATCGTACTCGATACCTACAGTGGATCAGTACATGTTGTTGACGACCTCGCTTATGAAATCATCACGCTTTATGAGACTACTGCTGCAGAAGAAATCATAACAATGATGCTAGAAAAATACGTACATGATTCCGATATCTCTGAGAAGGACATTCGAGAAACCATTGCAGATATCGAAGAGCTAAAAAATGATGGGGAACTCTTTACTGAGGATGAATATAAGAGTCTCTCAATTGATTTAAGAAACCGCCAAACTTATGTAAAGGCCCTCTGCCTCAATGTTGCACATACATGTAACTTATCATGCGAATACTGCTTCGCCAGCCAAGGAAAATACAATGGAAGCAGAGCGATTATGAGTTATGAGGTTGGCAAAAGAGCTATCGATTACCTATTGGAAAACTCCGGTCATCACCGAAACCTCGACATCGATTTCTTCGGGGGAGAGCCGCTCATGGCCTGGAAAGTTGTAAAACAGATTGTCGCTTACGCAAGAAGTAAAGAAAAAGAGTACAAAAAAACGTTTCGCTTCACCTTTACTACAAATGGCATGTTACTAAACGATGAAATCACTGATTTTTTGAATAAAGAAATGTACAATGTCGTATTGAGTCTTGATGGAAGAAAAGAAGTCCACGATCACCTTCGTAAAACGGTAACTGGAAAGGGGAGCTATGATTATATCGTTCCGAAGTTCCAAGAATTCGTCAAAAGCCGTGGAGATAAAGAATACTATGTGCGTGGAACCTATACTCATAACAACGTTGACTTCACCAATGACATTTTTCATATCGCAGATCTTGGTTTTGACAAGCTCTCGATGGAACCGGTCATCTGTAATCCACGGGAACCATATGCACTCACCGAAAAGGACCTTCCAGATATTTATAACCAGTACGAAATTCTCGCCAAGGAAATGCTAAAGCGTGAGGAGGAAGGTAATGGATTCACTTTCTACCATTACATGCTTGACCTCTCAGAAGGCCCTTGCATCCAAAAGAGAATTTCTGGCTGCGGCTCAGGAACCGAATATTTCGCTGTCACACCATGGGGCGAGATTTTTCCTTGCCACCAGTTCATCGGGGATAAAGAATACAGTATGGGAAACATCTGGGATGGGATTACAAAACAAGAGATGCAATGTCAATTTAAAGAGAGCAACTGCTATTCGAAGCCAGAATGTCAGGACTGCTGGGCAAAACTTTACTGCAGTGGCGGTTGCCCTGCTAACGCGCTGCACGCAACCGGCTCCATCAATGGAATCTACGATTTCAGCTGTGACATCTTCCGTAAGAGAGTAGAATGTTCCATGATGGTTAAAGTAGCCGAATCCATGGGAACTATGAAAAAAAGCAAACAAGCCGTGGCACAGGCATAAAGATATTATAAGGCTGAGAGATAAGTCAAAATTTGATTTATGCTCAGCCTCTTTGAAAATCTTCTTTTTCGTTTAGACAAAAAAAACCACTGATTAAAGTTTCACTTTATAAAATGGAATTCATTATGTAAATTACACCATTTCATATACAAGTATTTTGAATTTATTCAGTTAATAAAATAAAGGATTTTCACCAAAACGTTCCCAAAGTTTTGGAAAACGTTTTGCTAATCCTTCTTCATCGTCTTCTTCCCAATCGAACTCAATTTCAGGCATAGATGAATCATGTCCATTTTCATCTAATAAGGAATCAAATGTATCCCAAATATCGTCGTCCCATTCTGTATCTCCCGTTTCTTTTAAGAGCAGTTTGGAAATGGATTTCATAATCTGCAATTTCGCCCGTGGGCTGAGAAGTTAAGTGTTCCACCAGCCATTCGCTCGTTTCCTCTTTTTGATTCATTTCTGAAATCAGCTGCCAAAATTGTTCTTTGTTCATCGTTATCGCTCCTTTTAAAACGTAATTTTCTTGTAGTGTATCATTTTTTCGATCATTCACTTGATAAAGAATAGTGAAAAACTGTTATAAAACGAATTGAATATTCTGGCATCTGTTGTATAATAGTTACAATTGTATCTTATAAGAAACGAGATGATGGTATGGCTGTATGGTTAGCCCTTATTCCAATTATGATGATTTTCATTTGTTTATTTATTTTTAAACAAACATCGCTGAAAGCCTCGCTGATTTCTTATGTTGTATGTACTGGAATCGTTTTACTAACGCCAATGTTTCGACTGCAAATGGGAGAGGTCATGCATGCGACAATTAAGGGCGGGTTAATTTGTTTTATTGTAGGGTATGTTCTGTTTTTTGGTATTCTTTTATTTCACCTCATGAACAAAATGGGGTATATCGATCAAGTTGCACGTTTTATCGAACAAGTTACACATGATCGATTATTACAAATGCTCTTAATGTGCTTTGGAATTTGTCCACTTATCGAATCAGTGAGCGGATTTGGAATTGGTTTTATGGTGGCAGCTCCTATTTTTCTTTCGCTTGGTTATAAACCGTTCCAAGCAGTCTTGTTATCGTTTATCGGTTTATTGGCGAGTTCCTGGGGAGCGATGGCAACAGGGACAATTATTGGATCGCAGCTTATCAATATGCCATTAGTAAACTTAGGATCTAGTACAGCATTACTCAGTATTCCTTTTTTTGCATACTTTGTCTTACTTTCTTTGTATGTAGTTGGTGGTTGGCAAGCGGTGAAGGAAAAATGGAAGGAAGGGTTCGGTTTTTTTCTCTTATTTTCTATATCAATCTATCTGTCTAATGCATACGTAAGCGTTGAACTAGCCGGGATTTTAAGTTCCATCGTAACGATTACATTTGGCTTTCTTATCATTAAGATGACAGCGAGGCAAGGAAAGGGGTTTTTATCGGAGCATGCTGCCACGACGCAGCGAGAAGTTTCTATCGTGAAAATTATAAGCCCTTATTTATTTTTAACAGTTTGTATTTTACTTTCTCGTCTCATTCCGTCGTTACATAATATGCTACAATCTTACGCGATTCTTGATTTACCATCGTATTCTTACAAACTAGCGTTATTATATTCACCGGGATTTTGGCTTGGGGTTACATGTTTATTTACCATCGTTTTTTTCCGTATTCCTTCTTCTATTATAAAACAGTCTTTATCGCAAACGATTAAACAATGGATACCGTTTGCGATTACAACGACAATGTTCATTGCGATTTCAGAATTGATGGGTGCCGCGGGTATGCATACATTATTAGCAGAAGCAGCAGGAAGTACATTTGGAACATTATTTGTCTTCGTTGCCCCGTTCATCGGTGCAATTGGTGGTTTTTTAACGGGAAGTAACGCAGGATCAAATGCGATGTTTATTAAACTACAAATGCAAACGGCGCAGAATGTAGGACTTCCGTGGCAATATGTTACGACTTTGCAAAATACAGCATCATCCGTAGCGACAATTGCTTGCCCGTCACGGATTACGCTTGGGGCCTATTTATGTAATATTCCATTTCGTGAGAATGAACTACTAAAGAAGACAACGCTTGTGATTTTTGGAGCGGTGTTAATTGTGGTGGTGGAAGTTGCAGGTTGGTATGTATTGCGATGAAATATTTGATGAAATCCGCTACTTTAGGAGGATTTTTGTTTGTTAGTGGATAATTTATAAAAGAACAAGTGTTTCCATTACATGAAGAGGAGATGATCCCATGCCCTTAAAAAACTATGGCGTTTTAAAAGGTACCGCACTACAATCTATGATTGGAAAAGGGAAAACACCTCATTATCAAGTTCATTTGCAAGATGAATCGGGAGTAGATTACCGGATTGCAATTAATGTGAAATCGCAGAGCTATCCATCAGAAGTATTATATTTTGCAAGTGAAAATATTAAATCAGAAGCTATTACGATTTTACCGACATTACCTTTTGGTTTTACAGAAGTGAAAAATAATGAACCAAAGGTGGCTTTAGATTATGTGCAGGGAAATTTATTTGAATCAAAACAGATGATTCCTTTGCCGCCAGAAAAATCGGGAGCTGACAATGATTTAAATGAAAAAATAGAACATTATATGAAACGAGCGATAGAGGAAAAGGCAATTATTTATGCATTTGGAGAACGATGGGGTCCAGAAAATGATACACCTGATCGATATTTTCATTTTAAACCTGGTAATGGGATACATGATATTCATATGAATCAAGGAAATGTGGAAAAGTGGCAAGGGGATGATGGCACATGGCAAGATGGTGGCCTATTCATCCATTTTGAGAAAAAGCAGCAATGGGTTGGCATTTTCCTCGCATTTCAGTCGCAGTCTTGGTGTACAGACGAAGAGGGACATGCGCGGATTCCGGTGGAGCATTGCAACTATAAGAGCAAAAATTAATTAAAACAGCTAGTTCATCTCGAACTAGCTGTTTTAATTTTGTGGCAAATAAAGCTTATGATGTTTCAGTTATAAAGTGTATTAGACTGAACTTTATTGATACAATCATATTTTGCCGTCTATTTTCACCATATCTCATAAAATAAAAATTTAGATTCACTATTATATGTTACGAATAGATAATAGGTTGTATTAAAATATTAGACTAAATAGCGGATATGTTATTTTTATATGGGAATTAAGGACAATTCTGAGAAAGCATACTTAATAAAATAAGTATGTATACATGCTTGCATAAAGCTTTCAAAAGAGAAAAAGGGTTACTCCTTGATGAATAAAGGAGTAACCCTCTTTGCTTATTACGTATAATGATGTGCTATGTTAACTTCACATGAATAGGGCATACATTTATGCTTTTTTGGGGACAAGTAAAGACAATGGCACAAGAAAACTAGCTCGTTTTACATTTAATGTATTAAATACAATAAAGGAGCTTGATTATTCATGTCATCAAAAAATAGAAACTTCTTCAATCCTTGCGCATTTCCTGTTTCGATGTCACAACCGATCATATCTATGCCATCAAAAAATAGTAGTTTCTTCAATCCTTGTGTATTTCCTGTTCCGATTTCAGAACCTATAAAACCAACAAATCCTAACATATCTGATTATGTCGTGATTGGTGCTGGAACTGCCGGAGGGGTAATCGCCAAAGAATTAACGGATGACAATAGTACTTCTGTACTAGTGCTTGAAGCAGGAACGAATATGACGAATGAGCTAAGCAGTGGTTCCATTGAAAAAGCAATTAATTTAGCCAGTGATAATAAATTTACATTTAATATTACTTCTAATATAGAGCAAAGCATTAGACGTCCACTTCTTTCACAAAATGGTCGGGTAATTGGGGGAAGTTCAGAAATTAATGACATGTATGCAGTGCGCGGGAGTAAAGAACTTTATGACAAGTGGGCAGAGATCGTTGGTGACCAATGGAGTTACAACAAGATTCGTTCTTTATTTATACAAAATGAAACCTATACAGGAGCGACACAAAGCTCTAACGAGAGGGGATCTGAAGGTCCTATTTTTGTTAGACAACAACTTATTCCTCCTCATGGGCTGATTGAAACGTTGACTAACGCAACGGCACAGGTTTTGGGTATCGATATTGTTGAGGACTATAATACAGGTGTAAGAGATTGTACATTTTACAAATCGCAATATACCCAACAGGAAAAAGATGGTCAATTTGTCCGTTCATCAACAGCAACAGGATATTTAAATGACCATACAGTCAGTCAAGGAGACCAGTTCCATCCAGATGAGTTTGGAGTTGGTGGAAGAAAGTTGGTTATTTTAGCTAAAACAACCGTTAACAAAATCTTATTTAAGAAAAAAGATGGACTGAACATTGCGGTTGGTGTTGAATTTGTCAAGGACGGTGTTTCACATAGAAGGTTTGCAAGAAAAGGCATTATCGTCTCTGCAGGATTTTTTTCCTCAGTCATTCTACAACGCTCAGGAATCGGTAAATCGGACGATTTGGCTAAAGCAGGTATACCAACATTGATAGAGAGTCAAAATGTAGGTTACAATCTTCAAACTCAAGCTTATGTTGGATTGGGAGTTAGGGTAGACACATCCCAACTAGCACCTAGGGCAATTGGCTGATCCTGATCAGCCAATTGCCCTAGGTGCTTTTAAAGCAGAAAATCCAGAGAGCCTTGAAGGTCGTCGTCTCCAAATGTTTGGAGCGCCCGTAGCTTTATTTCTCCCTATTCAAGATGTGCTCAGAAATGGTTAGAATTTTGATATCTCCAGTGGTACCAATATCATGAGTTTCGGTATTTTAGATCTTAACCCGAAAAGCAGGGGTACGATTATGGCAGCACATAGCGATCCTGAAGCTCCTCCATCAGTTATCTTCAATCCGTTGCAAAATCGTGATGATATAGAATATTTGGTGGATCAATATATAAACACTTACAATATTGTTAAGCAGGCTCAAGTAACACCAAATAGTGGCATACATGAGGTTGTCTATCCTCCGGAATATATTTTTAATTTACCTGAATCAGACAAACGAAAGCAACTTGAGAATTATGTCCATGCGTCTTATTCGAACTTCTTTCATTTTGGAGGGCAATGTAAAATGGGGCGGACGATTCAAGAAGGGGTAGTGGATGGATTCCTCAATGTTTTTGGCACCCAAAATCTTAAAGTTGCTGATCTTTCCATTTCACCAATTTTACCAGATGGTAACACTTCCATCCCTGCTCAGATGATTGGTTTAAATGCGGTACGATTTATTCGGGAGGACCCTCATCCTTACGTATTAGATGATAAAGAATTTGAGGATTATAAAGGATAGCACTCATATTTTAACGTTTTTATACGCTAAGAGACTATCAAACCTCAATGAGAAAATAGGTTAGAAATATTTGTTGTCGTACATGAGGTCATTTAGAGGTCTTATCAAATAAAAAAGTACATCACAAAATATAGGAGTGATGTACTTTTTTCTATAATGTGCAACATGTCATAAATCAAAATGAGCTAGCTGTTTTAATTTTGTAGAAAATAAAGCTGATACATACAGCGATACATGAAAATAGTATGGCGATACTAGAGAAAGCAAGTACATACATATTATATTTCACTACATTTCCTATTAGTTGATTACTATCATAATGAAATAGACCTGCTATTGCATTGAAGAGGAAAAGAACGATACATATAGTAATTACACCGTCTAATGAACCTTCTATATCCGGCTTGCTCAAGGCAATATGTGCAGAGATACAAATCGCGATAAAAAGAAAAAGCCAAAACAAAGGATTAAATAAGTTGTTAACTGTAAAGAGACTTTTTAATAAGAGAATGGCTGATAATAAAATATTTTGTAACATATCGATATTGATAGAAGCGGTTTGAGTATTTGTTTCAAGAGCATGTATAAAGACCGAATAAGATTGTGGTACGAAATAATACATAAGAAGGATTAAGGCGGCCATTCCCGAGAAAATAGGAGCAATTCCGATGAAGAAATTTCCTATTCGTTGATATATACTTCTTTGATTATATTGATGCCTGACATAACCTAAATAACCGTTATTTGTATTGGTTGGAAAGAGCTGCATTGCCACAATTTGATGCCTAAATACGACACACATAATCGCATGTCCTAATTCATGAATAGGAACACCAATCCAAGCTGATAAAAGGAAGCCTTTTCTACCAAAAGCCCTCGTCCAATACGTTCGTGTAAGAGATTCTAAATATCCTAATAGAAAACCAACTAAAATGATAACACCAAGTAATGAAAATAATTGTATTAAGCTTGTAAGGAATATATGAAAAATTGAGTATGCTAGTTCCATATTCTTCATCCAATCTATGTATTTTACTACTGTTTATCATACCACTTTGTGAATAGATTACTAGAATAGATAGAGTGGAAATGTATAGCATATATAGCTTTTTCTTGTAGGCATGTTTTCTGTCCTTATACATATATTGAATTTGTAGCAGCTTAGAAGATACATGCAAGGGAGATGGTAGGATGATGTGTCCAGAGTGTAAAACTGAGCATGCAAGTGAAGCGAAATTCTGTGGTAATTGTGGACATTCACTTATGGAGCAAGCTGTAGAGCATCATGCAGAACAGGGAGAACAGCAGTTGTCCCAACCAGCACCTGTACAGGAAAACCGTTCGAATGAAACGGTAGAGCAAGCAAAGCAATTTGCAAGTGATTACTTTCAGTTTTTTAAGAATGCATTAAAAGCTCCAACAGCAATTATGAAAAGTGGACATATTGAGGTAAGGAATGGGATTACAAGTCTTGTTCTTATTTGTTTCTTTTTTGCTTGTATGTTTTACCGGCTGATGAGTGCAACGGCATCAATTGCAACTGGAATTATAAGTAGGGCTGGATTTGTACCTGAAGAACAGCCTTCTTTTTTTGGGGAATCAGCTAAGGTCTTTTTATTTTTATTAATTTTATTTCTATTTGTTGGGGGTATAATTTTTGTAAGTGGAAGGCTCATGAAATCATCTTTTTCTTTTTTAGAAGCATTAGGGGTATGGGGAACAATTTCAACACCGGTTGTCGCTATACTTATTCTTGCATTGTTATTTAGCTTTTTGTTAGGCTTCCTATCTCCACTATTTTTAGGATTCGCTGTAACAGGGATGACGATTTGCACAATTGTTTCCATATTAAAGTTAGACAGAGGTGGATTAGATCCAGTGTATACACTTATTATCGCAAATATTTTGATTTCAATTGCGAGCTGGATTGTGCTTTGGTCCTATATAAAAACAATACTTGATACCTTAACTGGAGGTTTAACAAACTTCTAATGAAAAGGTGGATGAATGGATGAACGTTTGTGCAAAATGCGGTTCACAGGTAATGGATGGCGTGCAATTTTGTCAAAAGTGTGGGGCTAGAAGAGATGAGCACCAGCGAGTAGGGAACGAAAAGGAACCACAGATACGAAAGAAAATGAGCAAGGGGAAGAAAATATGGATTGGGCTTGTGATTCTTTTTATTGTCGGTTTTGGCGGAGCATACCTGTATGGAACAAAGTATTATTCTGCAGAAGCACAAATTGATAGAATGGTTACGATTTTACAAGACAGAGATACGGAAAAATTCATTGATATTGTTACAACAGATGACCCACAATTTGTAGTAGATAAAGAGAGTGTAAGACCGTTGTTTTCGTATATAAAAGAATATCCGTCCTATGTTAATGATTTAAAAGCTTCTATACAACAGCAAAAGAAGAAGCAAAATGATGTAGAAAAAGTCGATTTTGTATTAACGAAGGATGGAAAATACCTCTTTCTATTTGATCGATATAAATTGAAAGCAAAAACCTATTATGCAACGCTCCTTACGAATGAAAAAGATGCGTTGTTAAAAATAAATGGAAAAGAGTTAGATAAGACAACTGATAAAATGTTTGAAAAGCAATATGGACCATTTTTCCCAGGTATTCAAACGTTTCAATCAGAGTTTAAAAATGATTATGTGAAGCTAACGCGTGAAGAAAAGGTTGTACTTATGAAACAAAATCAAAATAATGTAACAGTTGACTTATCGTTAAAAGGTCACTACATTACCATTCAAACAAATGTAGTGGGAGCAACATTATATGCGAACCAGAAACCGATTACGACATTGGTGGGGGAAGAGTTTAAGTGGGGACCAGTAGCTACAGATGGAAGCGTCTCTATTTATTTAGAAAAAGAAGGTGCAAATGGAAAAGAACAAACAAAGGTGGAAAATATATCAACAAGTCAATATTATACACTTTCGTTTCAGAAGAAGCCTGAAAAACAAGAAACATCTTCTTCTCCATCAACTGTGACAACAAAATATGTATATAACGGATTTTTCTTTCCTGATAGTCATATTCGTAAGTTAACAAGCGCAGAGCTAAACATTTTAACAAAAGAACAATTGCGGATCGCGAGAAATGAAATATATGCTCGGCATGGGCATGTTTTTCAAACGAAAGATATGCAATCATACTTTTTAAAGCAGTCGTGGTATCGTGAAAATCCGTATTATACAGGAGAGTTGAATGATGTGGAGACGTATAATATTGAGCTTATGAAGACAAAGGAGTAGGCATTATCACTTTTTATGTTGTAGAAATGAAAGGTACATCAGCGATAATGGTGATGTACTTTTTTTATTTATCCCGCATTAACGGGCAGTAAGACCACCACCTCAAGATTTAGAGAGAAACGAGGAAGATAGGTGGGGGGCCAACTGCCCGTAAAAGCCCGATTGATGAGGGCTAATAATCAGTGGGGGAAGAAACCCCCCACTGATTAAAGTTTCACTTTATGTGTTTGTATTTCATGTAACAAATCCTTTTATGTGTCATGGTAATGATTACATTATTCCGGTTGAAAAATATAGAAGAATTTAAAGGCAAGATTACCTCTTTGTTATTTCTGTAATGGCATGAGGGAAGTTCTAGCTGGTTCGCGAGAAAAAAAGATATGAAAGAGAAAATTGACTCTGCTTGCTCTGCCAGTTGTACTAGCCTGGACATCGGCTAAAGAACTGGAAGAAAGTATGGCTTCCGAATTCGGTGGAACTGTAATCTCCAGTCTACTGTTTAATTTTTTTGATGTTACAACTGTTATTGTGTCGTAAGAGAGGTTGATAATCTTTAGAATACCAAGTGGATAGACAGCATCGTCAGGCTGAGAGGTGGATGCAAACAGGGTGGATTTCCAAATTTCTTGAAAAAAGGTATCGCTATCAGCCGACCAAGCCTGTGCACCGTAAAGTGTTGCACTAATACTGAATTCTTGTTCCAGTGGTTGGACAACTTTGGGTTCAGCAGGAGTAGAGATAAGAAAATTACTGCACATTGATTCTTTTCACCTACTTTCCATTGCGATTGTTATAGCATATTAATAATTAGGTTTATGGGACACGACGCTTTACCTATAGTGTTCAAAGGATGTTTAAAAATATATGAATATAAATTGAAAAACTGAT
This sequence comes from Bacillus sp. 95MFCvi2.1, assembly GCF_000374965.1. Taxonomy (NCBI): domain Bacteria; kingdom Bacillati; phylum Bacillota; class Bacilli; order Caryophanales; family Bacillaceae; genus Bacillus; species Bacillus sp. 95MFCvi2.1. Next base: position 306,409 of record NZ_KB895692.1, on the reverse strand, counting down.
AGAAAACCATTCTTTTTTAGGTGTGAGAGAGGATCCGGCCAAGCAAAGAAGCGGTCAGAGCCTTTTTGAGCCCCATGCCAAGTGAAAATAAAGGGAGAAAATGAGTGCAAGGCTCTTTTTGTATGTATAGCCGCGATTTATATGTTGGAAATCAAAAATATATGAATACAAATTGAAAAACTGACAGAAAATCATTCTTTTTAGGTGTGAGAGAGGATCCGGCCAAGCAAAGAAGCGGTCAGAGCCTTTTTGAGCCCCATGCCAAGTGAAAATAAAGGGAGAAAATGAGTGCAAGGCTCTTTTTGTATGTATAGCCGCGACTTATATGTTGGAAAATCAAAATGTATATACAAAGGTATGCGTTATTATATTTGGACGAAGTGGTTTCATTTATAAACAAAAGGGAGAAAACATATACTTTGTATAAGCTACTTATAGAAAAAAGGATTTATTTACAGTGAATCTGGAGAATGTAAACGATAGAGACTGTACAAAGGAGTGATTTTGTGAACTATGTAATCATTGGCGGAGATGCAGCTGGCATGAGTGCGGCTATGCAAATTGTTAGAAATGATAAAGAAGCAAAAGTTGTAACGTTAGAAAAAGGTGAAATATATTCATATGCGCAGTGTGGACTTCCGTACGTTATTAGCGGTGTGATTGCTGCTACTGAAAAATTAATTGCACGAGACATTAGCACATTTCGTGATAAGTATGGAATTGATGCGAAAACACACCATGAAGTAACGAAAATTGATACTGAAAACAAAATTGTGCATGGTATACATACAAGTGAAAACGAGGCATTTCAATATAAATATGATCGCTTGCTAATTGCGACAGGAGTTAGACCTGTTATGCCGGACTGGGAAGGAAACAACCTGCAAGGTGTTCATCTTTTAAAAACAATTCCGGATGCCCATAGAATATTGGAGACCTTACAGGAACAGAATGTTGAGCAAGTAACCATTATTGGCGGCGGGGCAATTGGTCTTGAAATGGCTGAAACATTTGGAGAGCTTGGGAAAAAGGTGCGAATGATTGAGCGAAATGAACATATTGGCACAATTTATGATGCCGATATGGCAGCATATATACATGAAGAAGCAGCAAAATATAATATTGAAATTTTAACAAATGAAAATGTAAAAGCATTTAAGGGGAAAGAGAAAGTTGAATTTGTTGAAACAGATAAAGGAACGTATAAAACGGATCTCATTCTAGTATCAGTTGGCGTGCAGCCAAACACAGAGTTTGTTAACGGAACAGCGATTCGTACGAACAAAAAAGGGGCTATAGAAGTAAATGCTTATATGCAAACGAATGTGGAAGATATCTATGCAGCAGGAGATTGTGCAACGCATTATCACATCATAAAAGAAACGCATGATCATATTCCAATCGGTACAACTGCAAATAAGCAAGGGCGTCTTGCAGGATTGAATATGGTTGATAAACGAAGAGTGTTTAAAGGCACTCTCGGTACGAGCATTATTAAATTTATGGGACTCACTTTAGCGAGAACGGGTTTAAGTGAAAAAGAAGCAAGCGGATTGAAAATACCATATAAAACGGTGAAAGTAGATGCAACCAGTATGGCTGGCTATTATCCAAATGCAACGCCGCTTTATGTGAAATTAGTGTATCGTTCTGATACAAAACAACTATTAGGCGGACAAGTGATCGGAGAAGAAGGCGTGGATAAACGAATCGATGTTATTGCAATGGCGCTCTTTCATAAAATGAGCATTCATGATTTAGAAGATGTCGATTTAAGTTATGCACCGCCATATAACAGTGTTTGGGATCCAGTTCAACAAGCAGCGCGGCGAGCGGAATAGTACTTCTTATAGAAGTGCTATTTTTTTATTTCGAAAACACCGAATTATAAAAAATATATATAAAATCATATTTGTCCTTGAAAAATGTAGTACGTATCTATTATATTTTCATATAGTATTTATTTTTTACATACATAAAAATACGATAGAAACAAGCTAGTAATGAATGATGATGGAGGATAAGAAATGGCAATAAATATGAGAACAGTAGAAGAGTGGATTGCAGAGTCAAACGCAAGACATGAGGAGGACTTTGGAGAAATTGTCCAAGAAATAAAGGAACTATGCATTGCGATTGATAACGCTACATTAATTTACCCGAAAAATGTATTTTGCTTTGGAAAAAAAGCGGAAGTGTTCTTCTTTTTCCAAGATCATGTTGTCATTGGTCAGGTGCAAGAAGAGTATATTAAAGTTGAAAAATTAAAGTATGAGAATATTACAGATATAAGCCTAAAAACAAATGATAAAAATACAACATTAGAGTTGAAGTTCTCTAATGGGAATTCTATTATGCTAGATAGTTTAAATGATAACTGCGGAACGAAGAATTGGTTGTTTGCAAGACAGATTAAGAGTATCTTTAAAGTAATTTAGTAGTGAAAGCAGGTCTTATATAAATCCAAATTAAAAACGACAAAACCCCTTCTTTTTAGGTAGGAGAGAGCATCCAGCCATGCATAGAAGCGGTCAGATCCTTTTCCTGCCCCATGCCAAGTGAAAACAGAGGGAGAAAGCGAGTGTAAGGTACCTTTTGTTTTTCGTAGTAGCAATTTACATGTTGAAAAATCAAAATGGATTTATACAAAATTCCTTCAAAAACACGCCCTTTGCCAGCACAGTGTACTGAGCGCAGGGCGTGTTTTTAGCTATGCAAATATCCTTTTAACCAAGTGCGATGGCGATAGGGACCAACTGGAATTTGAATAAGGGTCGTTTTTCTTTTTGTATCAGTTTCATACAGTTTGTCACATAAGTTTGCATCAAATCCTAAGAGCGGGTGACCTCCCATATCCATAGCTGAGGCTGCTAAGACAAGTTTTTGGACGAGCATTCCAGCTTCCATTTGTTGAATTCGATATCCTCTATAACCTAAATCGTTTTTTAAATAATCTTTATTTCCTATTACATGTAAACAGAGTGGTACTTGAAAGAGATTTACATTGTCCATTGTCATACCGGATTGTAAAGGATAGCGGAGATCTCCTAATTGAATTTTTTCTAATGTATGAGCATTACTGTCGTAGGAATAGGCACCATTTGGCAAACCGTCTACGTTATAAAAGCATCCGTATAGTGAGACACGTGATTTTTTCTTTATATGTGCTCCGTCTAAATCATTTTGATAAGGAAAGGAAAGAGTTGCTTCTTGAAGCAAAGTAGCTAGTTGCGTATCGCTTATTTTCCTTAAGACAAAATCTAAATCAGGTGAATAACGTTTTTGACAAGCTGTTGCGAAATCGTATGATAATCGCTCTACTCTGGGGAGTGTCAAAGTTTGTGTGTGATGTGGAACAGTTGCCTCTTCTGTCACAGTTCGAAATTGTTCAGTTGAATCTAGCATAGATGCTGCATTCATTGTTGTTATTAGAGGGTGATCAGTAAAGTTCTTTGAGCGAACAAAATGTTCATGCTCTAAAATAGGAAGCTGCTGTGAGAGTTCATAAGAAGTAACGTTTGCGCCTGTATTATTTGGATGAAACCATTCTTCTGCAGGGTGGTTAGATAATGGGATAACTGCATACACACTTTCTTCTTGCTCCGATAGTCCGAGTAAATGATTAATGGCTCTATCAAGAAATTGAAAATATACACCAGATGTATAGCCGAATTGTTTAGAGACTTCTAGTAATTGGCCGATGAGGACACCAGTATCTAGACCTTGGAGACGATAGGAAAAGTTATTATATTTAAAGAAATTTTTCCAAAACATTGTTGATACAAAGGCGGTGCCGAAGCAAGCAGATAGATTGCAGCGATTTCCAAGTGCCTCCGTGAGATAAGAGTCAAAATTTCCTTCACGCAGTAATACGAGACGATGATGTGCTGCGTCATAATGATAGATTCCCTGTGGACAATGATACATTTTTAAATACAAATATAGTTCATTTGGATATAGAGCTCCTCCAGAAGGAATAAATCTTCGGTATATATTTGTTGTATTTTGTTCTTCTAAGCCGAGGGAAGGCTGACACAATTGAGTTAGGCCAAATGTATACCAGAGACAATGTCCGATTTGCTCGAGAGTGGGTTCTTTAGACAGATTTTGATCTCGCAATGTTAGCGGTACCTCTAGAGAAAGAGGAATGACAGGTAGATTACGGTATAGTTTATAGGGAAGGGGGGCATCAGCCCAGTTAATTTCCTTGTCTTGGGGCATGATTTCATCAATGGAAAAATGCAAATGGTGTAGAAATGTTTCTAGTTGCATCAATCTACCTCCTTATTGTGACTTATGGAAACGGATGAGGATGTGGATTAAGTTGTTCAAATGTAAGTGGCTCATTGGTATATCCAAGTTCCAGTGGTACGGTAAGTACTCTTTGTAGTCCTGTTGTGCGAGTAAGTTGATGTCCAAATGTCATTGGTAACATACCAGGAATTAGTACTTTCACACAATATAATCCGTTCTTTCGTATGAGAGGAACAGTTTGGTCAATGACGATGACTTCAAGGCCTGAGTGATGTAGTCGATCTAAAAGATGGCGAAGGTCCGAAGTTAGATCCCTATCGATAGATCTTAACTGATTCATTTGTTGAAATGTTTGTACAGACCGATTGTTATTCAATAAAAATTGAAGGCGTTCTTCGGCTTCTGGTAAACCATATACCATACTATGATCATCCATTTGGGTGACAAGATAGGGATCACGTAAACATTGTTCGTATTTTTGTTTACTTGCTTCAAATTTTTCATCCATTGTAAGTAACATACCCGCTAATTCATGGATAGCATTTTTAACAGCTCGCATTGGTTCCATGTGGGCACCACCTGCACAGACGAGATTCATTCCATCTTGTTTTGTATTTTTTGCAATTGCCCATATACTTGGAATACCATGCTCCATCGTTGCATCAAAAACATGTAAATCATAGCCTGTAATCGTGCGCATTCGTTCAATCATCAATTGTAGTTCCACGTCGTCCGCAGAAGCTAGATCAAGGCGGGGAAGTGGTAATTGTGCATACCAAGTTAGCAAGAAAGCATCGCGTTCGACTATTTCTAAAATGCCATGGAAAATCGCTTCTTCTAAACTACCTCCAATTGCACAGCCGTTTGAAGTTTCATAAACAAAAGCGTCCCTGTGTCCTAGGCTATAATATGCAATCGATTCTGGAACTAAGATGGGACGATTTTGTGATAAAGAATAACCCCATACCCAGTCTTGAGGATAATCAGGATCAAACGGTTTAAATGGGAAATCTGTTTTTTTATAATGTTCATCTGTATGTACACCGATTGTGAGAGGATTGATGGCTGTATCTTCTAACTCTCGGTAGCTACCATGAACATTTGTCCGTTTCCCGCGAGGGGTCATTCCACAATATCTCTCTAACCCTTCTAAAATAGCAGTTGCTTCGCTCGCCTTGAATGAATGTGTTCGGCCTGCAACTCCTTCATTTCCTAAAAGTAACGGCATATTTACAATAACATCAGCAAATGGTAATAAGGAATGCTGCATTTTCCCATTTAAAAGTCCAGTCCGATAATCTAAATAATCTTTAGTCAAAAATGTATTTAAATCTTCAATAGAACGACAACGATAACTGTCATTGCCAGTTTTAAAACTTGATTGGAGTGAAATGTAGGCATCCGTTGCAGTGTCATCAGGTAATGTGCTACACATTGGGCATAGAGGATCAGGAAGAAATGAATGACGTGAACATTGAAAGGTTTGCATGTTAAGTAAAATTAGTTCTTCAGCTAAAGAGGTATGCCCTTTTGTTACTATCTTCTCCGTTTCAGCATGAATAAGCTGACACATTTGTAGTAACCCAGTTTGCGTTGCACATACATCTCGCTGTATGGCATCATCTGTTTTTAAGGAATATTTCCGCTGTAGCTCCCACATTTCTTTTTGGTCAAAGCCAGCTATGAAACGCCGTGCATCAGCACAATGGGAGCACCCTGCCTTATCGGGTCTAACATAAGGACCAATGATACCCTCACCAAATGAAGTAAAGCCCCGAAGCCATGGAATGTTAGCGGAGCGAAATATTTCTTCAGCTTCATGATGTATAGAGGGAGGAGAACCATCGTGTAATACGAGAGCAAGATAGATATTTTCTGGGAGTTTTTCTTCAAGTGTATGTTGATGAATAATTGGATAGTGAGCGGATAATTGTTGATTTACATAGTCTGCTAGTATGCCATCTCCTATGATTAATATTTTTCGATTCATCATTCTACCTCCTCTTTGATTACCACACCAACTACACCGCCTAATCCTTCTTTTAAAAAGGGTTCAATTGCTAGGTCGAGGACGAAGGGATGAAGTTTATGCTCTTTTAAATTTTGTAAGGCTAATTGCAAGGATTCTAATTGTGGCATTTCTTCTTCTTTTTGTATTTCAACCCTAAACGATTCTGCACTGTGTAAAAGGATAGAGGAGTCCAATAATATATTGGATTTATAGGGAACTTCTTGATTTTGGACATGAAGTAGTACTTGTTGTAATGCATTTCTTAGTGCTAATGTTATATTTAAGTCAGTACTACCGTACCACTGGTTGTGTACACCGATCCAAACCACAGGAAAACCTAGCACATCTTCACCAATTCCTACCATTGGTTCCCCATGTATCGCGGAGAGTGCACGTAAATAAAATTGGCAGTGTTTGTCGTGAATCTCTGTTAATTGTAGTTGTGTAATTTCTTCTGTTTTGGTCAACTGCCTCATTTGTAATGTGTGTGTTAAATGATTTTGTAGTGCACGGTACACGCCCTCTAACATTGTTTCCCCAGCCCCAATTCCAATGAATCCATCTTGTTCAGGAATAAGGAAATGAACCATTTGAGTTACATATGTTTCAATTCCGGTTAGACCTGCTTCGCGGCGTGCTTCATCATGAGTCAATCCGCCGCAAATTATGGTAGGCAGGAGCGTAGTAGGTCCTTCTGATAATGGATTCGGAACTTGAGCATAGCACTGAGATAACGGTAATTGTTTTAGGTCTTGTTCATCCCATATGTGAAAAATTCCAGATTTGTTTGAGGTTAATTGGTCAAAAAAGCGAAAAAGTTCATTCGAAGGGCTTTGGTTTGAATGTCTTTTGAGAGTTTCATCAATGTCTTGTATCGTTTCTATTGTAAAGTTTTTTGTTGTTATAAGTGGATGTTTGATGAAAGTGTGCCAGCTGCCTTCTAGCGTTTCAAAATTTAGTAAAAAGAATTGTTTATTTTGCTCTCTATTTGAAGCGCCTGTAATATTTTTGAATAACTCAAAAACGATAATGTTTGCTAACATAGCCCCAGCGATTGGAGAGAAAGGCTCTAATAGTTGATCTTTTTGAAGGGCAGTCTCATGTACGCGTCGCCATGCAGATTCCCAGCATTCTTCAGATTCTGTAGTAATGACAGGACCAGCTAAGCCTACTTGCTCCAAACATAAAGCAGGAAGAAAGTTTTTCTTTTCTTCTCTACAAATCGCGTGGATCGCTCTTAATTTTTCAATATTTCCATTTTGAGATACATATAGAATCCAATCAAAATGTTGAAAAATTTCCTGCAAGGAACGATCTATCGTTGTATCTATTTCTTGAACAAGTACATTTTGATCAGCATCATGGGCTTTTTGTACAATCTCAATTAATCGAGAGCGATTTGTTGCGGTAGAGTCGGTAATAAGACAGTGAAACTCAGGTAAACCAGATTCAAGTAAAGAATAAACTAATGAAGTGAAAATAGAGCCAGATCCAATTGCTAAGACCTTCGCTTGTCGATACATTTGAAATTTCAAGGCACCTGAATGAGAGGAAGTCTCTAAAAAATCGATTTGCGATGCGTATCTCTCAAGTAAGGCATCCTCTAACTGGTGAGGGGAATCTTGACTTACATCACGTACAAAACCATTTTCGTGCAAAAGTTCTCCAAGCTCAAAAACTCTATTTTGATAAGGGAGGGGGAGTCCGCTTGTTAGTTCTTCCAAAGTATGTTCTCCATTAAACATAGGCATTAATTTTTCAATCCATTCATAGATACCATTACCTTGCATTCGGAATGAACTGGAGTTGTTTCGAAAATAGACACCCCCGTTTGAATCGGGGAGGAAAAAGGTATCCTTGTTCATTTTTAGCTTTGTGGAAGCTGTGAGAGTACTCATTGTGTTCCTCCTTATCAGTAAATTTGTTCTAGACATACGTTATCAGTGTATGTATTGTGAGTTGTCCTTTATGAGTTCTAAAAGATTATTAGTATTTTAGCGTATCCGTGTAATATATAAACTCATTTTGATTTTTCGATATATAAGTCGCTGCTACGAAGAAGAAAAGGGGATCGCTACTTGTTTTCATTTGTTGACATGGGGCAGGAAGGGGATCTGATCGCTTCTATGCATGGCCGGATGCTCTCTTCCCCCTAAAAAGAAAGGGTTTATGTCCGGTTTTTAATTTATATAAAAAAAGCTACATGAAAGAATCAATCGATTCTTTCATGTAGCCAGTATGATTTAGAAAGTCTATCAACCTTCTAATAATAATGATTTTGGATCTTCAAGCATCTCTTTAACAGCAACAAGGAAGCTAACTGCTTCTTTACCATCGACGATGCGGTGGTCGTAAGATAGAGCAATGTACATCATCGGACGGTTTTCCATACGTTCTGCATCGATTGCAACTGGTCTTACTTGAATTTTATGCATTCCAAGAATACCTACTTGTGGGCTGTTTAGGATTGGTGTTGACATAAGGGAGCCGAACACACCACCGTTTGTAATTGTAAATGTACCACCTTGTAGTTCTTTTAATGTAAGTTTGTTATCGCGTGCTTTTTTACCTAGTTCACGAATTTCGCTTTCGATTTCAGCAAAGTTCAATTGGTTTGCATCGCGTACAACTGGAACAACTAATCCATCTGGAGCTGCTACAGCGATTCCGATATCATAGAATTTTTTAATGATAAGCTCGTCACCTTGGATTTCAGCATTTAACAATGGGAATTGTTTTAACGCTGCAACAACTGCTTTTGTGAAGAATGACATAAAGCCAAGACGAACATCATGTTTTTTCTCGAATGAATCTTTACGTTCTTTACGTAATTCCATGATTGCAGTCATATCAACTTCGTTAAATGTTGTTAACATTGCAGATGTTTGCTGAACTTCTACAAGACGTTTTGCAATTGTTTGACGGCGGCGGGACATTTTTACGCGCTCAACTGGTTTTTCAAATTCAGTTTTTACAGCTGGTTTTGGACTTGTTTTTTCTTGTTTTGGCTCAGCTTTTGGTGCAGCAGCATGTGCTTGTACATCGTGTGGTCTTACACGGCCAAGTGGATCAGTGCTGCGTACTTCATTTAAGTCGATTCCTAATTCACGTGCCATTTTTCTAGCAGCAGGTGATGCGATAGGGCGATCTGTATTTGGAAGACCTTGTAAAGCTGTTTTTGGAGCCTCAGCTTTTGGTGCTTCAGTAACTTCTTGTTTTGGTTGTTCTGGAGCTGCTGCTGGAGCAGGTGTACTTACTGCAGCGCCGTTTGCATCTAAAATTGCAATGATGTCGCCAACTTCAACTGTATCTCCAGGCTCTCCTAGTAGTTGTGATACAATACCTGAATCTTCTGCAATGATTTCAACATTGACTTTATCCGTTTCAAGCTCAACAACGCTGCCACCTTTCTCAACTTTGTCGCCTACATTGATAAGCCATTGTGAGATAGTTCCTTCTGAAATAGATTCTGCAAGCTCAGGTACTTTAATTTCGATCATTTTAAATGTCCTCCCCTTATTTGCCTAACGGTGTGTGTTTTGTCTTCTTTTTTCTTCGGTAATCTCAAAGTTTCCAGCTTGATTGGGCAGAAATTCTTTACGTTCTCGGGTGTAAGGAACTCTGCCCGCATGAGCTAGAGCAAATCACTTTCGTTTTTAGTTGCTATAAACTTCTATTTCTTGTTTATCTTGACGAAAGTTATACTTTGTATCTAATGCGTGTGCAACGATAAGTTCTTGTTCTGCTCGGTGTGCATGTGGATCGCCACCTGAAGGACTTGAACGGTCTGGGCGTCCAATGTAGCCTGTTTTTAATTTATCGCCAGCAAGTTCAAACAGAATTGGAGCCATGTAATGCCATGCACCCATGTTTCTTGGTTCTTCTTGTACCCAAATAATTTCTTCTAAGTTTTTAAAGCGTTTCATAATAGATTGAACTTTTTCAGCAGGGAATGGGTACAATTGCTCAATACGAACAATATGAACTTCATCTAAATTGTACTCATGTTTCCCGGATTCAATCTCTGCCGCTAAATCAATTGCCATTTTACCAGTTGTTAAGACAAGACGTTTTACTTTGTTTGGTTTTATGCCAAGTTTTTCTTGCTCTAACGCAGGTTGGAAACGTCCTTCACTTAACTGGCTACCTGATGAAGCTGTAAGTGGGTGACGCAATAAGCTTTTTGGTGTCATGATTACTAATGGACGAACAGCCTCCGTACCAAGGATTGATGCTTGACGGCGCAAGATATGGAAGTATTGTGCCGCGCTTGTTAAGTTTGCAACAGTCCAGTTATTTTCTGCAGCTAGTTGTAAGAAACGCTCTGGACGTGCACTAGAGTGCTCTGGTCCTTGACCTTCATAACCATGAGGTAAAAGAAGAACTAGACCTGATTTTTGTCCCCATTTTGCTCTTCCTGATGAAACATATTGATCAAATAATGCTTGCGCAGTATTTGAGAAATCACCGTATTGCGCTTCCCACATAACTAAAGTTTCTGGAGCGAATACATTATAACCGTATTCATAGCCGACAACAGCAGCTTCTGATAACGGACTGTTATGAACAGAGAACGATGCGCGTATATTTGGCAGGCGATGTAATGGTGAATATGTTTCGTTTGTTTCTGTATCATGCAGTACGATATGACGGTGTGCGAACGTACCACGCTGTGAATCTTGACCAGTTAAACGAATTGGCGTACCTTCTTGTAAAATAGAAGCGAATGCTAAAGATTCAGCAAGTGCCCATTCAATTTTACCGTTCTCTTCAAGAGCATCTTTACGGCGCTCAAGAATCTTCTTCACTTTCGGATATACGTTAAAGCCTTCTGGCCAAGTTAAAAGCCCTTCGTTAATTGCGCGAAGTGTTTCAAGTGGAAGACCAGTATCAATCGGCTGAATTCCTTTCGCAACAACGTCTGGAACTTTAACGTGAATTGCTGCGTCACTTGTATCTGCTGGTGGTACTTGTGCATATTCAGCTTTTAACTCTTCTTGTATAAACTGAGTAATTGTTTCAACCTCATCTGCATTTAGAACGCCTGCAGCTTCTAATTGGCTTGCATATAAAGCTCTTACAGTTGGATGATTTTTAATTTTTTTATAAACTTGTGGTTGCGTAACTGCTGGATCATCCATTTCGTTATGACCGTAACGACGGTAACCGATTAAATCGATTAAGAAGTCTTTTTTGAACAGCATACGATATTGAATTGCAAGGTTAGCAGCAGCAAGACAAGCTTCAGGATCATCAGCATTCACGTGAACGATTGGAATATCGAATCCTTTCGCAAGATCACTTGAATATTTCGTAGAACGAGAATCATAGCTATCAGTCGTAAAGCCGATTGCGTTATTCGCGATAACATGAATTGTTCCACCAGTTTGGTATGCATTCAATCTGCTTAAGTTCAATGTTTCAGATACAATACCTTGCCCAGGGAATGCAGCATCACCATGAACTAAAATTACGAATGATTTTGAAACGTCTTGTTCAGGATAACCAGCTTGTTTACGATCTTCTTGAGCAGCACGTGCATAACCTTCAACAACTGGGTTAACAAACTCAAGGTGACTTGGGTTATTTGCTAATGTAACGCGTGTGCTAGCTTCTTCAGATCCGACAACTTGTTCTCTACCTAAATGGTATTTCACATCGCCAGTCCAGCCGACACTACTATTTATTACATCTTGTGATTTATCAGATTCAATAGTTGCATGTTTGAATTCTGCGAACATGTGACTATATGGTTTTTCTAATACATGAGCGAGTACGCTTAGACGACCGCGGTGAGCCATACCAATCATGACATCGTTTACGCCGCCTTTAGCACCTTCTAAAATAATTTCATCTAGTACAGGTACAAGCATATCAACGCCTTCGATGGAGAAACGTTTTTGGCCAACGAATGTTTTATGCAAAAATTGCTCGAAACCTTCAACAGCTGTTAAGCGTTTTAAGAGAGCAGTTCGTTTTTTATTTGTTAATGGTTGACGCAGGGAATTTGATTCCACCATTTGATGCAACCACGCGCGTTCTTCACTATCTTGTATATGCGAGAATTCATAGGCTAAAGATTTTGTGTAAACATCTTTTAATCTATGAATTACATCAAAAGCTGTGTGAACATCATTTGGTGCATCTGCCCATACTGTTTTAGCTGGAATCGCTTTCAAATCTGCATCGCTCAATTCATTCATTGCTTTCTCGATGAGAGATTGTCCATCAGCAGGCTCTTCCATTGGATTAATATGAGCCGATGTATGACCGAATGAACGGATATGCTCAACAAGTTGAACGACTTTAAGAATTTTTTCAATGTTTCCTGTGTTTTGAGGAGAAAAATTTGTTTCCTTGTTGTCCCCTGTTACGACATCTGCTTGGAATGGAGGAGCTCCAAAAGTTTCAAAAAGCTCTTGTAATTCCGGATCAACAGAACCTTCTCCTGTCACGTAACGATCATACTGTTCAATAACATAGCCAAGGTTCGGACCATGGAATTTGGCCCAAGGGTTTGTCGTTGTATTCTTCCTCGTCATTTGTTTAAACCTCCCAATGCATGTAATCCTTCTTTCATAATGCGAAAGAATGCATTTTGCTCTTTTCATAATTGATCAACCAGTAATGAATGTAAATGTTATCTTTACTCTTATGTTATTACGATAATTTACATAATACCAAACATTATTACTTATCCGTTTTGTAAAAAAACATTCACAATTACTTATCACCCAAGTTAATCTTTCATGTTATAAAGTAATTTTAAGGAAAAAATAGGTGATTTCATCTGTTACATCCGCACTTGGAACGAAATCTTCCATATGAAAATATAAAATGAATTGTAAGAATGTTTCGTTAAAATATGGTTTGATTTATGTATATTAAAATAATAAGCGCTTTCAAGAATATTATACAACAATATAACAGGATATAGTATAAAAAATAAAAAATTATGAATTTATTGTTAACTTTATTTCAATAGTGTTAAATATTGAAAGGAAAAAAGAAAAATTTGCTTGTAAGTGATGATTATGATTTGAAAATGGTTCATAAATCGTTAGTTTTTGCAAATATAGCAGAAAATAGCTTAAAAAGGGTAGCCAGCTTCATTCGTATAGGAGAAAAAATGTAATATTTTAAAAAGATAAAGTGCAGATAACAATATTAATTTTTCTCATTACAGAGGGATAAATATAATGAAAACCATCTATACAAATAAAGTTAACTATATGTTAGAGATGGAACATATCGTGATGTTCGCTCTCTATAGGATTCCATTTTAGTTATGACAATAGTCGTGATCAAAAAGAAAAGGCGGGAGTAAGAAGGGTTGGAAAAGTTATGTAAATAATGTAAAGGATACTTGACGTAAAGGTTGCTTTACATTTATACTCTGTTCAAGGAGGAGGGGGGGATTTTCCTTGGAAAACAAAATGGTAGAATACAGAAAAAAATTGGGACTGTCTCAAGAGAAGTTAGCCGAAAAACTTGGTGTTTCTAGACAGACGATTATTTCAATTGAAAAAGGAAAATATGATCCATCACTTCCTTTAGCATTCGAAATTGCGAAAGCATTTCAGACAACCATTGAGAATGTATTTATTTATGAAGGGAAAGAACGGGAATGATAGAGAAGGGGGAATATTAATGAATTATTCACAGAAGTACTTTTTGATTATTGGAATGTTTTTTTAAATTATGAGTGGATTCATGATATTGGCAGGGATTATGACACATTCTGCGCCGCCAACTCCGACTTATACATTAGCATCGATGATGATTATGTGCTTTTGTTTAAGTTATCTTCACCCACAATTTAAAGAGAAAGACGAAAGGATGAAGTTAATCCGTCAAAAAGGGATGTTTTATTCTTTCTTTGCATTATTGATATATTTCATTATTTTTTCAATTGGGTTACATTTAGAAATCATTATATTGACAGCTGGAGAATTACTTAATATGTTAGCTGCTTTAACAATTAGTACGGTTTTTATTTCGTTTGTTGTTTTATCTAAAAGATATTAAGTGGAAAATAATGAATTATAGGTCTTACATATAGGAAGGAGAAAAAATGCAATTTCTTTATGCGTTTGGTATAAGTATTATTTTAATGCTATTCATGTATTTCTTCGTTCGCAAAGATATTACGAAAGATAATACGCTGACAAAGAGAGGTTTTTATAAACTGATTGGATGTTTAGTGGCGATGTTTGTGGGGATTATTGTGTTGGTGGTATTGGTGAGTAAGAAATTATAAATAGAAAAACCCTGTTTTATAAGCTAGTAAAAGAGGTAGAAGATAGCAGGAATAAAACAGAATCAAGTCCAGTATGCAATAAGTTTGCATCTGGATTTCATTCTGTTTTATTTTTATTACATTTTTGTTACTACTCTTATTCTTATCTTAGAAACAATTATACTTATACATAGTATGACAATTTAGTCAATGGTCAAATTTAGGAAAAAGGAATGAATTTATGAAAAAACAAATTACAGCACTTTCTTTAGCTATGGTTCTGGGCTTCGGTTTCCAACCGATTGCTAGTTTAGCAGAAACATCAAATAACATAACGCAAGATTCTACTCAACAAGCTGGATGGAAATTAGAAAATGGTGAATGGTTTTATTATGAAAATGGTAGTAAAAAAACAGGTTGGTTGAAAGAAGGAACGAATTGGTATTACTTAGATGAAGCAGCTGGCGGAGCGATGAAAACAGGTTGGTTGAAAGAAGGAACGAATTGGTATTACCTAGATGAAGCAGCCAGCGGAGCGATGAAAACAGGTTGGTTGAAAGAAGGAACGAATTGGTATTACTTAGATGAAGCAACCAGCGGAGCGATGAAAACAGGTTGGTTGAAAGAAGGAACGAATTGGTATTACTTAGATGAAGCAGCTGGCGGAGCGATGAAAACAGGTTGGTTGAAAGAAGGAACGAATTGGTATTACTTAGATGAAGCAGCTGGCGGAGTGATGAAAACAGGTTGGTTGAAATACGGAGTGAATTGGTATTACTTAGATGCGGCAGCTGGCGGAGCGATGAAAACAGATTGGTTGAAATACGGAGAAAATTGGTATTACTTGGATGAAGTAGCTAGCGGGGCAATGAAGACAGGCTGGTTGAAAACAGGTGGTAGTTGGTACTACTTGGATGCGGCAGCCAGCGGAGCGATGAAAACAGGTTGGTTGAAATACGGAGAAAATTGGTATTACTTGGATGAAGCAGCTAGTGGGGCAATGAAGACAGGCTGGTTGAAATACGGAGAAAATTGGTATTACTTGGATGAAGCAGTTAGCGGGGCAATGAAGACAGGTTGGTTGAAAACAGGTGGTAGTTGGTACTACTTGGATGCGGCAGCCAGCGGAGCAATGAAAACAGGTTGGTTGAAATACGGAGTGAATTGGTATTACTTGGATGCGGTAGCTGGTGGAGCGATGAAAACAGGCTGGTTGAAAGAATGGAGTAGTTGGTATTACTTAGACGAAGCAGCCGGTGGAACGATGAAAACAGGTTGGAATAAGATTGACGAAAAAATGAATTATTTCAAAGATAGTGGAAAATGGATAGGAAATACGCGTGAGCTAACGGTTAGATCAACAGCATACTCAAACGACCCAGCAGAAAATGGTGCAAAGCCTGGTGAACATGTTTATACGAGTATGGGAGATGATTTAACTGCTAATCCAAATTTAAAAGTGATTGCTGTGGATACTTCAGTTATTCCACTTGGCTCGAATGTATATGTAGAGGGATATGGACCAGCTGGAGCTAGGGATACTGGTGGAGCTATTAAAGGGAATAAAATAGACGTATTTATACCTTCAAAGCAGGGAGTTTGGAACTGGGGAGTTAGAACAGTAAAGGTATATGTATTACCTTAAAGTCATTGTAGTTAATGTACATATTGTAAAAAATCATTATTACTATAGTAATATGTTTTTATTAGAAACAGCTTTTTCAAGCGAAGACTTGAAGAAGCTGTTTTGTTTAGTGTTGACGCACCAAATTCTCTATTTGTAAAGTCATAAGAAAATCAGGCTTCTTCGAAATATGTGCATTTTGTAGTTACAATCTTTTTCCTTCAAAATCTGATGAATATATTTTGAAGATTAAGAATATTCATAAAACTAACATCTCGTTTATCTCTGAAAATTAATAAAATATTAATATAAAAGATGAAAAAAGAGAGGATACCTTATGAAACTATTGAAATCAAAAGCATTATGGGGAGCGGTTGGAGCGATTGTTGTTGCTTCCACTATAGCTTACAATGTAGGTACGATTCCTGGTGATGCAGAAGTAAATGGTAAGGTTACTACATATAAGAGTCTAGTTAGTAATATCGAACAGAAAGAGAATTCACTGGATAAGACAGAAAAAGAATTAAAGACTACAAAAGAAGGTTTGGACAAGGTGAATGCAGAGTTAAAGCTTCGCTCTGCGGAATTCGAAGGGGCTAAAAAATTAGTAGAGAACAAGACAAACATCGAGAATGAAATTAAGAACAAGCAATCTGAACTGGATGGTAAAAAGTCAGAGATAAGCAAACTAGATGGTGATATCAAAGCTAAGAAAGCTGAGCTGCAGAAGCTTACGGAAGGTGTTGTATTGAAACAGCAAGAGCCTAAGAAACTTGGTGCAGGCTATTGGTCTGTAGGAAAAGATATTCCTGCAGGTAGATATAAGATAACTGGTAAGAGCAACCTCTTTGTATATAGTTCATCTGGAGGTACAAAGGTGAATGTGATTTTAGGTGGAGGAGACTTTGGACTAGAAAGTTATGTGGTTGCTATAGTCGATGGAGATATTATCGATACTCGCGGCGGTGCTACATTTCAAGCGATTCAATAATTGTGATCAGGAGAGTAGTCTCGTGGCTACCAATAGCTTACACTGAACGATATAAATCCTACGTAATGTGACTGTACCTCTTTTTCATGTTCTAGACAAAACAAAACGCCACTTATATTTATAGTTATCAATTTAACCTAAATAAGCCAGATGTTTTTCGACATCTGGCTTATTTGGGCATTCATTTTATGTTGGTATTTCACAATTATATACAGTAGTTGATGTGGTGAGCCGTACCATAAATAAGTGAGTTTTAACGGGGATATATTTAAAAGTACACGATGATTATCAGAATAAAAAAGGATAGTCGAAGGAATCGTCATGTAAAAAAAGCTTCTTTTTTTAGTAGTTACTCATTATGAAATCGTCCCCTTAATAAATTTCTTAATATATACTATTCATTGTTTACAAACCTTGTACTATGAAAGGATAGGTGGTAATGGGGATGAGGACAGGGGTTGAAAGTTCCGACAAAAAGGCTGCTCTCAATGTAATATATATTGTTCTAGATGATGTGGGTTACTCGGCTTTAGGTTGCTTTGGTTCAGAGATTGAAACGCCTAATATTGATTCGTTAGCGGAAAAGGGTCTGCGGTACAATAACTTTAATGTAACTCCTTTGTGTTCTCCTACTCGCGCTTGTCTTCTAACAGGTCGTAACTGCCACTCGGTCGGGGTCGGATTAATAACTGAAGTAGACTTTGGACCTCAATACCCGAATAAACGAGGGAGAATTTCAGATACTGCTGCTACTTTAGCTGAGATCTTAAAGCTGAATGGGATGGCTACATATATGGTTGGAAAATGGCATCTCGTTCCTGGTCATGAAGTGGCATCAAGTGGTCCTTTTGAAAATTGGCCACTTTCAAAAGGATTTCAACGATATTATGGCTTTTTATTAGCTAAGACTGATCAGTATGCGCCGGATTTAGTATACGATAATCATCGTGTACAGAAGCCTGATAAATCAAATTATCATTTATCAGAGGATCTGGTTGATAAAACGCTGGAATTTTTGATTGATCATACTTCTGTTACTCCAGACCGTCCCTTCTTTCTGTATTTAGCCTTCGGGGCACAGCATGAGCCTCATCAAGTACCAAGAGAATTTATAGAGAAATATAAGGGAGTTTACGATAAAGGATGGGATGAGATAAGGGAAGAGCGATTTGAGCGACAGAAGGAGATGGGAGTCATTCCGCCTTATACAGAACTCGTTGAACGCAATCCAGGGATTAAGCCGTGGGACGAACTGACAGCGAAAGAAAAAGAACTGTTTATCAAATTTCAACAGACCTATGCTGGCTTTCTAACACACACTGATCAGCAAATTGGTAGACTGCTCTATTTTCTCAAATTAAAAAACAAACTAGATAATACCATAATTGTTTTACTTTCTGATAACGGAGGTAGTCAGGAAGGAAGCTGGAATGGTTCTATTAATGATTCTGCATACTTAAATGGAATCCAGGAAAGTGTGGATACGATGTTTGATCATATAGATGAAATAGGAGGACCTTTCACGAGCCCCAATTATCCTAAAGGATGGGCGCAAGCTTGTAATACACCTTTTAAATATTATAAGCAAAATACCTTTTTTGGAGGGACGCATGTTCCCCTCATCATTCAATGTCCTCAAAGTATTCCAGACCCTGGATCAATTCGCTCCCAATTTTATCATGCTATTGATATTACTCCTACTATACTAGACCTCCTAGATATTGAGGCTCCTGAGGTGTATGAAGGTGTTCCGCAGATGCCGCTTCATGGTATAAGTATGCTAGATACATTTACAGAACCGAATGTCCCATCAAAGAGAAAAACACAGTACTTTGAAATGCTCGGACACCGGGCTATTTGGCAAGATGGATGGGTTGCCGTTACTTATCATGAAACAGGTATACCTTTTAATGAAGATCATTGGGAGTTATACAATGTAAACCAAGATTTTTCGCAAAAGTATAATCTAGCAAAAAAATATCCAAGGAAATTAAAAGAGCTTCAAACGATATGGTGGGAGGAAGCTAAGAAGTACGGTGTTTTACCATTAAATTACAATCCGTTTAGGAAAGGGTATGAAGGCTTGCAGGAAGGGAGAACAATATTTATCTTCTATCCTGGAATGGCTCATTTGCCATCAAGCACTGCTCCAAAAGTAACATTTTCTTCTTATTCAATTACAGTTCCAACCTTTCGTTCAAGTCGTACAACAGAAGGTGTATTGATTGCTCATGGAAGCTATTCAAGTGGTTATACAATATATATAAAAGATAACTACCTATTTTATGAATATAATTACGTTGGCACTGTCTATAAAATTCAATCTTCTGCCCAAGTACCTGTTGGATATTCAACTATACGATTTGAATTTAAAAAAGAACTATTAAATCAAGGAACGGGCATTCTTTATATCAATGATCAGCAGGTTGGCACACTTTATATGCCTCGTACATTACCATTTCTTATTTCTGCTGAGGGATTAGATATAGGCCGGGATCGATTAACAGCCGTGAGCTCTAACTACCCAGTGCCGGAATTTCCGTTTAGTGGACAAATCGAGAGAGTGGTCATTGAACTGCATGATGACCAAGAATATAGCCAGTTTTTTAAACAGAACAAAAGAGATTCCATCCATATTAATATAAATGGGAAAATTATTTCTCGTTAAATGACCTGTGAAGATTGGAAGTATCCATTTAGAGGAAAGAGGTAATGGAATGGGTAGGTGCAACAGTTTTCATATTCTGGTGAAACCAACGGGTCCGATATGTAACCTGGATTGTAAGTACTGTTATTATACTGAAAAGGAAATTTATTTTCCTAATGAGCATTCCTTTCGAATGTCTGATTCTGTTTTAGAGTCGTATATTAAACAGTATATCGCCTCCCAAGACACGCAAGAAATTGTCTTTGCTTGGCAGGGAGGGGAACCAACATTAATGGGATTAGATTTCTTTCATAAGGCTATATCTCTTCAAAACAAGTATGCGGACGGTAAACAAATCACAAATACGATTCAAACGAATGGAACATTATTAAATGATCGTTGGTGTGAATTCTTTTCAGTTCATCATTTTTTGGTTGGTCTAAGTTTAGATGGACCCGAGCATATTCATGATATGTACCGAATTGATCGCGGGGGGAAACCCACATTTGAATTGGTAATGAAGACAATTGTCATGTTAAAGAAACATGGCGTAGAATTTAACATACTTACTTGTGTTACGAGACATTCCTCTTATAGACCTCTAGAAATCTATCGTTTTTTTAAGCAGCAAGGCATTCAATATATACAGTTTATCCCTATTGTAGAAAGAGAGGTGAATCAAGGAGCGGCAGAGCTGTCTCTGCGTCATGCAACTCCTCCTTCTCTATGTAAGGAAGAAGCGCAACAGACAGTAACTCCTTGGACAGTAGAACCAGAAATGTATGGAGAGTTTCTAATTCAAATATTCACTGAGTGGGTGCAGCATGATGTAGGGGCGATTTATGTTATGAATTTTGAATGGGCATTAGCTTCCTGGATCGGAATTCCGTCACCAGTCTGTATTTTTGCAAAAGAGTGTGGTAGAGCGGTCGCTATGGAACATAATGGTGATCTGTTTTCTTGTGATCATTACGTTTATCCTGAATATCGATTAGGAAATATTACAGACGGATTAGTAAATATGATAAATTCCCCATCACAGCTTGCCTTTGGTAAGAAGAAGCGAGATACACTGCCCTTAGTGTGTAGAAATTGCGAGGTTCGATTCGCTTGTCATGGTGAATGTCCTAAAAATAGATTTCTAGTTTCAAATCAAAATGAGCCAGGATTAAATTATCTATGTGCATCCTATAAGAAATATTTTAAGCATATTAACCCTTATATGAAAATGATGAAACAGCTGTTACAAGATGGTTTCCCTGCTTCCTATATAAAAGAAATAATTATGGATCAAGGAGGTCTTTCGAAAATCTAAAATAGGATATTTCTAATTTTTTGAAACCGTTGGGACTTTAATTACTTTAGTTGATCCAATTATCTAATACGAAATATGTTAGTTTATATTCACGAATGATATCTTTTTGGATGGGTATTTACGCTGAAGCAGCAAGAATTTGTTGTTTTTTGCGCATTGATTTGATTTTTTATGGAAAGATATGTTAGTAGGTATGCGATTTGAACGCTCTATTTTTTAGAGTATGAAAGGAGGAGTACGCATATGGAGGAAATTGAAGTAGGCGAAATTTTTACCCTTAGCGATGAGAGTGATCAGGAGCAGGAAGTTGAAGTGCTGGGAACGATGAATGTCGAAGGAGCAGAATACATTGCTGTCGGCTTTGTAGAGGACCTTCAAAAGGAAACAGATGAAGACATTGATATCTTCTTTTTAAGAGTAGAAGATGATGGTGAATTGTCATACATCGAGAGTGACAAGGAGTTTGAAAAAGTGTCTGCTGCGTTTGAGGAAATGATGGATGAGCAAGATTAATATTGGTTGGACAGAAGAGAGGGATAAATATATGCCCTCTCTTTGTGTATATATGGTTGAAAAATATTTCCTAAATGGCTAAATCAACGAATAAATCATCGCATAAAAATAGCGTTCTACCAATTGGTAGAACGCTATTTTACCGTATTTTATGACCCCGGAGAGGCTCGAACTCACGACCTCCACCCTGTCAAGGGAACCTTTCAGTTAACTGTAGAGGTTTAGGATCAGTAAAACTTATATGTATCAAGGCTCTCAAGTTATTATCTTCATTGAGAACCACTTCAATTAGAGTTTCTTACGGAAAATACTAAAGGAGTTATATTCATTGGTCAAGTACTTTTTGCAACAACCTCCACAGGGGAAATTTTTGAGTTGTACTTCTCAGGTGATTTGTAGCTTTCTATGTAGATAGTATATTTATATTGGTTTCTTGTACAATACGTACTATTAAAGATGAAATAAAGAATCTAGGTGAAGAGGTTAGATTCACCTTAACTATATATCCTTTTTCATTACCAACATCATTCCTAATGGAGAAACTTAGAAAAATGGTATAATTCTCCATGAACATAGTAGAAAGGATTTAAACAATGGGACAATTTCAAAGTAATTTTCAAGCGGCACAACAAATCGCTACGCAGATGAGAGTAGCTTCGGATACAATCCAAAGTGCGACAAATCGTTCTATAAAAAAGGCGACGCGTACTACGCTATCTGTTAACTCCAAAGCACAAGAAGCGAACCAACAAGTTTTAGATTTAACGAAACAATTTTCTGCCGCCTTTCAACAAGCGGTTGATAATATTCATTCGGTAGCTAACGAGTTTGAGAGAATGGATAACGAACTTCAACATACTTTTCGCTAATGTGACAACCTACGTAAAGTAAAACGATAGGAGGAAAAAGATGAGTCAAGATATTGAAGAACAAATCCATCAATTAAATCAAAAATTACAAAGTATATTCGAAGAACAGGATCGGAATCAATCTGCGATTCAAACACAGGAACAAGCGGAAACAGATTTTCACGAATGGAAAAGTCGAAGCAATCGTTTATTTAATCGAATTTTCGAAACTTGGCATGGGGATAAAGAGTTATCTCATTTTTTTATGAATATGCGTCAAGAAGCAGGGCACATTGAGCGAAAACTTACATTCGAATTGGAAAACCAAAAAGAAACGTTGCTTAAAGAAAGACGAGACCTTAGTGATTTAGAAAACGACCTTTCCTATCAGCAACAACAATTAGCAAGGGAGGTCAATGCATGAGTTTAAATATGTATTTGGGAGAAGTACAAAGCCAAACTCAAAGCATGAACGCTGTATGTACCGCTACCATTCAAGGTATGGAACAAGCCATTCAGTCGATTGACGCTTTTGCAATTGATACTGTTTTACAAGGGCAGACTTATGATAGTGCGAAAGCATTTTTTGTACAAACCTTTCGTCCTTTAGCACAGGGAATCATTTACTTATGTGAAGAATTAATCCGTCAGAATGATGCCTTTCCAAGTCAATTTCAATCAAAGGTAGCTTCAACTGATGTAATTGAACAAGAAATATTAGAACAAATTCAAGAAATTGATCGAATGAAAGCAAGTATGGAAGCCATCATTCAAACTATACCAATTCCAGGTATGGACGCTATGGCGAATCTTTTCACTGCTATGAGGAAAAAACTGCAAGAAAAGTTAGATCACCTGTATGAGTTTAACCAAACATCTAGTAATAATTATAGTACAGCAATTCAATTAGCCGCTAGCATTGCGACGGGTTTGGCTGAAGTCCAAAGTGGGAAAGGTTTTAGTCCTGTAAGTGGTACATTTAGTACACAAGGATTGAATATGGAGTGGACAACCTCTATTCAATCGATTACAGAAGAAAGGGCACGTCAGGCTGAAAACCATCTAAAGAGTAGTTCAATTGAAGAAGGGGCAATGTGTGGTAAGTTACCTGAAAAATCTACTTTCCGAAAAGTTATAGATGGCACTATAGAAGGTGCAGGAGAAGCAATTGGAGACACCATAGAAGGATTTAAAGCGCTTGGTAAGCGGGAAACGTGGGAAATGCTGCGTTGCATCCTATTGATACCCTCAGTACCATGTATAATGTAGTGTCAGACTCATTTATTAATGATGTAATAAATGGAGATGCTGAAAGTCGTGCGAAATGGGGAAGTTATGCTTTAACACAAGTTGCAGTAGGTGTTATTGGCGATAAAGGATTAAGTAAAGCAAGTAAATTGGGTAAAGTGACAACTAAAATAGCAAAAGATAAAATTCCAGAAGTTATTTCTCATACTATTGGTAATTTACAAATGGGGGATCGTTTTGCTTTTGCTGGTGGAAATAATATACGTTCTAGATTTGCTATACCTGATTTTAAACAAACTGAAGAAAAACTATCCACTTATCAGTTCGCTAATTCTGGTGGAAGAAACCATACTCCATCACTCTCTAATAGACAAATCATGTCTAGCTTAAGAGGAACAGAAAAATTCACGAGAAGAGGACTTAAGCATATTCTAGAGGGTGAAATAAATGGCATTGGTAAAGCAGTTGGCTATCACACTGAAGCATTAGAGAATACACCAGGAAAAATAGTTGCGGGAACAGAAAGAACAGTAAATAATCAGGGAGTATATAAAGCTAAGGTAGAAGTAAATGGAGTCCCTAAGACTGCAAATAGGGGATACTCTACATTTTTCCCTAAAGATTGGAGTCCACAGAAAATTGTAGATAATATAAATGAAGCATACAATAATAAAAGACTTGTAATCGATAATACATATAAAGGAGTAGGTCTAGACGGTATAGAAATTATCATGTATATAGCTGACAACGGGAAAATTATCTCTGCTTTCCCAAAAGAATAAATTCTATTTTTAATATAAGGGAGTATGATAGAAATGAAATATAAATATACTTTTGAAGTGCTTGATGATGAAATATTAATCATGAGGGTACCAAAGGAAATTAAACTTGTTGGAACCTTTTTATATGTTGAAGTTTCTGCATTTGGAGATTGGATTTTAGAAGAGATACATAGTGTTTTAAACGGGGAAAAGGATTATGGAGAAGTAAATGGCAACATTTGTGGTTTAGAAATTCGAAGAGATACAACTATTGTCCTAGACAATTTAGCTGAAGATGGTAAAGGTGAATTTTGTGAGATAGAAACGGTTGAATTAGTACATTTAATTAATATTTGGCTGGACAAACAAAAAGAGTTTAAAAAAGAGAAAACACAGGAGTAAAATAATTTAAAAGGCTGACTTCATACAGAAGTCAGCCTTTTAAATTATTTTACATACCACATACTATCTATAGCACGGATTTTCCAGACACCCGGCGAACCAAAATCCCGAAAACCTCCCCCTCGATAAATTCACTTTTGTGTATAACGAATCAGGCCTGCATCTTAAACAAGAGAAGCCGATTAGAATAACTTCTAGGTCACTATATAAGTGATTTAAAGGTATTCTAATTGGCTTTTTATTACTCGTAGGACACTCACAGGTAATGTTCCGAGGTGTGTTAAATAGGTAAACTCCAACCTCGATGCGATCCTTTTTAGCTAAACTCATATCAGAACTATATAGTAACCAATGTAGTGATAGCTCTATGTTGTGTAAATCTGAGGTAGCCAGCTCTGTAGTATACTCCAAGATTACATAAAACGATAAATAAGTGTAATCATTTAACTAGGGAAGCAAACCTTACCGTTAAGCCTTTTGTATGTTACATAAAGTTATTACATAAAAGATTACATAAAACATTTACACTTAGTGATCTCTCATGTTACATTAAAAGTACAATAAATGTAAGGGGGAGAAACCTGATGAGAATCGCTTATGCTAGGGTTTCAACTGATGAGCAGTTACTTGATAGACAACTGGAAGCACTCAATAAGTATGGCTATGATAGATTAATCCAAGAGAAATATACAGGAACTAAAAAAGATCGAGCAGGACTAACCCAGCTCATGGATACAGTACGAGAAGGTGATACCGTTATTGTAGAAGCTATTAGCAGACTAGGGAGAAACACTCTTGATATCCTTACAACTGTTGAGGAGTTAAATAATATGGGTGTTACTTTCATATCATTAAAGGAAAATATGGATACTTCAACGCCGACTGGAAAAGCTATGTTCTCTATGATGGCAGTAATTAGTCAACTTGAAAGGGACTTAATAGCAGAACGAACAAAAGAAGGACTGGCAAGCGCAAAGAAACGGGGAGTTAAACTAGGTAGACCTCAACTCGATAATGACAAAATAAGGGTAGCTTTACAGATGTATGACTCTGGAGAATATTCCATCAAGGACATTGTTAGTCAAGTGGGGATATCTCAAGGTAAGCTATATAAAGAGATTAATAAGAGAAAATTACAAGAAGGAACTACGAGATAGGTGACAATTAAGTTGCTACCTCGCTGTTTCTTTTTTTGTTTGTATGCGAGTACGGACAATGTAGCTGCACCTCATAGTGGTAGGTATTGGCTACACAAGTACTGCTCATTAGACTACTTCTGAGAAGGTGACAAGTTGTCACTCTCTACTAGAGCTACACCTCTGTAGTGATCCTGCTGGCACATACCAATAGTTATACTCCTGTAGCTGTACCTTTATAGTGATACCACACGAGAGCGTACCATGTAGTTATACCATGAGAGAACGACACTATGTAGTCATCTTAGAAGGTAACAACATTTTACCATCTCATATGTATGTACTTGTGAGGTGAAACCTTGTGAAGGCTTGCCTCGTTAGTCCAGCTCGTGGAGAGGATCGTGTGAGGTTAAGGTTATTGGGAAAGGTTTGAGTATCGCCTCATCAGGTGCTCACCAGTTACCCATTCCACAAGGTTAATCTATATCCGGTTTGTTAAATATATAAATATCATAACATCCAGGTATGTATATATATTCGATAGTAGCCATATTTAGAAAGTATACCTATGAGTAAATTATATCGTATTTACTGAATGTGATTACAGAGGAGTACAACCAGTTAGTTTTTACCTCGTTAGCCGCCATTTGAGGGGGAACCTCTTGAGTTTTCACCTACCTTGCTTACCACCTAGAGTTATAGCTTATAAATTGAATTTTAGAGTTAAAAATTTTTTAGAACTAAATTTTCGAGTAAAACTTTGGTGATTAAAACAGGGAGGAGGAAGCATGGTAGAACACACCTCAGGGGATTTGTATAGTTTTGCCTACTGAATACCAGCTCAAGGGAAGACTAAAAAAGTTGTAGCCTCACAGTATCCTATACAGGAAACTAGAAGTTAAAGCTTATTGGTTGATCTAATTTAGTTAGTGTTCGTAAATAAAGATAAATAACTTACGAGCTGGCGCTCTTAGGTTAACCTAATTAGTGACTCTTAGGTGTATCTAATTATTTAAACCTATTAGTCCATCTCATAGATAAATAAATATAAATGACCTTATGAGGTGGACTAATTAGTAATACTCAGTAAACGAAAATAAAAAAGAACTACTGAGGTGACCAAGTTAGTTAAACTAAAGGATTTCGTCTCGTAAGATATTTGAAATATTTTATATATACGAGATGGGAATAAATTAGGATTAACTCCACAAGTAAGGCTAGTCGATTCTCGACAAGAAGTAACCTTGTGAATTTACCTTAAAGGCTTTCCTCCTCAGATATTTTATTTTTTTGTTTGAGGAAGTACGATCTACTTTAGTTGAACCCATATAAATTACATATGAGTAAAACTTGGAGCTGTGCTGATGAGTAAACTGTATGGTTTGCTTAGTTGGTATAGCTCTTTTTGTTTGCTACTTGAGATGGGATTAAGGAGGGGGAGTCGAATTAGGTACCACGAGATAGCTATGTAGTCTATAAGAATAAAGAAGGTTTTTCTGATTGAAATAGGGTTAAACCTTAGAGCTGCAAGGGATTGGTCTACTTTGAATCGACGCATTTTTTTTTCGCGTATTTGAAGAATCGACGCATTTTTTTTACATAATTAACTAGGTTAACTAATTTAATAAAGCTTTAATGCTACTATGGAAGATATTTATTTTCGTAAAATAAAACCAAATTGAATTGTTGAGAACATCCAAAGAAAATACATGAAGTTGTCCAAAAAAGAACTTGTACAACGCCTGAACCTTGCAGAAAATAATTCAAAATGGGTAGCGAAATATTTCGGAATTTTTAAGAGGTGATACAGGTAAAGTATCACCTCTTATTCAATTAAATGGCCCTTTTGTTGAATAAAAACCTCCAAATAATACCGGATATTTATATTATTTTTGTATGAGATTTTGAAGAAATGTACTTAAACTATAGAAGCAGTTTAATTTAAGTACAATACTTCACAAAGGTCGGTTCCTAATTAATTTCCATAGTTATACCATAAGGAAAAAGCACATAACATGGAGTAGTGACTAAAAAGGAAGGAGTGAATAAAACTTGGATGAAAAATTCTATGATCCAAACTTCCCTGTAAAACGTCGGGATGAATTACTTAAACAATTAGAGAAAATTAGTAAGGATAAGGGACTTTCATTTTCTTTTACGACTTCTTCGTATTCTTCAGACCCACGGTGGAGTAACTGGAACGATACTTTTACTGACCATGGCCACTGGTATAAAACATGGGGAAATTCTATATGACAGTTAATTTAATTGTCATTCAGCCTTCTTCGCTTTGTAATCTGAATTGTAGTTATTGCTATGTTCCCGAAAGACAAAATTCAATGATCATTGAAGATTCTACACTGGAAAATATATTTTCAAAAACTCTAAGCAGCACGATTGTTAGTGACCATATCGAGTATCTATGGCATGCAGGAGAACCTTTAACAGTAGGAATATCCTTTTATGAGAAAATAATCGATTATATTAAGAAGTATAATATTGAAAATCGGAAAGTGATCAATTCCGTTCAAACGAATGGCACTTTACTATCAGCAAAATGGTGTGAATTTTTTAAAGAGAACCATTTTAAAATTGGTATAAGTATGGATGGTCCTGAATTTCTACATAACCAAAATCGTAAGGATTGGTCTGGTAAAGGGAGTCATCATATAGCCATGCGCGGTGTCAATCTTTTAAAAGAGTACGGACTTGATTTTGGAGCAATATGTGTTCTTACTAAAGAAAGTCTCCATTATCCGGAGGAAATTTTTTATTTTTTTTATGAAAATGACTTTAAATGGGTCGGATTTAATGTAGAAGAAATTGAAAATAGTAACCATTCAACATCTCTTAACTCCGAAAAATTGGAAAATATTACTCGGATGTATAATTCTTTTATGTCACGTCTTTTTGACTTATGGCAACAACATCGTGATAAAATCACGATTCGAGAATTTCAAAATATGTGCTCTGCTATAAATATCAAACTCAAAGACCGTCATTTTTATTGTGTTCCTGACGAAATACAAAAGCTGCGTATCGTTACGATTCAAAAGAATGGTAGTATTACAACGAATTCTCCTGAATTTGCGGGTAGCAGCAATAAAGAACTTAATAATTTTATAGTTGGAAATATAAACAGTCTGGATTCTTTCGAGCATATTATAAACAATGATATTTATTTGAAACTACAAGTTGAAATTGAAAATGGCGTTAAGAACTGCGCTGATACATGTCTTTATTTTGATTTATGTGGGGGTGGATCTCCTTCAAACAAATACTTTGAGAATGGTTCCATCTCTAGTACAGAAACAATCACTTGCATCCTTCACAAGCAAATACTCGCTTCTGTTGTCATCAATAAGTTGTCGGAATGATCATTTATCCATGATTCCGGGAGACTTTTGATTTTAAAAACGAAAATGTAATGAGGTCATATGTTGTACAAAAAGGATAGATGAACAGGGATTAAACCTGCTTGCATCTATCCTTTTCTTTTTACCCTATATAATATGTGACATTATAATTGAATACTTAATTATAGGGTTTTGTAATTATCTTCCTGACTTTTAATAAAAAAATCAGAACGGGGTTATACGTGTTATAGGTTTTAAAACTAAATAACTTTATTATCATTTTACACAGTCATCTTCGTAACTTTTCGGCTATCGAGGTGTAAGATCCTCGGTTTGAACGAGTTTTTTCTATTAAATATTAGTGCAGTATTACCTCAGCAGACCAATCGTAAAAAATGACTATAAGGTTGTTTCTTTTTAGTTCAGACAACTCTATAATCGTTTATATTGGGAGGTGACATAAAGTGATTCCTGTCTTGGAATATGAAGATTTGTGGGGCACTACCTTAAAAGTTGAATATACATTAGGTTCAATAAACTTTTTTATTACTGATGAGTATAGGAGACTTATTCATCTTGTATTCTTAGAAAGGGACGCTCATAAATTTATAAGTATTCTACATGGTAATAAATCTATGGATCTTATAGATGACGAGGGAAAAATGATGAAATTTCAAGCGTTAAATGATGGTTGTTTTGGGATTTCTATAGTATCTAAGAAGACAAGAGGTGGATTTCGATTTAATAAGATTCAAACTCAAGGGTTAATAAATTGTTTTCAAAGTATATGTGATTTATAAGTATGACTGAGGTGACATCTAGAAAGGGATTCAATGCGGTACTTGTTCTGGATTTTATAAATAAACATTAAAATGAGAAAGGGAGTTTTAACTATGAAGAAAGTAAAATCGGTAGCGTTTAACATAGCAGATCCTATGGAGTTTGACCTATATCACTACGCAGCTAAGCAGCAGTATTTTAGCACTTACATAAAAAGATTAATCCAAAGAGATATGGAAGATGGAAAGAGAATCATGCTTGAGATGGAACAAGCTAACGAGATCTACTCGAAGAAAAACTAAGGAGCTTACCTATAGAGGTGGGCTCTTTTTTATACTCGAAAGAATCAGACAAGCATAATCCCGTCCTAAATTTAGAACGGGGTTAAAAATATAGTTGTTTAATTTTTGATGTAAACGGCTCACGGGAATGTGATTCCGCGAATTGTACGAAGCATCGCGGCAACCTCATTAACCATACTGTGGGTCTTTTCAATAGTGTTACAACTAGCCATTGTAATTTCTAAGAATATTTCATTTTCCATAGGAAAATGGGTAACGTAAAGCATGCAATCGTCTTTATAACCTACTACCCAACCTTTTTGAGGATAAACTGTTGGTGGAAAATGAAAATGAGGAGAATCACTTCTACTAACATTAGAAAATCCCATTTTTTCCAAGTTACCTGCAATAATACTCCGCACTCTGCCAACTTTTGTTTTACCAGAAAGTAATTGCCCAGATACTCCCGCCGAGGAGGGGGACGAACCGAAGCTACCAACATGCCGAGTCGAGATATACGTGATTAATGGTACTGCCATAGAATTCCCTCCTAGTTAATCAATAATATAGCTTGGATATTCTATTCGCCGGGCTATAAGCTCAACAGCATGAACCACACTTTGGGCATCTTCTAGAGTGTTTCCAGAACCAACCATAATTTGATAGTATCGATTTGGTCCTGAAACCATAAAAAATTGTATTATGACAGTAGCACCGTTTGTTTCGCTTTCACCAATAACACCTTGTTGATAAAAATTTACATTTGTAAATCTTGAACGCATCATCTCGTCTACAATCAACTGCTTAAATTTCATAAGGTCATGAAGTATAGGTCGTTGATATCCTTGAGGATATACTACCGGCATAAAATTCCCCCCATTAGAGTTTCAACTTTTCAATTGAATATATTCGATATGAAAGTACTTTATGTATGGATATGGCGTATTAGCCCATCCCTTTTGTTCAAGTAACAGGTGGTTTTCTTGAATGTGATTTGTATATTGATTTTCAACAATCGGGCGCTTTAATTCTAAGGTACAGCAAAGAAGATCCTTAGAGGGCTATTAGAAAAAACTGCTTAGGTGAGGGGGCACGATTCGCTCAGTCCTTACCGAAGGAGGTACTCAAGAGAAAGAGTACATCAACGAGGGGAACTTGAATCGCTTAATTATAAAGTCAAAACTACCTAGTGCATAACGCTTCGAAAGATGGGTATTTAATGAAGTACTACCAAGCTTACGACAAAATAAAGGTTATGTAGTTGAGACTAGCGAGACTGAGTTTATCGAGAAACACTTTACAGGGTTATCTGATAATCTAAAGAGAATGATGGTTATGGAGTTAAATGAGAATAAAAAGAAGTTACACGAAGAGATTAAGCAAAAGAACGATATCATCTCAGTATTACAGCCAAAAACAAACTTCTGAGTACATAATTCTTGAGTATAAGGGAGATCAATCGGTTAGTGGTGTCATGTTAATGTTCGAAGATGATATGTTAACTGGAAAAGATAAATACGAATTTGAGAAGGAGAGCCAATAGGTTCTCTTTTTTTTGCATTCTCGAGTGAACCACGAGGTGTGACTTTTAGGTTACCGCTGTTGAATTTCAATTACCGTATTTAGATTACTAATTCAAAACAGTAGAGCGACACGAGACAGCAACCTCAAAAGTTTTTCTCATATAGTTTCGCTCAGAGACCACTTAACGTTTCAAACACCTAAAGGCAATACATGAGTAAAACTATTCGAAAAGTTTTCAATAAGTATAAAACCAGTAGTACCAAAGGTTTGGCGATTCATGAGTCGGACGCAGAGGGTAAGTTCGACAGGGAATGACTTGAAAAATGTGACACTTGTAGTGATTACTGTATGAGGACAAAATTTAAGAGTTTTGTCACAGTTTTTCTATTTATATATATGAAGGACCAGAAAGAGAAAAAGCTATATCTCACAATATAGTATTCTCTGATATGCAACTCTTCTGGTAACTACAGTTATGAAGGGGAAAAATGAGGAAAATTATTTTCCTCCAAAGAATGCTAACTCTTTTGTCACACAAGACTCATATTAGTTTATGTAAGGTGAATTTAAGAGTCTTGTAACACTTTCCGTACATCTTTTATGAGGACAAAAATTTAAGAGTTTTGTCACAGTTTTGCTATCTACACTTATGAGGGCACAAAAAAAGACTTTTTCTAATTTAATGCTTCGAGGTGGATTCTAACTAGCTTATAAATAAATTATTTGTAGGTTGGTAGAGTTCATCTCTAGGGATATATTGAGTTGCTTCTTATTAGCGGATGCTGATTGAGGTTTATCACCTTTCTTCCTCATGAGTTCGCTGTGAAGCTTTTTGTTGTAAGTTACCTCCATTGCTTGGTTAGTCAGTTCGATCCCCCTTGAGCTGGCTCCCTTTTTGGAGAGTAGTTGGTAAACAAGCGAAACTAAACAAATTAACAACAAATAATATATAGGAGGCTACGAGATGGGATTCTATGTAGATATCAAAAGATTAACTTGCAAGAGAGGAATCACATTAGATCAACTCAGTGATAAAACAGGGATTCACAAGGCTAATCTTAGTAGAATGGCTTACGGAGAACCTGTAACAATGAGAACGGTCAATAAGATTGCTATAGCGTTAAACATTAAAGAAGCTAATGAATTGCTAACATTTAGAAAAGAAGAATACTAAAAAAGGGAAAGCAGGGAGGAGAAAACTAAATGGTTACTACAGAAATGACAGGTAAAGAATTAGTCGAAGCAGGATATGAACTTGTGAGTCTAGCTCAAAAGGAAGCCCGAAAGAAATACCTAAATAGTATGAGCCAACGAGATGGGAGACATTTTATCATGATGAAACGAGATAATTTCAAAGTAATCAAAGAGAATTTAACTTTACAGCAGCATGGAGTATTACTTTATTTAGCAACTTGTATGAAAATTAATCGAGGTGGGAAATTGTTCACTGAGAAAGGTGATCTACTAACAGTTAAACACTTGGTAGCAAGCTTAGATAAAACACGTTCTCAAGTTAATAAAACCCTATCAGAATTAGAATCTAATGGATTAATCACTCGTGAGACGGTAGGGAAAACAACTTATGTAAATATGACTGACGCAGTATTTGTTTGTGAGAAATTAAAAGAGGAATACAAGGTAGTTAAAATCTTCAAAGCTCACCTACAAGAGAAAGCAAAGTCTATCTCGTTAAATGCTCTAGGGTTGTTTGGAATGATGCTTTCTTATATGAGTTGGAATACTAACTTAATTGTTGAGAATCCTGATGAGGAAGAAACTAGTAGGATTGTACTCTTAAAGCGTAAGCACCTAGAGGGGTTGCTTGGACTGTCTCGGCCTACTGTTAAAAAGTTAATGGACGAGTTAGGGAAGAATCGCTTGATTGTAGAGATTAAGTCGGTCACAGAAGCTATCTGTTTAGATCCTAAAGCAGTAAGTCGTCAAGCTAAAAAGATTACTTTGGAGGAACTACTGGATAATATCGAGAAAGCCTCCTTCTCTAAAGATAACTTCAAGAAATAAAACTACAGAATTCATCACCGTAACATTACCACAGAGAAATTTCAAAAGTAAAACCCTAATAGTATCACCTTAAGGGAAAAACAAAGGAGATAAATCATGATGAATAACTTACTAGTGTTTGACCATGAAGAATTAGGACAAGTTAGAAGTATCAAACAAGGAGAAGAAATTTACTTTGTAGCTAAAGATGTATCAGACATTTTAGAGTTTAGGGACGCATACACCGCTACTAGAGGGCTGGACGATGATGAAAAGCTCTTACACACAATTTATGTAGCAGGTCAAAACAGAGAAGTAACACTTATTAACGAGTCAGGTCTCTACGGTTTAATTCTAACGAGTCGCAAGCCACAAGCTAAAGCCTTTAAGAAATGGATTACCAGTGAGGTGCTACCTAGTATCCGTAAAGATGGTGGCTATCTTGTAACAACTGAGGAAGATGATGAACAAGCTATCATGGCTAAAGCGTTATTGCTAGCTCAGAGAACACTCGAAAGAAAGAATGTACAACTTAAGCAAGCTGAGGAGACTATTAAGATACAAGTTCCAAAGGTTGAATACACTGACAAGGTTCTTTCCACAGAAGGATACTACACAGCAACCGAGGTAGCAAAGATATTTGGTATGCGATCACCTCAAGGGTTGTATAACAAGTTAGTGGATAAGAAAATTATCTATAAGAGCAGAAAAAAGAATTACCTCCACAAAGCAGAGTATTCATTCCTAAGAGATGAGAATTACATCAGATACCAAACTACAGCGTTCGGACTTCAAATGTTGTTCTCCGAGTTGGGACGCTATTGGATTGCTCAACAGTTAGGAATTATTACTCAGTAATCCCCACGTAGTACAACTTCTAAAATATTAATCCTCATAATTCCCCATGAGGTGGCGAACCCAAACTAATTAAAACTAAGGAGATGTGATCATTTATGGTAAACAAATTATTCGGCTCAAACAAAAAGGTTAAAACTGTAGAGGCTGCACAGAGCGATTTAAATAAAGTTGATGAGCTAGTTGTTTCCTTGGAAACTAAACGGAATGAGCTACAAAGTACTATCTCTAAAATCAACAATGCTATGAATATCATCGAGGCAACTATTCTGATTGACCCTAGCAACGCAAACTTAAATACAAAAGCAAAAGGTGAGAAGCAACTAGGGGAGTTAAACAACGAGGTTCAATCAGTGCAAGCTGAGCTAGATAAAGCTAGAGAACAACGCCAGGAAGCACAGCAAGCCTACGTACACTCAAAAGGTGAGCAAGTGAAGAAAGAACATATTGAGGCTTCTGCTAAGGATAAAGCTACTTATCACTTATCAGACTTTGCAGAGCGACTAGGTAAAGATTGCTTTGCAGGTAAAGGCTACGAGGATTTAGGCTTGGCATTCGGCTTTGGAGAAACTAAGTCATTCCATCCAGATAGTGAAGAGTTCAAGTACATTCAGGAGTTAGGTAAAGAGATTAATAGCGAGTCAGATAAGAAAGGTGAGGCGATTGTTATTGAAGCTCTACAAGCAATGTTGACCGTCCTCAATAAGCATGGCATTGAGTTAACTGAGAAGGGTAACAGCTTAATGAAACACTTTAAAGCAGAAACTAACAAATAATAACTGACAGCAACTCTGCCTTGCTGGTGGCACTGGTGAGGCAGGCAATCTATTAAACTACAGAGGTGAAAACACATGAGTTACAAACGACACGAATTGAATTTAATCGAGTCCTTTTCAGAAGGTATTAAACAAGGTGAAGACCTAGTGAAAGACGCTGAATTGTTCTCGGTAGGCACTCACAGAGGTCAAAAGTATGAGGTAGTAGATCTACAGAGGTTAGCCAATAATTTTAATGCTGAGGAGCAGATACCTATTCAGTTAGATCACTCAGAGTCAATCAAGGATACTGTAGGCTTTCTTGAAGAGGTAAAAGTTCAAGGGGATAAGCTTATTGGCAAACTGCGAGTAATCGATGAGTTCACTAAAGAACGTATCTCCAAAAAGTTAATGAAGAAACTCTCTATCTCATTCTACACAAACAATGAAGGTAAACCTGAGAAGATACGTGAGGTTCCTCTAGTGGCCTTCCCTCAAGTTAAAACCGCTCAACTATTCCATGAGAACGGCAACTCGATAGCTGATCTACAGCGTAAAGCTGATATTCTCTCACGAGAAGCAAATCTACTATTACAATACTCAGAGATACGAAATAAGGCTCAACGATTGGAGTTAGGGCTAAAACAGTTAACTAAGGAATTCAATAAGCGAGAAGCACCTAAGAAGCCGACAACTCGTGAGATTGAAGCTGCCAAGAAGGCTCAAGAAGAATTTGACAAGTTCTATGCAGAATACACAAGTAATCTACATTGGAGTAACTAACGAGGTGATACTAATGAATAAACCAGCACCAAGAAAAGGAGCTAGACCATCTAAATTAGATGATCCAAGACTGAAAGCTTTAGCTGAGAAGGTTGCGGTTGCCAAGGAGAAAGACAATCAGGAAGCTCTCAAGAAACTCCGTAGCCAGCTCAAGAAGGAACCGACTATATGCGGTGCTATCAAGGGTGACGGTAGGTTGTGCCTGAGAAAGCCACACATTAAAGAGGATGGTTCTACTAATGGAAAATGTCCGTTCCATGGCGGTAAGTCTACCGGGCAAAAAACTGAGGAGGGGAGGAAGAAAGCTATGGCAAATTTAAACCCCAGAGCTAACCTTATTCACGGAGCTTACTCAAAAGAATTCAAAGAGATGCTATCTCAAGGGGAGACTGACTTGTACAACGGGTTAATGGATTACTACATTGAAAACTATGAGGTCGATCCGTTTAACCTTGTACTCGTAGACCGATTTGCTATCAATACTGTTAAATCTATGAGAATGGACTCTAAGGACTTCTTGCGAGATAGCAAAGCTTACAACGATACTGAGGTAAAACTTATCCGTTTCGCTGAGTCCCTAGGATTGAACCAAAAGTTTAAGCAATCTAAGGAACATAAAGATAACGCTAGTAAAGTAGATCTTAATGCGTTATTTGACATGGGAAATGAACAGTAAGTAAATATATGAGATGGCGACCCACTAGGCACACTTTGCAGGTAGAAAAACAGTCGTCCTCAGTGTTAAATCCTAGGAAATTAGTGAATTTGACTACAAGAGAGAAGCTTTCAAGCCTCACAATAAATACAAACAAGCTACTAAGCGAGCTTAAGGAGGAGATGCTTATGAGCAGACACATTACTTACCTAGCTCTGAGGAGGATATCGATTCTGTGAAGCAAAAGCTACTTAGCGTGTATTCTAACATATTTAACTCTATAGTTATCCCGCTCAGATTAACTGTAAGTGAAGTAACTGAGCTAGAATACCAAGGAGGCCAAGCTGAGGAGAAAGCCAATTTACGTCTCCTAGAGAGTGAGTATGGAGAGTTGTAATGCTAAAGAGGAGAGCCTAAAAGGTTGCTCCTTTCTTTGTGTGCATGTGATCTTGGGGAAATAAGGTTTGTAGCTAAGGAGTTATATTTAAAAATATTTTATTCTGAATATTCTTGAGAAATAGAAATATAGCCTTTTTTGTTTATTCAAATTTTGCTATTGTTTATTATAGGGAGTTTTTATATAAAAAGGATGAGGAGGTTATTTATGAACGTTCAAACAAAGGGGAATGAGCAAGTAATCCAATTATTAAACGAATGGTATTTAGAGATTCGCTCGAGACATTTAGATAAAGCAAGGGATTTAAAATTAAAAGTGGAGGCGAAAGTTAATGAGGTTAAAGACAACTCAGAGTTATTGCAGCATTACTTACTTCTCGATTTTCGATACAATTACTTAATTGATAACTTGAGAGTATCTAAAGATAGTTTTGATGAAATCGACCTTTATGGTGTACCAACAAATAGCTCGCTAGCGTACTATTATCATTTTTTTAAAGCTATCCACTCTAATGCAATTGGTGAATATACTTTAGCTAAAGAGCACTATGAGAAAGCTGAATCTCTTCTAAGGAATATTTCTGATGAACTTGAACATGCAGAGTTTTACTATAAATTAGCTACATTCCGTTATCATGTTTATCAAGCGCTGTTAGCAATTACTCATGTAACGAAAGCTAAAGAGATATTCTCTAAACATGATGGCAATGAGTTAAATCTTGCTTTTTGTAATAACCTTTATGGACTAGCTTGTGTTCATTTAAGAGAATGGGAATTGGCTGAGGAGCATTTGACTTCTGCAATGAATACTTTTCAAAAGATAGAGGAAGAGCACTTTATCCTTATGGTTCGCCAAAATCTAGGTTTAATGTATGCAAGTCAAAACCTCTCTTCATTGGCTATTCGTTATTTATCTGAAGTTAATGAAAAAATGCCAACGAATTACAGAGCTCTATTTGTTGAAGCTAGAGAGCAATTTAAATTAGGTCAAACAGAAATTGCTTTGGAGCTTATCGAAAAAGGTTTAACAATATGTAAACAACTAGAAAACAATGAGTATCAGTACCGATTGATAATTTTAAAATCTATGGTTCAAAATATACCAGCTCAAGAGTTAGAAAAAGTAGTTTTAGCAGGAATGGATTACTTTAAAAGAGAACAACTATGGGAGTATGTTCAAGAGTATACTGAAGTAGTGGCTGTGCAGTACCACAATGAAGGTAACTTTGAACAAGGAAGTAAGTACTTTTATTTAAGTTATGAAGCTAAAAAAGAAGTTCACAAGAAGGAGGCACTAAAATGAAGAAAGTGATACTTGGTTTAATGGGAATTGTAACAATTTTGACGCTAACACTTGGAGTATATACTACAGTAGATGAGCAGCAAACTACTACCCTAGTGAAAACTATGGCAGATGGAAACACTGGAGGTTGATCTCTTTAATAAAGAATTAACAGAAGCAGGGAGAAATCCTTGCTTTATTTTTGTGCAAAATCAGAAGAGGAGTATCATTAAATTAGGATATCCGAGGGGGATTACTGTAGGTGAACGCTCCTTTGCTTTTGTTTGGTTTTCGGTTAATCTGTTAACTTCTTGCCAGCGTACATGTGAGTTAGCATTTTATCGATCTTATCCGCTTTGTCTATTGTATGTATCTTGTTGAGTTGAATAAAAGCGGTATAAAACCTTTTAGCGTCCTCAATTGTATCTAGTTCATAGAAGTCTTTGACTTTACCGTAAAACTTTTGTTGTTTACTTTCCAATGGCTCACCTCGTTTCCTTAGTGGCTTGAGTAGATCATAATCTAAAGGTTCTAGAACCATCAATAGATAATTGGAAAGTTTTTTAATTTATTTTCATAAGAATGATAAAATAGACGAAATTTTATTAGAGACATCTATAAGTTTGACTGTGGAGTTTTCTTTTGGTTGGATACAAATCGGTTGCTCTCATAAAGCGTCTTATAAGTCAATGTGAGAGGTTGTTCTCTCTGGTGTGGCATTCCAGCAGACAATGAAACGAGTACAAATATCCTTAGAAGCCGTACAAGCTCGAACAAGAACCTGATAGTTTACCACCCTTAGCATGCAATCAAGAATATACTTAATAGCACCACCTCAAGGGTTAATGCTGAGAAGGACAGAAACCAGTTGCTAGGGATTATTACTTATCAGTAATAACAATGTGTGAAACGCTAGTGACTCGATAGAGGGCGCTCTTCAGGTTAACCTTGTAGGAAATCAAACAGCTCACACTTAAGCCTTCTTTGCCCAACAGACATCATCTTTGCGAGAACGCCAAACAAGTAGCCTTTGAAGCCTTTTCTAATTTTGTTCATCTTCAGAGCAAATACAGATTGTTTAAATGCTGAGATTGCTATCTCGGTTGTATCAACTAAATCAGGTGCATACTTGTAAGCTGCCAATTTAACTTTTCCCCACATAGCATAGATTTCCTTAGCTGTATAAAAGAAAGGGGATACTGTATTGATAAATTCCATCGGTACACATGAGTTAGTCAAATAAGATACATCTAACTCGTCGATATTAACAGATGCGCTATTACGTATCTTTAATTCTTTAGAGCTTTTAGCTTTAAGTGTAATGGCTTCTTCTTCGTGAGATGGCTCCTCAAGTTGCTCAAGAGTAGGCTCAGCAACTTCTTTGCAAGATGCCAACGCATGGTGACGCTCGAAAGGATTAATTACACAGATAAACGCTGAGTAGCCACCACTAACAGGTTTAAACTGCTCAATACGAGTAATGATTCCTAATTCGCTGAAACGTTTGAGGGCACGCTGAACAGTACGCTTAGAGTATCCTGTTAGGTCTGCTAATGTATTATTCTTCAGGTAGCTAACTCCAACGAACTTACATGAGTAGTTTGATAGCTTTAGAAGTATCACTCGTTCGCTGTCCTTTAAATTATATTCCTTAAGAGTGCGATCAATAGTTTTGTCCATCTCAGCAACAGACTGAAAGCTTTCATATTGTCTTAATTTCTTCATGCTCTTTTCCTCCTATGTAATTAAGAAGGAACACCCCTTGAGCTAGTACCAATGAGCATGATACAATAGCAAACAAGGAAGCTCCTTCGAGTTTCTTTAGTAGCTGTAGAGAACCCTGTTCGGTCGCCAAACTAGCAGGGTTCTCTTTTTATTTGTCTTAAATCTCAAGTGAATTAAGTGGATTGAACTTATCGTTTTGCTCTCTCAAGGCTGTTCCCCAAAGAGAAAGATACCTCTCAGTCATTCTCAAATTGCTATGTCTTAGCATTCTTTGGAGAGTAAAAACGTCCATTCCAGCCATTAAGCAACGATGAGCAAAAGTATGACGAAAAGTATGAGCTGATAAGCGAACATCTGAGAAGTTCATTACTTGTTTGAGTCTTTTAAATATGAGCTTCACTGAGTTAGGACTCATCTGTTTCCCTTCTCGTGTGGTGAACACGTACTCGGGTAACCTGCCTAGTTCACGCTCCATGAACACTTTGTACTCACAAAACTCCTTTACAAGCTTGTTTGTAAGAGGGACAGTTTGTTGCTTGCGAGCTTTACCGAATAGGGTTACTGTTTGGTTTACTAAGTCCAACTCACTCCAGCGGATATTAATAAGCTCACCAAGCCTTGAGCCAGTTCCTAAAAGGAAGATAATAATGGTATGGTCTCGATAAGCATAGAAGCTTTTATTCCTAGTTTTGAGTCTCCTATAGTAGCGAAGCATTTGCTTGATATGTTCATCTTGGAAGACCTCAATTTTTATGTCCTCTTTAGCCAGTTTCATTTTACGAATAGGGTTTTCTTTCTCGCTGATAATGTCCTCATGTTGTAAATAATTAAAGAAAATCTTGAGATGGTGAAGCTTGGTATTTCTAGTTACTACGTTGTTCCCTCTTGTCTTTTGGCAATACATGAGGTAGCTCTTAACAGTTGCTTCTCTAATGTCTCGTGTATCAATGAGTTCACGCTCAGAGCAGAACTCTTGGAACTCATGTAGGGTAGCCATATAAGATTGAATTGTACGAGGAGACAGATTAGCGAACTCTTTTTCCTCTTTGAAATCCTTCATAGCAAACTTAAGTAGCATTTTCTTATCAGTCCTTTCTTAGTTTTATAGAAACAAAAAAGAGGACTACCTCTGAGCCAGCTGATTAGCTGACTAGAAGTAGTCCTCTTTTAACTTGTGGTGTCTGATGGAGACCTCCACAGTTTTAGCTTTTGAGAATGTCCTCTCAAGCCTTGATACTATTAAGTTTTATGATCCCGGAGAGGCTCGAACTCACGACCTCCACCCTGTCAAGGTGGCGCTCTCCCTGCTGAGCTACGGGATCATGATAAAAGTGATAATTCATATACGTCTGATAATTCTGTTGATTTTATTATACAAACTTAAGTGGCACCTTACAATAGTTTTTAACTACAATGTTTAAAATGGAACCTGGTAGAATAACACATTTATATTTTGTTTGGAGCACATTTTCATGTAGTTTAATAGTAAATAGTAAGAGAATTACTCATTCATGAAGCTGAAGTGATTTTTTGCGTTTCATCAAGTTAAATATTAATTTTATCCTATAATACAATTTAAAATTGATATAATTTAAAATAGGACATAATTTGAAGGGGCGTGTCACTTTGTTTAGAAGGAGCGGAAAAGGAATTATTCTTGTTGGGTATTTTGTTTTATTTGGATTAATATTCGGTGGCATTATGTTGTTTTATAAAACAGATAAGAAAGAAATGAATGCTGAAAAGACTGAGCAAATCGAAGAGGTAGATAAATCAAAAGATATTGGAATGAAGATAAGAGAAACGCATAGTGATTTAAATACGATTACTGGTTGGGAAAGGTATGAAAATCTAGAGAAGACCGATGCTCCAGATTGGGAAGTGAACGAATGGGGATTCAAGTTAATTGATACCACTTTAAAAGAAGCTGCTTCGTTGACTAAAGGCAATTTAAAGGAAGATTTAGACCGAGCTAGAAAATTGCTTCATATTTCAATTCAAAATCATGATACAACAGCTTTAGTATATGTTCACCGTATTTTACATGATCTTGATATCGGACAAAACAGATTGGAAGCGAGAGATGTGTTTAACAGTGCAAAAGCTGGTGCTGGTGATGCTAGTGCAATACCTACTTATGAGGATTATATTAAGCAACATAGCAAATAAATATTAAATTTATATTTGTTTTGGTAGGATCTTCTTTTTACAATTTCGTGGAAATAGGGTATAACAGAAACAGAAAATAGGTTTATAAATACTTTATAGATTAAAGAGGTATATACAAATGGTAAGAAAATCTTTCAAGATACGTGTATCTAGAAATAGAACGATCTCAATAAATGGTGCGATTCTTGATGTTGATGTCTCTCATGATGAGTTTTTAGATGAGTTTATTGAATGGGTAGATTCAAAAGGTTGGTCCTTCATGGGAATGACCGATGAGATTACAGAAGAGGAAGCAGGGAATAATTTAATAGATTTATTGGCTGATGAGAAGGACAAGTAAGAATGAGTCCTTCTTATTTTTATGCGTATGATTATGTCTTTTCTTATAAAATTATGATATAGTGAAAAACGGCAATTAATTTTCCATTTAAATACCAATTTAATGTTGGATTGGTAGAATTAGTATATAAAGCAAAAGAAAATAGAAAAGGGAGAGTCATATGGTAAATTGTAAGAAAATTTCGGTTTTTATTATGGTGATTTGTTTATTCTTTTTAACGCCTATGACATTGTACGCTGAAACTGGAACTGAACCAGTGCCGGCACCTGGTCCGGGTCCAAATGTGTTTGGGCAGTTTGCAGTTTCAATTGATGCAAAAACAGGGGATGTTTTGTATGACAAAAATGCACATCAGCATGCATTTCCGGCAAGTATGACGAAAGTATTGACTGCTATTTTATTAATGGAGCATACGAAGCCAGAGGAGCAATTTACGTTTTCACAACCTGCATTAGATCAGGAAAAGAGTAATTATCAACTTGAATTTCAGGTAGGTGAAACAATCAATCGTAATACAGCACTAACAATTTTAATGGTATTAAGTGCAAATGATGTTGCGTATGCAATTGGTGAACGTATTGGCGGAAGTATAGAAAACTTTGCGAATATGATGAACGAGAAAGCGAAGCAGTTAGGAGCAAAGGATAGTCATTTTGTAACGCCGAATGGTTTACATGATCCGAATCATTATACGACGGCATATGATATGGCAATGATCACGAGAGGGGTTCAACAATACCCTGAGATTTTACAAGCTATGAATACGAAACGAACAACGGTTACAACATCTAGACAAACGGTTTCTATTTTTAATAAGGCTACTTATTTCGAAAATCCATATAGTATTGGTGGAAAAACAGGTTTTACAAATGAAGCACACAATACACTTGTATTATTAAATGAGAAAGATGGTAATCGTATTGTCAATGTTGTGATGGCGTCACAAAGACCAGAGATTTACGAAGATATGCGTCAAATTGCAGATCATTCTTTCTCACAATTTGCTAAGCAAATGGTTTTAGATAAAAATAATTGGCATCAGAAAGCAACATATTTAGATAAAAATATAGATTGTGAACTTGAAAAAAGTGCAGAATTGATGTTGAAGAAAGATGAAGGTAAGAATGTAAAAGCAGTCTTTAGAACGGCTCCGGTTGATAAAGAAAAACTATATCAAAAGGGGATTCATCGCGGGGATGTAATTGGAATAGTAGACGTGACGAAAAACAATCAAAAGATTGAAAGTATTAATGTTCTTTCTAAGGAAGATGTTACATTTGCAATGCCGAAAAAAAATATAAAGCCAGCTGAACCTACGTATCCTTTTGGGTTGATGGTAAGTATTGGAGCTGGAATTATTGCTTTAATAATAATCGGTTTATATGTGGTAAGACGAGCTAAAAAGAATGCAGTTTCAGAAGTGGAATAGGCAATGATCAATTGCCTATTTTTTATTGCGTTTTTCATTCGTTCATTATAGTATTGACTTGAGTTCTTTTTTAAGAACAACTTAGGATATCCTAGTTTTTACGTGCATATACATAATAAAGAGGAGGAGATAATGATGAAACTAGTTTGGAAGATTATGAGTAACGTCATCTCATTTGTTTTATTTGCGTTAATGGTTTTTTTAGCGTTTATTGTCATCTCATCAAAAGCAAGCGGCGGGGATCCGACTGTAATGGGATATCAATTTAAAACAGTACTATCTGGATCGATGGAACCAACATTTTTAACAGGGTCAATTATTGCAATCGAACCAACGAAAGATGGATCTAAATATAAAAAAGACGATGTAATTACTTTTAAAGAAAGCGATAAAAAAATTGTAACTCACCGTATTATTGATGTGAAAAACGTAAATGGGAAAGTAATGTATGAAACGAAAGGTGACAATAATAATGGGCCGGATTTAAAACCAGTCTTAGCAGAAAATGTTATTGGGAAATATGGAAATATTACAGTTCCATATGTGGGGTATTTGTTGAATTATGCGAATTCAAAAG
Organism: Bacillus sp. 95MFCvi2.1; assembly: GCF_000374965.1. Lineage (NCBI taxonomy): Bacteria > Bacillati > Bacillota > Bacilli > Caryophanales > Bacillaceae > Bacillus > Bacillus sp. 95MFCvi2.1. The sequence goes on along the minus strand of NZ_KB895692.1, from coordinate 261,512 downwards.
CAGGAGCAGCCTTACTTTTAATTATTCCAGGCATATGTTTACTTGGGTACTCTGCAATTTCTATTTTTAGTGCAATCCGTAGCATTGATAGCGAAAAGAAAAAGAAATCTGCAGATGTAGGACAATCTGTATAATTCCGTTATTTTCTTCATTTTAGAGATTATAAATATAAAGATATTATTGGGGAAACCTTCAATACCAGTTAATAATGATGCACTTTTGGAGTTATTAAAGGAGAAGGGAATTAAGGCGGGAAACAAGAATACATTTAAAGTGAAATTTGAGTTTGTAGATAATGGAAAAAAATTAAAATCGATTCCAAGGAGATACGCTTGAGCTGAAATGGACATTTGATGCACAGCAAACAGTTGGTAGCGAGAAATAATTATATAAATAGGCTATCAAATTGATAGTCTATTTATATATATTATTTTCGAACTATTATACGGAGATATGTATACGAGAGATTAGATTGATAGAATTAGGTTTTTTACCATGCAAAAAGGCCATATGCCACAAAAATGTAAAAAAATTCTATATTTTTTATTTGATTTTCGGATTTTATTCTATATAATGAAATTATGTTCTTTATAGAGAATTGAATGCGAGTAATGGGAGAGGTTGGAATGATGAAATCATCAAAAAAAATAAAAACAATACTCATGTTACCATGTATGTGTTCAATAGCTTTCTATATGGGATCACAAGTAGTTACGTATACAGAGGCTGCTTTTGTAAATGAGACAAAAATACATTCTACTGTTTCAACTGCAATTGTATTTCCAAAAACGATTGATACTTTGGTGAAAGAAACGCAACAGCATGAGAATTTGATTTTAAATGGAACTGAAGGAATGAATAAGGAAACGCAAGCTGATTCTGTAGAAGTACTCGAACAAAAAGCGCAGCAATGGAGAGAACAGTTTGAAAAAGTGAAAGTGGAACGTGAAGCCTTGCAACACATATATACAGAAATAGAAGATTATTATAAGCAATCAGTAGAAAATGTAAGAGTAAATGATAGCGATTCAAGTAAGCAAGTGCTTCAATATGTACAAGCGGGTTTTACTAAAGTAGGGAGTATTAAGGATAATGTTGATAAGCAAATATCAGTACAAAAAATGGAAGAATTTATTCTAACCCTACAAAAGAAAATAGAAGAGAAAAAAGCGCAACAGGTTAATAACACGTCTGGAAAAACAGAGCAAGAACAAGTCGTACCTTCTTCTGAGCAAAAAGAGTCAAACAGCCAGGAAGAAATAAAGCAACCATCAAACCCTACGCAAGAACAAGTCGTACCTTCTTCTGGGCAAAAAGAGTCAAACAGCCAAGAAGAAACAAAGCAACCATCAAACCCTACACAAGAACAAGTCGTACCTTCTTCTGAGCAAAAAAAATCAAACAAACAAGAAGAAATAAAGCAACCGTCAAACCCTAAACAAGAACAAGTCAATCAAGCTCAATAAGCGAAAAAGACCAATCCAGTATTATAACAGCCTGAAGAGAATAAAGAAGAAGTGCAGAAACAAGATTCAAGCGCTGTACATGAAAACCACTGATTTTTGGGTTATACCTTCTACAAATGTAGAGGTTAACATAAAAAAATGAAGTTCAGGGGGAATATGGAATGGGAATTAAGAAAAAATTAGGAATGGGTGTTGCATCAGCTGCGTTAGGACTATCTTTAATTGGTGGAGGAACATTTGCATACTTTAGTGATAAGGAAGTATCAAATAATACATTTGCAGCAGGTACATTAGATCTTTCTGTAGATCCAACTACGATTATTGATGTTGATAATATTAAGCCAGGGGATAAAATGACACGTGACTTTAAGCTTGTCAATAATGGTTCATTAGATATAAAAACTGTGAAATTATTAACTAATTATAATGTAATAGATTCAAAAGGAGATAATTCAGAAGACTTTGGTAAGCATATCCGTGTGAATTTCTTCTGGAATTGGGATAAATTAAGTGAGCCTATTTTCTCAACGACATTGGCAGATTTAAAGGCTATGTCTCCAGATGCAGTGGAAGAAAGTATTTTTGCAGGTTGGTTTGCTGAAAAGGGTGGTTTGAAGCATGGTGATTCCGATTATCTTTGGGTACAATATGAATTTGTAGATAATAAGCAAGATCAAAATCAATTCCAAGGTGATAAACTTGAGTTGAAATGGACATTTGAAGCAGAACAAACAGAAGGGTCAGAAAAATAATAGGATTGATAGAAAAAAGGTAGGTTTTTCCTGCCTTTTTTTCATACCAATTCTTGTTATATGAGGGATGCACATGAATAAGAAGTGGTTATTTATCATGAGTATATGTCTGATTCTAGTAGTTTTCATTGGTATTACAAAAAATATTGACCAAGTGTATGCAGAGGAGCGGCGAGAAATAGATATAAGTCTTGAGCCCAAAGAAGTACTATTTCATGTTTCAAATATGAAGCCAGGAGACTGGGCAAATCGAAGTATACGTATTAGTAATGAAGGAACAAAGAAATTATCATATAGTATAAAGAGCGAGGCTTCAGAGGGGTCTACGAAATTATATGAAGCTCTTACGGTCACTGTAAAAGATAAACAAGGAGTGCTGTACGAGGGAAGTCTAAAAGAACTTCAAAGTATGGAAAAGCGTACATTAGCAGTTGATAGAACTGACGAGCTTATCTATACGATACATGTTCCTAAAGAGTTAGGAAATGAGTATCAAGGATTACAAACAATAGTAAAATTTATTTTTTATGCAGAGGGACCAACCGGCAATGGTGAGGGTACCGAAAATGAAATGGGAATCAATCAAATGCAACCTCCTGCATCCATAAATTCTAATAGTAACTGGCAGCTACCACGTACAGGTACGCAGCAAAGCAGTATGATTTTAATAGGGTTTGGCTTAGTATGGTGTGGATTATATTTTTATAAAAAGTATATTCAAATGAAGTATCGGAAGGATTAAGTCTTTTTAAGGACGAATAGAGAATAGTTTCAAAATTAATATTATTTTATAGTTGCAATTACACCTCTACGTTCTTTATAATGAACATAAGGTAGCTTTTAAAGAACAGATAAATTCAAGGGGTATTGTACATACATTGGCCGTAGAAAAATAACAGGCGTTCTATTGGTTATACCTCTTATCCTACATTAAGAGATAACAATAAAAAAAATAGCTAGGGGGAATTTACAGTGAGTTTAAAGAAAAAATTAGGTATGGGAGTCGCTTCAGCGGCATTGGGATTATCTTTAATCGGTGGAGGAACATTCGCTTACTTTAGTGACAAAGAAGTATCGAACAATACGTTTGCAGCGGGTACATTAGATCTTACTTTGGACCCTCAAACAATTGTAGATATTAAGGACCTTAAACCAGGCGATTCTGTTAAGAAAGAATTCTTATTAAAGAACAGCGGCACGTTAGCAATTAAAGATGTTAAATTAGCAACGAAATATTCAGTTACAGATGCGAAAGGCGATAACGCTGGGGAAGATTTCGGTAAGCATATTAAAGTGAAATTTATTTGGAACTGGGATAAACAAAGCGAGCCTGTATATGAAACAACATTAGCAGACTTACAAAATGCTGATCCAGATCTTCTAGCAAAAGACATCTTTGCTCCAGAGTGGGGTGAAAAGGGTGGCTTAGAAGCTGGAACAGAAGACTACCTATGGGTACAATTTGTATTTGAAGAAAATGGTCAAGATCAAAATAAATTCCAAGGCGATAAATTAAACTTAGAATGGACATTCAATGCAAACCAAACTGAAGGCGAAGAGAGATAATCAATAAGGAAATAACAGACAAAAAAGCGGGGATTCCCCGCTTTTTTTGTAACTAAAAAAAGAGTGCCCCCCAGTATGCACTTCTTTTCGTATATATTATTTCTGATTTCTCTTCCATTTTGTAAACTCTAAAAATTCACGAAACTGTTCTTTTGATACACCGGAGTTCATGGCTTCTTTGACGAGATGTGTCCATTCCGAATCCAATTGATTTTCGGATGGTATTTCGTCATGAAGGAGCGTATCCACGGGAATTTGCAGAACATTAGCAATTTTTTCAAGAAATTGAATGGAAGGGTTCTTTTGTAAATTACGTTCAATGGAACTAATATAAGACTTTGCAACACCTGCTTTTTCAGCAAGTTCTGTTAAAGAAATCCCTCTTTGCAACCGAAGGCGTTTTATACGTTCTCCTATCATCTTTGTGCACCTTTCTGTAAGTATGTAGTCGGCTTATGATGTCATTATTATAACACAAATTTCGTTAAAAAGAACGCCTCTGCTAGTTTCTGGTAGGCTGGTTCATACGTTGGAAAAAGTGTTCGATATCTTGAATAGCAATCCCAGCATCTAAAGCTTCAAGCATTAAATCAATCCAATCCTGATCTAGCGTATCTGCCTTTTCTTTGTACAAAGTGTATTCCTCCCTAATATGTAATGAATCGTACAAAATAAACAACCTTTTAAACACATTATAATATTTCGAAAAGTTAATTTGGTAAAAATAATGTTAATTTATTGTATATTTTGTAGGTAAAATCAATAAAAAGTTATTGTTTTGTCATTCTATAAAGAAATTGTAATAGTTTTATCAAAAATTATCAATATCTTCAGAAATAACTGATATATGGAGAAATATTTTGTGGAAAACATGTAATTTTTACAAAAATGTTACGAAAGTTACAAAATAGCACAAAAACAAACAAAATATTGAAAAATTACTGAATTTTTATTATTATCTAAATATTGGTACATATTTTATTGGGGGAGGAAAAAAGGGATGAAAAAGAAACCGTTTAAAGTGTTATCAACACTTGCTGTAGCAGCTGTTCTTAGTTGCTCATTTGGGGCTGGTAGCCAGTCTGTTTATGCAGAAACACCTGCAGTACCTACAAGTCCAATTGATGATCATTTAATTCCAGAAGAGCGCTTAGCTAATGCTCTTAAAAACCGAGGAGTGATTGATTCATCAGCTTCAAATGAAGAAACAAAGAAAGCTGTCGAAAAGTATGTAGAGAAAAAGAAGGGTGACAAACCTGGAAAAGAAGAAACAACTGGGGATTCTGTTACAAAAGAAGCGTCTGATTTCCTGAAGAAGGTTAAAGATGCAAAGGCAGATACAAAAGAAAAATTAGAAACACCAGCAAATGGTAATGGAGCTGGAGCAGTTCCCGCTAAAGGCGCATTAAATGGTAAAGTGCCAACTACTTCTGCAAAGGCAAAAGAGTATAATGGAAACGTTCGTAAAGACAAAGTACTTGTTTTACTTGTAGAGTATGCTGACTTCAAACATAACAATATTGATAAAGAACCTGGTTATATGTATTCTAGTGATTTTAACCAAGAACATTATCAAAAAATGTTATTTGGTGACGAACCATTTGCATTAGATGATGGAAGCAAAATTGAAACATTTAAGAAGTATTATGAGGAACAATCTGGCGATAGCTATACAGTAGATGGAACAGTTACAAAGTGGTTAACAGTTCCAGGAAAAGCTGCTGATTACGGCGCAGATGCTGGAGATGGTCATGATAATAAAGGACCACTAGGACCTCGTGACCTGATCAAAGATGCATTAAAAGCAGCGGTAGATAGCGGTCTTGATTTATCAGAATTCGATCAATTTGATCAATATGATGTAAATAAAGATGGCAATCAAAATCAACCAGATGGCTTGATTGACCACTTAATGGTTATCCATGCTGGTGTTGGACAAGAAGCTGGTGGTGGCAAATTGGGTGATGATGCAATTTGGTCACATCGTTGGACAGTTGGTCAAAAACCATATGAAATAGAAGGTACAAAATCAAAAGTACCATACTGGAATGGGAAAATGGCAGCGTTTGACTACACAATTGAACCAGAAGATGGAGCAGTTGGTGTATTCGCGCATGAGTATGGTCATGATTTAGGTCTTCCAGATGAGTATGATACAAAATATTCTGGCGGCGGCGAGCCAGTTCAGTCATGGTCTATTATGAGTGGCGGTAGCTGGGCAGGTAAAATTGCTGGAACAACGCCAACAAGTTTCTCTCCGCAAAACAAAGAGTTCTTCCAAAAAACAATTGGTGGAAACTGGGCGAATATTGTGGAATTAGATTATGATAAGTTAAACCGAGGAATTGGTTATGCAACATACTTAGATCAAAGCGTAACAAAAACGGATCGCCCAGGTCTGATCCGTGTTAATTTACCGGATAAAGATGTAAAAGGAATTCAGCCTGCGTTTGGTAAGAAGTACTACTATAGTACAAAAGGTGATGATCTTCATACAACATTAGAAACACCTTTATTTGATTTAACAAATGCAACAAATGCAAAGTTTGATTACAAATCATTATATGAAATTGAAACAGACTATGATCTCTTAGAAGTACATGCAGTAGCAGAAGATGGGTCGAAAACATTAATCGATACAATTGGTAATAAAAATGTAAAAGGTGGTGCAGATACCACTCTTGGAAAATGGGTAGACAAATCTTATGATTTAAGCCAATTTAAAGGTAAGAAAGTGAAGCTTGTATTTGAATATATTACTGATGGTGGTTTAGCATTAGATGGATTTACTCTTGATAATGCAACATTAACAGTAGATGGTAATGTTGTATTCTCTGATGATGCAGAAGGTACACCAAAATTCAAACTAGATGGCTTCGTTGCTTCTACTGGAATTGAAAAGAAAAAGCACAACTACTATGTAGAGTGGAGAAACTCTGCTGGTGCTGATGAAGCGTTAAAATATGCTCGCGGTCCAGTATATAACACAGGTATGGTTGTATGGTATGCAGACTCAAGCTATACAGATAACTGGGTTGGCGTGCATCCAGGATACGGATTCCTTGGTGTAGTTGATTCTCATCCTGAAGCAATTGCAGGAACTTTAAATGGTAAGCCAACATTTAAAGATAGCACACGTTATCAAATTGCTGATGCAGCGTTCTCTTTCGATCAAACACCAGCATGGAAAGTTGTATCACCAACTCGTGGAACATTTGAATACAGTGGACTACCAGGTGTTGCGAAGTTCGACGATTCTAAAGCTTATATTAATAAGCAAATTCCAGATGCAGGACGCATTTTACCAAAACTTGGCCTGAAATTTGAAGTAGTTGGCCAATCGGATGATAAGTCTGCAGGTGCAGTTCGCTTATATCGTTAATTTATGAAGAAGCTGTTGAAGGTTTTCCTTTCAACAGCTTTTTTTATGAGCAAATGTATTTTATATGAAATGCAAACTCGTATATAATTAAACTTTAAGAATAGGAAAATGTTAAGTAAAAGGTGGAATATATATTGAAGAATCAATATACAACCTTTTTTTAAGGTGGTAGAGAGGATCCGTCCAAGCATAGAAGCGGTCAGATCTTTTTCCTGCCCCATGCCAAGTGAAAACAAAGAGAGAAAATGAGTGTAGGTCACTTTTTGTTTTCATAACAGTAATGTATATGTTGAAATGGCAATGTAAATATAGAAGGTGGGGATAGTAGATGGATATCACTTCTATTGTGAACGAGCAAAAGTCATATTTTTATAAAGGTCACACAAGAAATATAGAAGAAAGAAAGCAACATTTAAAAAGATTATATGAAGGGATTCAGCGTTTTGAATCTGATATTTTTCAAGCGTTAAAATTGGATCTAAATAAATCAGATCATGAATCATTTACGACAGAGGTTGGATACGTATTAAAGGAAATTTCATTTTTAGTGAAACATCTTTCTTCATGGAGTAAGCCGAAGCGCGTTCGTACCGCACTTACACATGTTGGTTCGAAAGGAAAAGTGGTTCCAGAGCCTTATGGTGTTACCCTTGTAATGGCTCCGTGGAATTATCCCTTTCAACTTGCGGTTGCACCCCTTGTAGGGGCAATAGCCGCTGGAAACACGGTTGTATTAAAGCCGTCAGAATTGACACCTAATGTTTCTAGTCTTCTTGCAAATATGTTACAAGAGTTATTTCCGGCTGAACTTGTTGCGGTTGTTGAAGGCGGTATTGAGGAGAGTACAGCACTGTTAAAAGAGCCGTTTGATTATATTTTTTTCACCGGTAGCGTTGGAGTGGGTAAAATTGTTATGGAGGCGGCAGCTAAAAGTTTGATTCCCCTTACGTTAGAGCTTGGTGGAAAGAGCCCATGTATTGTGCATAATGATGCAAAGTTAGAAATAGCAGCAAGGCGCATAGTTTGGGGGAAATTCTTGAATGCGGGACAAACATGTGTTGCACCTGATTACATATATGTTCATTCTTCTGTAAAAGAACAATTTATTGAAGCACTACGAATTGAAATTAAAAATCAATATGGCGAAAAACCACTGCAAAATGAAAATTACGTTCGGATTGTCAGTAAACGTCATTTTGAAAGATTATGTTCTTTCTTACAAGATGGTAGGGTTGAAATTGGTGGGAAATATAATGAGGAAACTCTGCATATTGAGCCTAGTATTATAACGAATATTACATGGCAGGATTCCGTTATGGAAGATGAAATTTTCGGTCCAATTTTGCCGATTATAGAGTATGAGAAAATAGAAGACATTATGGAAAGAATTCAGCGACAACCTAAATCATTAGCTTTATATGTATTTTCAGAGAGTAAAGAAATTCAAAGACAAATTACACGTAATGTCTCATATGGCGGTGGGTGTATAAATGACGTTGTATATCATCTTGCTACGCCATATCTACCCTTTGGTGGTGTTGGGAGCAGTGGATTAGGAAGTTATCATGGAAAACAAAGTTTTCGCACATTTTCACACTATAAAAGCATTTTATCCCAATCTACAGTATTTGATATGAAAATTCGTTATTCTTCTACAAAAAGTGCTTTAAAATTCATACGAAAGTTGTTAAAATGATGATGGTGTTTATCAGTAGGCGTAGCCGTATGATAAAAACCCCTTCTCGCCTGAAGGGGTTTTTCTGTTCGACATATGTATCATGCGAAAATGAATCAAACATACTACATAAAGAATAGATGAGGACGCTGTTAAACAATCGTTTTTGTTTGGATCGAAACAAAAGAATTGATAGAAAACTAATATTTATTCATGAATATAAAGATTAAAAATTTGAGGTAGATAGGACGGGAAAATGAAAAAGATTATTAAAGTTGAAGCAGTAGAAAAACATTTTGGAGATCAAGTGATTATACCACCTCTTTCTTTAGATATTAAAGAAGGAGAATTTTTAACAATTCTTGGACCGAGTGGGTGTGGGAAAACAACGTTACTTCGTATGATTGCAGGTTTTGAAACTCCTACAAAAGGGAATCTCTTACTTGACGAGGATAGAATTAACGATTTACCACCTTATAAGCGTCATATGAACCTAGTGTTCCAGCATTATGCATTATTTCCACATATGACGGTGGAGAAAAATATTTGTTTTGGTATGAAGATGCAAAAAGTATCAGCGGCAGAACAAAAAGAACGTGCAGAAGAAGCGATGCGCTTAACGCAGCTCCTTGAATTCCGTAATCGTAAGCCTGCAAAACTTTCTGGTGGACAACAACAGCGTGTTGCAATTGCAAGAGCAATCGTAAATAATCCGCGTGTGTTATTACTGGATGAACCACTTGGAGCGCTTGATTTTAAGTTGAGAAAAGATTTGCAGCGTGAATTGAAAAATTTGCAGCGTAATTTAGGAATTACGTTCATTTATGTAACACACGATCAAGAAGAAGCAATGAGTATGAGTGATCGAATTGTTGTTATGAATAAAGGACATATTGAGCAAATCGGAACGCCAAAGGAAATTTATAAAGAACCGAAAACGTTGTTTGTTGCGACGTTCATTGGTGAAAATAATATTATAAAAAATGGGGAAAGCTACGTAGCAGTGCGCCCTGAAAATGTAAAAATACGTTCGGTTGAGCAACCGATTTTAAAAGAATACCATCTTGGGCATATTGAAGATGTTGAATTTGTTGGAAATATGGAAAAGCTTTATGTACGCGATGAAAAAACATCAGAACTATTAATGGCATATCAAACTGCCGAAGAAGCAGCGCAGTGGAGTATCGGTGATAATGTATATGTAGGCTGGGAGCAAGAGGATGAGGTGACCTTAAATTGAAAAAAGGGAAACTACTCGCATTACCTACAGTTACATGGTTGCTAATCTTCTTTTTATTTCCGCTTGTATTCGTATTAGCATTTGCGTTCTTACAGCGTGGAGCATACGGGACAGTGGAAATGCAATTTACATTAGATAATATATCGCGCGTGTTTGATCCGTTGTATATGAATACATTATGGGAAACAGTGAAAATTGCAGTTATTACAACAGTACTTTGCTTACTCATTGGTTATCCATTTGCATATACAATTACAATTGTTGATCGTAAATATCGTTCTATTCTTCTATTATTAGCAACGATTCCGTTTTGGATTAACTTTCTTGTGCGCTCATATGCATGGATTGTTATTTTACGTTCACAAGGTCTTGTAAATACATTATTGCTGAAGTTAGGCATTATTAATGAACCTTTAAATTTATTATATAATACACCATCTGTAATATTAGGAATGGTATATTCTTTACTTCCATTTATGATTTTACCAGTGTATGCAGCGATTGAGCAGCTTGATAAACGTAAGTTAGAAGCAGCATATGATCTAGGGGCAACACCAATGAAGGCATTTTGGAATGTGACATTGCCAATGACGATGTCAGGGGTCGCTACTGGTTCGATTCTAGTATTTGTTTCATCTATCGGAATGTTTGTTGTATCAGACGTCATGGGTGGATCAAAAGTAGCATTGATCGGAAACGTGATTCAAAACCAATTCTTAGGTGCGCGTGACTGGCCATTTGGATCTGCATTATCAATTATTGTTGTTCTGTTCTCTGTTCTGTTAATTTACTTATATTATCGTGCGACGAAAGTATATAAATACGGAAACGGAGGGGAATAGACAAAGATGAAGAAGTTTTTAGTATCTTATTCTTGGTTGATTTTATTGTTCTTGTATTTTCCAATGATGGTTCTAATGGTATATTCTTTTAACGATTCGCGTATTAACGCAGAATGGGAAGGATTTACCTTCCATTGGTATACAGATTTGTTTCAAAAGCAAGATGTCATTGATGCATTTGTAAATAGTATTACAATTGCAATCGTGACGACAGTTGTGACAACGGTTCTTGGCGTGATTTTTGCTGTTGCATTACATCGTTATAAATATCGTTTTGAAGGAGCAATTAATGGTCTTGTATATTTACCGATTCTAATTCCGGATATCTTAATGGGATTATCATTACTCATTTTATTTAGTCAAATTGGGATGGAACTTGGACAAGTTACCATTATTATTGCACATATTACATTTAGTATTTCGTTTGTTGTTGTGATTTTAGCAGCACGTCTTTCTGGTATGGGACGTGATTTAGAAGAAGCGGCGAATGATTTAGGTGCAACCCCATGGCAAACGTTTCGTTATGTAACGTTTCCAGGAATTGCACCTGGGGTTATTTCAGCGGCATTATTAACATTTACATTATCAATCGATGATTTTGTGATTAGTTTCTTCGTGTCTGGACCAGGATCAACAACATTGCCATTATATATTTACAGTATGGTGAAACGCGGAGTAACACCTGAAATTAATGCTCTTTCTACAATATTAATTGTTGTTATTGTTGGATTAATGGTTGCATCGGAAATATTCCGTAATAAAGGTGCAGATGGTGAAGAAAACTCTGGAGGACATCTTCCATTATAAGAGAGAATTACAAAGAACGAGGAGGCAATGAATCGATGAAATGGATGAAAACAATAGCTGGTGCAGCAATTAGCTTTAGCCTTGTTGCCGGTGTACTTGCTGGCTGTGGTGAAAAGAAAGAGGAGCTAAATATTTATAGCTGGGCTGATAACTTTGATGAGCAAGTGTTAAAGGATTTTGAAAAAAAATATAACGTGAAAATTAACTATGATAAATACGCAAGTAACGAAGAAATGCTTGCGAAATTACAAGCTGGTGGTGCAAAATATGATTTAATTCAACCGTCAGATTACATGGTTAAAACGATGGCAAAAATGGATTTATTAGAGCCATTGGACAAGAAGAACATTCCAAATGTAAAAAATCTTGTTTCAAATTTTAAAACACCTTCATTTGATCCAGAGAATAAATACTCGCTTGTATACACTTGGGGTGTAACAGGAATTGCTTACAATAAAAAGTATGTAAAAGAAGCGCCAACAAGTTGGAGCGACTTATGGAATGAGAAATATAAAGGACATGTTACTTTATTAAATGATTCTCGTGAAGTGTTAGGAGTGGGTCTGAAAAAGAACGGATTTTCAAACAGCACACAAAATGATGCAGAGTTAAAGACAGCAGCTGCTGACTTGCAAAAATTACTTCCTAACTTACTTGCATTTGATACAGATAATATTAAACAAAAGTTTATTACAGAGGATGCTTGGATTGGAACAGTCTGGTCTGGAGATGCAGCGTTCATTGCAAAAGATAATAAAGATGTAGAGTATGTTGTTCCAAAAGAAGGCGGTACAATTTGGGCGGATACATTAGCAATTCCAAAAGGTGCGAAACATAAAGATCTTGCCGAGAAGTTTATGAACTACTTAATGGATGAAAAAGTAAGTGTAAAAAACTATGAATCCATTGGATATAGTAATCCAAATGAAAAAGCATGGGAACTTCACAGTAAAGAGTATCGTGATAATCATATGATTTTCTTATCGAAAGACGAATTAGCTCGTACAGAGTGGCTTGTTGATGTAGACAATAAATTAAAAGAGTATGATCGTTACTGGACAGAGTTAAAAACAAAAGGAAAATAGAAACAGAGAACTGAATCTTTTAGGTGGGAGAGAGGGTACGGCCGGGCATAGAAGCGGTCGGATCCTTTTTTCGCCCCATGCCGCGTGAAAACAAAGGGAGAAAATGAGTGGAGATTCCTTTTTATTTTCATAGCCGCGATTTATGTGTTGGAAAAACAAACTGGATATATAATAAAATGCGGTTTCTAAATAGGAACCGCATTTTTTCATAATAGGAGGAAAAATTTGAAACGAAAATTACATCGATATGGGCTTGCTTGTATTCTCTTGTTGTTTGCTGCATTTGCTCTCATTGCTTGGAGAGTACAAGCAGATGGTGTAACAACACTTGATATATATGTGAAAGATCTTGTAAGAGGATTACAAACAGAAAGTTCACTTGTGTTTTTTACATATTTTACAAAAATGGGATCTGCAATTGGGATTATAAGCACGCTTATTCTTAGTCTGTTCGTGTTTTGGAAGAAACGTTACTATGCCGCGATGATTGTGTATCCTACGGCCGTGTTAATGACACATCTTGTGAATAAAGGAATAAAAGAAATGATGAAAAGAGATCGTCCGAGCTTAAATGAAGCGCTTGATGCCCTTGGATATAGTTTTCCGAGCGGCCATGCTATGCTATCAATGATTACGTATGGATTTCTTGCTTATATCATTGCTGCAAACGTAAAAAATGTGGCTGGGAAAGTTGTTATTACGATTGCGATGGCATTGCTAATCATATGGATTGGATTAAGTAGGATTATTTTATCTGTACATTATCCGACTGATATTTTAGCTGGCTATTGTTTAAGTGGTATGGCATTAATTATCGCTATTTATTTTCATCGCTTATTTTCGGAGCGATTTGGAACGAATCAAGAGAGATGAGACACGTCCGAAAAGGCTCAGATTACTGGGTTTTTCGGACGTTTTTTTTCATACCAAATTCTCTAATTGATTATGGTAATATGTGCTAAAATATATATAAATCCAAATGAAAAAACCGACATAAACCATTTTTTAGGTGGAAGAGAAGATCCGTCCGTGGATAGAAGCGGTCAGATCCTTTTTCAGCCCCATGCCAAATGAAAACAGAAAGAGAAAACAAGTAGCGGTCACTTTTTGTTCTTCGTCGCAGCAACTTATATGTCGAAAAATTAAAATGGATTTATATAGAAAGATTCACTAATTATATAAAGTAGGTGAAGATGTGTGAAGACAAATGTACATAAAATAGATAAATGGGGGAATTTCGGTAGTTTTCTTTATCAACTTCGCTATACAGTCATAATTACATTAGTTGTGTTAGCGATAGCACTCGGCATTTTCGCACCAAAACTTCCAGGGGTATTAGGGGGCGATGGTTTCCAAACAAAAGGAGACTATCAAACGACAAAAGCAATTTTAGATAAAGATTTTAAACAGTCTCAAGATACGCTCCTTCTTGTTTTCCAGAAGAACAAAGGAATTTCAAAAGAGGATTTTCAAAAAAGAATCGAAGACATTACAACAAGAATTCAAACGAAAGAAACGTATGATTCATTCCATCATCCATTAGAAAATAAAGAAATGTTACAAGACGATATTGCGTATGCGACAATTTTATTTTCCGGGAAAACAAGTAAAGAACGGAATGAAAAGACATTACAATTTGCAAAAGAAATAGAAAAGGAAAGTAACGATACTTTGAAAGTATCACCAACAGGTTTTCCAAAGATTAATGAAGAAATTAATGAGCGGACACAAAATGATTTGAAAGTAGCAGAAATGATCGGATTGCCAATTGCCTTTCTTGTACTACTATTTTCATTCGGTAGCTTGCTTGCTTCCATCTTGCCGATTTTAAATGGGGCGCTGAGTGTTATTAGTACAATGGGCATTTTATATTTTATTGGTGTAGATAAAGAGTTATCTATTTTTGTATTAAATGTTGCACCTATGATTGGGCTTGCGCTATCAATTGACTTTGCATTGCTGTTTGTGAATCGGTTTCGAGATGAAGTGGCATATCGGACAGTAAAAGAGGCGATAGCTGTCACATATCAAACAGCGGGGCGTGCTATTGTATTTTCAGGGTTATGTGTTTTTGTTGGTTTATCCGGTTTGTTTTTCTTTGAAATTGATTATATTCAGTCTGTTGCGATTAGCGGGATGATTGTTGTTGTAATGAGTATGTTATTTTCACTTACACTTCTTCCGGCATTGTTATCGTTAATAGGGAAGCGAATCTTGAAAAGGGATCAAACTGCACCTCGCACTTCAAATATGTGGCGTAAGTTCGCTCAATTTGTTATGAAGCATCCTATTATGATGATTATCGTTGTTACATTGTTTATTATTGTCTGTTTGTTGCCGCTCCGTACTGCTAATCTGCAATTTCCTGGTGTAGAAGCATTGCCAGAGAAAAGTGATACACGAATTGCATATGAAAGGTATGAAGAGTCATTTAACAAAATTGTAAAAACACATGCTGATGTTACACTAGTACTAGAGATGAAAAGTAATGTCATAGAGAAAGAAAATTTACAGAAGTTAGAAGATGTTATTCAAAAACTGAAAAAAGATAAGCGTGTATATAAAGTAAAAAGTCTATATGACGAACTAAACGGTATGAAACCTGAACAGCTTGCTACATTGTTACAATCCCCACAGCGTACGCAAGTGGAACCTATACTGGAAGCATATACAAAAGGAAATAAAACAACTCTTCAAATTTCCTTGGATACAAAGCCGAGAACGGAAACTGCGAAGCAATGGGTTCGTGATTTTAAAGACACGTATAAAGATGACAGTATTACGTATTATTTAGGTGGTATGACAACATTTCAACAAGAGTTAGAGGATGAAATTAAAGATAAAGTTGTGGTTGGGATGTCTGTCATTTTCGGTTCCACTTTCTTTATTTTGCTCTTTGCATTCCGATCTATACTTATTCCAATTAAGGCCATTGTGATGAATGTACTTAGTTTAAGCGCAACCATTGGTATTGTGATTTGGCTATTTGAAGGTGGGCATTTTGGATTGGAAGAAAGTTCAGTTTTATTCGTGTTACCAATCTTTATATTCGGCCTTGTGTTCGGTTTAAGTATGGATTATGAAGTATTTCTTATTTCTCGTATTCATGAATTGTATGAAGAGACAGGAGATAATGATACGGCAACGTTAGAAGGACTTGTATCAACGAGTCGTATCATTACATCAGCTGCTCTCATTATGATTGTTGTAACAGGAGCATTTGCATTTACTGATATTTTACCAGTAAAGCAAATGGGACTCGGTGTGGCACTTGCTATTTTTCTTGATGCAACAATAATTCGACTTATGCTTGTACCAAGTTTAATGAAAATGTTCGGAGATTGGAACTGGTGGCTGCCGTTCCGAAAGAAAAAAGTAAAATCATCGGATTAAAAAAGCGCTCATCTTGTAGAGAGACCACTGAAAAACGGAAGTTTTTCAGTGGTTTTTTTTGATCCGCCATTCTTTCCATATATATTCATTTTGATTTACTGACATATCAATTGCAGATATGAATACAAAAGTGGATCTTCTCTCATTTCCTCTCTCACCCAAAAAGAAAAGTTTTTTAGCAGTTTCTCTTATAGGATGAGCGCTTTTTTTTTATGAATAGCATCACCCTCTTTTTGCAAATAGTATGTGGTAAGAACAATACATATAAAAGCAGGTGAAGACAATGTTTCGCTATTTTAAATTTAAGTTAAATGATACTGTACAGTTTGCAGAAAATGATGGGCACATGTATCGCATTGTCGGCTATAGACTAGAAAAAGGGTTTTACCCAAAAGATGAATGGACTCATATTATTTATGAATTACTGAGGGAATTTGATGGGTACACAATGGATGCTGAAGAAGAGGAACTTGTGAAAGTAATTCAAGTGGAGGAAGAATATTATAAAATACATGAGATGTCCGGTTATCGGTACCCGGTGAAAATGAAATCGAAGCCAAAAGTTTCTCAGGAAGAAACGATAGATGATTTATTAGATGCTTACAATGACTACAAGCGATTAGCAGATTTTTTTAAAGATTTATCTTATGAGCAAAAAGCAGAACAAATGTTACGAGAAATGAAGAAATTACGTGCTTAGAGGGCAGTCTATGCAATAGACTGTCTTTTGCTTTAAACAATGCATAATGAATCATTTTCCGTTACAATAGTAGAATCAATAGAAATAAGGTGGATAAAGCATGGAAATGAAAAGAAAGGGAGAATGGTGTGAAATTACGGTTCCTGCTAAATGGAGCGGTATCAGCATTGATTCTTTGTTAAAAGAAGAATGGGGCGTCCCAAAAAAACTATTACATCAACTTCGTATGGAAAAAGGTATCATCGTCAATGGAGAACGAAAACGATGGAGTGAACCTTTAGCAGAAGGAGATAAATTGCAAGTTCATATGTTTATCCAGGAAGAATATGGTGTCCAGCCGGAGTTCGGTGATTTAGAAATGATATTTGAAGACGATCACGTATTAATTGTAAATAAACCTGCGCATATGGATACGCATCCTTCTAGCAAAGGTGGAACAGGAACACTTGCAAACCTTGTTGCTTTTCATTTACAAATGCAAGGTGTGGAGACGAAAGTACGGCATATTCATCGATTAGATAAAGATACAACGGGTGGCGTTGTATTTGCAAAGCATGGGATAGCTGGTGCTATTATGGATCGGTTATTAACGGAGCGTAACATTAAAAGAACATATTTGGCATTGGTGGAAGGGAAAGTAAAAAAGAAGCAAGGGATAATTGACGCAGCGATTGGAAGAGATCGACATCATGCAACAAGACGCCGAGTTTCTTTAAAAGGCGATCAAGCGGTAACGCATTATCGGGTAGAGAAATATTTTAAGCATCAAGATGTAACGCTTGTAACGTTACAATTAGAGACAGGAAAAACACATCAAATTCGCGTTCATATGAGTCATAGTGGTCATCCACTAATTGGTGATACGTTATATGGTGGACAATCCACATATATGTCAAGTCAAGCCTTACATGCTATGCGGATTGCATTTTTACATCCAATTACAAAAGAAGAGATAACAGTAGAGGTTCCACTTCCTAGCTATTTAAATAACATCATGAAATCTTTCCAAACGTCGAACAAGTAAAGTTTTTTTGTTTAGTTGAGAAAGATATTTTTTGCAGGAAATTTTTTGTGAAAATCGAAGCCGTAAATAGAAAAGAGAGGTGAAGATTACTTGGTAAGATATAAATATATTATGGGTATATTTTTTGCTGGCCTTCTATTTACGTTGTTTCTATATCCAAATTTACCGAATTATCTAGCGGTGCACTGGAATCAGAATGGTGAACCAAATGAATATGCGAGGAAGCAAGTGGTGGTATTATTTATTCCTTATCTTATTGTTTTTTTTCATGGTCTGCTGTATATAATCTCACGTTACGTATATAAGTTTAATGAGAATGACCACTATATTGTGATGAGATTTAAAGAGAATGTATCGCTATTTTTATTGTTTATTCATATGTTTATTCTTGCTATTGGCACTGGAATAGATATACCATTTCAAACGGGTCTTATAATAGGGATTAGCGCGTTTCTTTTTATGGTTAGTAAAGGATTTAAAAAAGGAAGAAAAAAAGAAGAGGAGCCGATTGTGTTACAGAAAATACGTTTGTTTAGTCAGCGTATTTTTCAATACATGTCGCTTATCATATTAATTTGTTTGTTTTTGAAACTACAATGGGGATTGTATCTACTAATCGGTGTGATTAGCTGTGGGTCTATTGCTTTTATGTGTTGTATTTTGTATTCATATATACTAGAAAATTATGAAACATAAAGTAAAACTTTAATCAGTGGGAGCTTCTTTATCTCCCCCCGCTGATTATCGGCCCTCACCAATCGGGCTTTTCCGGGCAGTTGATCCCAAAACCTAACGTCTTGTTTTCGCTGAATTTTGAGGTGGGGGTCTTACTGCTCGCGAATAGAGGGAAAAAAGGAGTCTTCTATAATAGGAGACTCCTTATATATATAAATCCATTTTGATTTTCCAATATATAAGTCGCGGCTATGAAGACCAAAAGGAGACCTGCACCCATTGTCTCCTTTTGGTTTCACATGGCATGGGACAGAAAAAGGATCTGACCGCTTCTATGTGCGGCCAGATCCTCTCTCCCCCTCTAAAAAGAAAGGTTTTAATTCATATACTTACTTCGTAATAAATTGTTGTGTCCAGTAGTTTCCACTTTCAACATAACCAACACCGATGTGAGTGTAACCGCTATTTAAAATATTTGCACGGTGACCTTCACTATTCATCCAAGCTTGTACAACTTCTTCTGGTGTACGTTGGCCTTGTGCGATGTTTTCACCTGCAGATTTATAAGAAATACCGAACTTCTTCATCATATCGAATGGAGATCCGTATGTTGGGCTATTATGATCGAAGTAGTTATTTTTTTGCATATCTTCAGATTTAGCACGTGCAACTTTACTTAATTCAGCGTCAACTTTTAATGCTGGTAAGCCTTGTTTTGCACGCTCAGCATTTGTTAATTCAACAACGCGTTGTTCAAATTCGCTTAAAGAGCCTTTTGCTTCTTCAGCTGGCTTATTTTCAGCCGGTTTTTGTGCTTCATTGTTATTAGTATTGTTATTAGTATTGTTGTTGTTGTTTTCAGCCGGCTTTTGAGCCTCTGGTTTTGCTGTTTCTTCAGCCGGTTTTTGTTCTACCGGTTTAGTAGTTTCAGGTTTAGTAACCTCTGGTGTAGTAGGTACGTTTGGTTGCTGACCAGGAATGAAGCAGTTCCCTTGTTGGAATTTTACTTGATTCCATTGTGCTAGAGAGTTAATTCCCATAGATTGTAAGTATTTTTGTAATTCTTGTTGATTCATATGTTGCATAAAGACTTTAGAATGCTGAATATTTTGAACCTTTATTGTAGATGGTTGTACCGTTGCTGCCTCGGCACTAAGAGTAGATGCTCCGAATGTAAATGCAGTTGCTGCTGCTACAGATAATAAAACACGCTTTTTCATGATATGTGTCCCCCTATGTAAAAGTTTTTTAACTGTTCTCACACAGATTTATTTTTGACAGCCTGTCCGACTGACAAATTCATCGTAGCATACAAATTGCCGGAAAAAAGATGGAAAAAAATACATAGACTATAAAATTACCTATTTTATCCTAGATTTAAATAAGAGATGAAATGCGAGAAAACTAGATTGTAAAAGGAAATTTCAGCATTTTCTGCCTTGCTTATAAAGGTGATATTTTGGGTGAAATTACCTATTTAGGAAAGATGAAAACCATTCACACCAAGGGTTTTACCATTTTTTTGAGGAATATAATGGATGCTTTTTTACAAAGTTGTAATCTTTTTGTTGTTCTTTTTTTATAGACGGTAACATATTTTTAATCTTGTAGCGAATAAAAAAGCGGCTATCTCTTTACATAGAAGAAAGAGATAGCCGTTTTCACATCGTTACATATATTACGAGTTTGATTCAATTGCTTCTAATAATAAATCTACAATATGAATACCTCTCATTTTATGAGAAAGCTTTTCACGTTCAATGCCGAGTTTCATTTGTAGTAAGCACCCTGGATTTGCAGTGACAATTGTTGTTGCATCGGTTTCATGAACACGTTCCATTTTGTAATCTAAAAATTCCATGGATAATTCCGAATGTACAATATTATAAATACCAGCAGAACCACAGCAACGATCCGCTTCTTTCATTTCACGATATGTCACACCTTGAATTGCTTGTAAGAGCATACGAGGTTGAGAAGATGTCCGCATGACATTACGCAAGTGACAAGAGTCTTGATACGTAATAATTTGCGGAGGAAGGCGTAAATCAGTTCGTTTATGAAAATCTAATTCTACTAAAATAGCAGTGATATCTTTTATTTTCGTAACAAATTGTTTTGCGCGTTCTGCCCATTTTGGATCATCTTTTAATAAGTAGTCATAATCTACGAGATACGCGCCACAACCACCGGCGTTTGTAATAATATAATCAATTTTTAAATCTTCAAAGGCTTGGATGTTTCGTTTTGCAAGCTCTTTTGCGCCACTTTTTTCCCCAGCATGACCATGTAGTGCTCCGCAGCAACTTTGTTCTTTTGGAATCACAACATCACAGCCAGCAAGTTGAAGGAGTTTCATCGTAGCGTTGTTTGTTTCCAAAAACATTGTATCCATTAAACAGCCAGTAAAGAAAGCAACACGTTTTTTCTTTCTTGTTTCAGCTGGTAAAAATTCAGGGCGATTTTTCATTTCTTTCATCTTAGGTACTTTTGGTAAGACGAGATCCATTGTTGCGAGTGTTTCTGGGAACAACTTCATAATGCCTGTTTTATGTGTTAACGTTTGTAAGCCAGAGCGTTGATAAAAACCGATTAGTCCTGTTAATGTTCGCATGCGGTTTTGGTGCGGGAATAAGCCTTCGAATACAATTTTGCGAACAGCTTTGACGGGCATAGAGAACTTTTTATTTTGATTCATAATATCGCGTGCTTCTTCTAATAAATGTCCGTAATTTACGCCAGATGGGCAAACAGGTTCACAAGCGCGGCACCCAAGGCAAACATTTAATGTATTTTCAATATCTTCATCCGGCTCAATTAATCCATCGACAACGCCCTTCATTAAAGCGATACGACCACGCGGGGAATGAGACTCTTTATACCCAGATTGAATATAGGTAGGACAAGTTGGTAAACAAAATCCACATCGCATACAGTTTAATAATTCATCTTCATTCAGGCGTTCTTTAAATGCTTTTTGAATCTGTTCCTTATTTAATGTTGTCATCTTTCTACCACCACTCTTTTACGAGAGTCCTTGGCAAACATTTTTCCAGGATTCATAATGTTATGTGGATCGAAAGCTTGCTTAATACCTTTCATAGCAGCGATGCCTTCTTTTCCTAATTTCAACTCTAAATAAGGAGCTTTCATGGCACCAACGCCATGTTCACCTGTAATGGTACCACCAAGTTCAATTGCCTTTTCGAAAATTTCTGCAAAGGCTTGTTCAGCACGGTGCATTTCTTCAGCATTACGAGCATCGGTCATACATGTTGGATGTAAGTTTCCATCACCAGCATGCCCAAATGTACAAATAGAAATATCATATTTTTTAGCGATGGCATTAATTGCTTCAACCATAGGAGCAATTTGAGAACGTGGTACAGTAGCATCTTCTAAAATTGTGGTAGGTTTCAGTCTTGCTAGAGCAGAGAGCGCACTGCGACGCGCTGTACGGAGTGCATCTGCTTCTGTTTCATCCTTTGCAATACGAACATCAACCGCATGCATAGAACGGCAAACTTCAGCCATTTTTTCAATATCGCGGTTCACAACTTCAGGAGAGCCATCTTGTTCGATTAGGAGAATTGCTTTTACATCTGTTGGTAAACCAATCTGTGCAAATTCTTCTACCACTTCAATTGTTGGTTGATCTAAAAATTCAAGTGTTGCTGGAATAATTTTATTGGCAATAATTGCTGATACAGCACGAGCGGCTTCATTGATGTCTTGATATAATGCAAGCATTGTTTTCTTTGTTTCAGGCATTGGAACAAGTTTTAAAATGGCTTCTGTTACAACACCAAGTGTGCCTTCAGAGCCGATGAATAGGCGAGTTAAATCATAGCCAGCTACATCTTTTGCTAATTTACCACCGGTGCGAATGATATCACCATTTGGCAAGACAATCTCAAGGCCCATAACATAATCTCGTGTTACACCGTATTTTAAACCGCGTAAGCCACCGGAATTTTCATTGATATTCCCACCGATTGTAGAAATCTTCATAGAGCTTGGATCTGGTGGATAAAATAGCCCTTTTTCTTCCACTGCTTTAATAATATCAAGTGTAATGACACCAGCTTGCACGGTAATTGTTAAGTTTTCTTCATCTATTTCTAAAATATGATTCATATGGCGGAAGATAAGAACAACTCCGCCTTCAAGTGGACATGTTCCTGCGCAAAGATTTGTTCCAGAGCCTCGTACGTAAACTGGAACTTTATGATCGTTACATACTTTTAATATTTCAGCTACTTCGTTCGTGTTGCGTGGTGCGACAACCGCATCGGGCATCGCTTGGAAATTTGGAGTTGCATCGTAACTATACGTTAAACGTCCCATGTTGGACGTATCTACATTATCTTTGCCAACAATGGATACGAATGAATCAATAATATGTTGTTCTAACATTAGAAAATCCCCCTCAAACTGTTAACTTGTTTATCCTATTCATAAGAGTTTGACTCATTTCATCATTCAGTGACTATTTACTGAATGATGAAAATAAGAATATACACGTTGTAACAGTGTTTTCATTATAATCATAAAAAAGTAGGGGATTTCTTTCTATGTATAATCAACTGAAGATTAATTGTTTTTGCTGTCTTTTTTTGTATGATTATCTAATAAAAGAAGTGCAAAGTATAAAATAATTAAATCTTTAAATTGTTTTGGGTCAAGTCCTGTATAATCTTCTATTTTTTTAAGTCTGTAATGTAATGTATTAATATGAATGTGTAACAGTTCTGCTGTTTGTTTATAGGATTGATTATGATCGATAAATAAGCGTAGTGTTTGCATGAGTTCAGTTGCAGGTAGCAAGTGATAAATGGTGCGTTGAAGAAATTCTTCACGAGTGTTAGCGGTAATATCTTGTAAACACATTTCTAAACGTAAATCTTCATTAAATATAATGCCTTGTGTTTTAAAGGCAACCGAAAGCGCACGCAATGCTTGTTCGTATGATACATGCATTTCATTTGGCATTACTGTTTGTCCAATACCAATATATAGTATAATCGGAAATAAAGATTCACAATCGTGTTTCAATCTCTTTAAAAATTGAAAAGTTCTTTTCTTTGCTTCCATTGTTGTAAACAATATAAAACGGTCATTTCCCCAGCGTACAAATAGTTCCTCTTTAGCTAACAAGTTACGAATATGCTGCCAAATTTTCCGTTGTAGCATTGTATCATCTTGATCAAATGAAAATAAAATAAGTTGTTTTTTCTTATGTAAATCGATACCGAGTGTTTTCGCACGGTCGAGAAAACTAGGAGACCAATCATTGCTTTGCAACCAATCAAAAACAAAAGCTTCATAGGAACGTTGCTCGAGTTCTAGTTGTTCTAAAAAATAATTTTCATGAATTAATAATTCGGTCATTTTTCGTAATATTTCCCCGTATTGTGAAATGTTTTCGGGTTCACCTGTAATGCCAATAACGCCAATTACTTCATCATGGAAAAGGAGAGGCAGATTCATTCCTGCTTTTACCCCTTGTAAATATCGTTCATCTTCTTTTGTAATGATGACAGTTTTCTTTTCTTTCGCACAGCGAAGGGCGCCTTCATGAAATTGTCCAATTCGTGCTGGATTTGTGCTAGCGATAATTGTGCCTTGTATATCAATAATTATAATATTTTCAGTAATTAGCCTTCGAACTTCACGGACAATTTTGTTTGCTAAATCGGGAAAAAGCATAATTTGCACACCTCTATTTCTATTTGTTGTACATTATATATGTAGTTTTATTAAGACTAGGAAGATTTCACACTTTCCTCACAAATATTTGCTATTTTACAATTATAACGAAATCATCTAAAGATGGAGGGAATCTTTTGAAGAAATACTTTTTTCTGCTATGTTTTTTGTTTCTGTTAGCAGGATGTCAGGGGAATTCATATACACCGATTGCTAAAAATAAAAGTATCATCATAACAACAAATATTAAAGAAGGTAGCGTTAGTTTTATTGATGAAAAGTCGAAAAAGACATTAACAACATGGGAATTAAAAGAACCTATTACAGGAATCGTGCTGCTGCCAAGTGGGGAAGACATACTTGTATATGGTAAGCAGTTAGAATATGCATATATATACTCGTTAACAGAAGGAAACGAAGTGAACAAATGGAAAACGGGAAAAGGAATTACGAATGTCATCGTATCAAATGATGGAAAACAATTATTTATGGCTGATCAAAATGAACAAAAAGTACGATTATTTACAATAAATGGAAAAGAGACAGGGAGTGTTTCGGTAGGGAAAGGCCCGCTAACAATGGTGCAGAATGATAAACAATTACATGTATTAAATTTTTATGATACACAGTTATCAACAATTGACTTAGACCAAAAGAAAGTTGTGCATTCATTTATGGTACCACCAGCATCAACAGGGGCAATGGTCAGCGCTGATGGAAAGGAAATATGGATTGGTGGACATGGAGATGGGAAGCAAGTGAATGAGAAGGTATTGGTTTATTCTTTAGCAGATGGACAGATGGTTCGCTCTTTACATGCACCATTTATGCCAGTTAGTCTTGCGGGAGATGAAAAATTCGTGTATGCATTAAGTCATGGATCAAATACATTAAGAAAATTTGATGCGCGAACATATCAAGAAGTAGGAGCTCTTGAGGTAGGATCTAATCCATTTGCTTTTTTGAAAAGTGGGAAAGAAGGTTATGTAGCTAGCTATGATAGTAATGAAGTGTATGTAATTGATATTCAGAAAATGAAAGTGAAACAAACGATTGCGGTTGGAAAGGGACCGTTTCAACTTACGCAGCGAGAAGGGAGAGAGAGATGAACAAACATAAAGTATTACTTGTAGATGATGAAAGTGATATGAGACAGCTTGTTGGCATGTATTTAGATAATTTCGGATATGAATGGGGAGAAGCAGAGAACGGAAAAGATGCGCTTCATATGCTTGATACAGATCATTACGATTTTGTTATTTTAGATATTATGATGCCACAGATGGATGGAATTTCAGTCTGTAAAGAAATTCGAAAAACATCGGATGTACCAATTATTTTTTTAACAGCAAAAGGAGAAGAATGGAACCGCGTTAATGGTTTACGGATGGGAGCGGACGATTATATTGTAAAGCCATTTAGTCCAGGTGAGCTCATTGCTCGTATGGAAGCTGTATTAAGAAGATATACGAAGCAAGAACAACAAGAAGAAGAACTTCAATTTGGTCCAATCGTAATTAACGAAAAAAGTCGTCGAATTGAAATAGACGGAGAGCCTATTTCTCTTACTGTAAAAGAGTTTGATCTACTTTATTTTCTTTGCGGGCATAGTGGACAAGTGTTTAGTCGTGAGCAATTACTTGAAAAAGTATGGGGATATGATTACGCAGGAAGTACGAGAACGGTAGATACACATGTGAAAACGATGCGTTTAAAACTTGGAGAAAGTGGAAACTACATTCAAACAGTTTGGGGTGTAGGTTATAAATTTGAGGTGTAACATGTTTACGATGGTACAAAAGCTTTGGCTTACGGTGGTATGTGCAGTATGTGTGACAGTTTCTTTTCTTTATTTCGTGTCCTTATATTCATATGAAAAGTTATATGTTCAAAACATTGAAGATTCGTTAGTAATGGAAGGGAAAAGGCTCGTATCTCAATATAAAAAGGACGAGGGTACGTTAGCGTTTGGAGAGAAAGTTCAGGCATTTGATCGTATCTCGAGTGCGGATGTACTTTTCGTTAGTAATCCTCGTGATTTAAGTGCTTGTATACCTTTTGATGTACATCATCATTCCCTTATTAGTGAGAGTGATAGACAAACATTGTTAGATGGAAAGACCGTTACGAAGGTTGGATATGAAGAACATTTCGAGCGTAATATTATGGGAGTTGTTATTCCTGTTTTAGAAGAAAAGAAATTAGTTGGGATTGTGTACTCATATATTCCATTAAAGAGTATTAAAGATTTAATCTATGATATGGGACTTATTTTAGCTCCATTAGCTTTCGTTATGATTTTACTTACAATATGGATTGGTAGAAAAATTATTATTGCGATTACAAAACCGCTCTCACAAATGGAACGAGTTGCAAATCATATGGCAACAGGAGATTTTTCTGAGCGTATTACGATTTCGTCGGAAGATGAAATAGGACGTTTAGGGAAAGCGTTTAATAAAATGGCAAATTCATTAGAAATGGAAGATGTCAAACGTAAGGAATTTTCAGCAAATGTTTCTCATGAACTGCGGACGCCGCTAAGTTATATTAAGGGGTATAGTGAAGCGATATTAGATGGAGTTGCAAAGGGACAGCAACAATCAAAATTTACACAGCTCATTCATAGAGAAGCTGGTCGTATGCAACGGCTTGTTCATGATTTATTGGATTTGGCGCAACTTGAAGGAGACCATTTTCCATTAAAAAAACAACCGATTGTATTTGCGCAGCTTATTGAAGATGTATTAGAAACGTACGAATTGAAATGTATGGAAAAAGAGCTGTATATTTCAACGGATCTTGATCCAGATATTATTGTAACGATTGATGAGGATCGGATGCAACAGGTGCTTCATAACTTGCTAGACAACGCTATTCGTTATACAAATCAAAATGGAAACATTTCTATACAATTGAAGAAAAAAGATAGGCAGTGTGAATTAAAAATAAAGGATACGGGAATTGGTATTGATGCTGAGCATTTAGAGCAGCTTGGCGAACGTTTCTATCGGGTTGATAAAGGGCGAAGTCGCAGGCATGGTGGAACAGGTCTTGGTCTTGCGATTGTCAAACAAATCGTGCATATCCATGATGGAGAATGGCGAGTCGAAAGTGAAAAAGGAAAGGGAACAACGGTTATTATAAAATTACCTGCGAATGAAGAAGGAAGTATGTTTTAGTTGTCAATTTCCCCACTTAAACGTAACACGTTTTGAAGTGGGGGTCTTACTATCCGTGAATAGAGGGGGAAATAGGAAATGAAGGCGAATAATACCAGATTAAATACCAGTTACAACCCGCTACTGGGTATAATAACCATCAATTTCCTCTATATAACAAAAATTTGGCTATTTTATGAACAAAACATTTGTACTTCTTACTAATTCGTTCTAAAATGGTTATGGATGCTATGTTCTTATAAATCGTTTGAATTGTTGTTTGGATGATACTGAGGTGATTTAACTGGAGTACAAATCTATTAAGCCGAAAAAAATTTACGAAGAAGTATCTGAAGCCATTTTAACGATGATAAAAAATGGTACATTAAAACCTGGTGACAAACTTCTTCCTGTTCATCAATTAGCCGAGCAGTTTCAAGTTGGCAGATCTGCAGTTCGTGAAGCGCTTAGTGCCTTGCGAGCTATGGGGTTAATTGAAATGAAACAAGGGGAAGGAACATATGTGAAGAACTTCGATTCTTCAGCATTGACAAAACCTTTAAATAACATGTTGTTAATGAAGAAGGAAGATATTTTAGATTTATTGGAAGTACGAAAAGTGCTTGAAGTCGGGGCAGTTCGGGCAGCAGCAGTAAAACGTACAGAAGATAATTTGAAAAATATGAAGCATTGGTTAGATGAAATGGAAAAAAGCATGGGGAATGAAAGGGCTGGTGAAAAAGCGGACTTTCATTTTCATATGGGAATTGCAGAATCTTCACATAACAACATCTTACTCGAACTTATGAATCATGTTTCGGAAATGATTGCTGAGACGATTGGTGAGTCGAGACGCATTATTTTATATGGTGAACAAACAACAGCAGAACGACTTTTAGAAGAGCATCAAGTTATTTATGATGCGGTATTGAAACAAGATGTGGAATCTGCACAGCAAGCAATGCTAAATCATTTAACAAATGTAGAGCATATTGTCACAGGTAGACAAGATATAAATTCGTGATTTAGTCTTTCAAAATTTCATTTTTCTGATAGAATAGAGAAAGATTGAGTAAGCGTTTTCTTTTTAGGGAGAGGTTTAGGTAGGTCAATTATGCCTAGCTTCTTCTTTCTGTTAAGTCATCTGATGACCATATGATTGTTGGCGAAGTTGTAATGAGGGGGAATTATAATTATGAAAGTTACTTTGTTTGTTACTTGCTTAGTTGATATGTTTGAAACAAATGTTGGTAAAGCAACGGTTGAATTGTTGGAGCATTTAGGGTGTGAAATTGAATTTCCAGAAGCTCAAGTTTGCTGTGGACAACCAGCATATAACAGCGGTCATGTAGAAGCAGCAAAAGAAGCGATGAAGCATATGATTGAAACTTTCGAAGATGCAGAATATATCGTTACACCATCTGGTTCTTGTGCGACAATGTTTCATGAGTATCCACACGTTTTTAAAGATGATCCGAAATGGGCACCTCGTGCACAAAAAGTAGCAGATAAAACATATGAATTAACACAATTTATTGTTGATGTGTTAAAAGTTACAGATGTTGGTGCGCACTTAGAAGGAACAGCGACTGTTCACAAATCTTGTCATATGACACGTTTGCTAGGAGTAAAAGAAGCTCCAGGGATTTTACTATCAAATGTAAAAGGGCTAACTGTAAAAGAACTACCAAACGTACAAAATTGTTGTGGTTTTGGGGGAACGTTTTCAGTTAAAATGACACCAATCTCTGAACAAATGGTAGATGAGAAAGTGGATAGTGTGATGGAAACAGGTGCTGATTATTTAATTGGTGCTGACTGTGGGTGTTTGTTAAACATTGGCGGACGTATTGAGCGCTTAGGTAAAGAAGTAAAAGTAATGCATATTGCTGAGGTATTGAATAGTCGCTCATGAAGGGGGAACATAAGCTATGTCTATGAAAATCAGTGAGAAAAAATTTAATGATCGCGTTGGCGATGGAATTCAAGATTCATTTATGCGCGGGGCAGTATCTTCTGCACAAACGCGTTTATATACAAATCGCTTAAAAGCAGCCGATGAATTAGGAAACTGGGAAGAATGGCGTGAACTTGGTGAACAAATTCGTCAGCATACGTTAGAAAACTTAGACTACTATTTAATGCAACTGAGTGAAAATGTATCTAAAAGAGGCGGGCATGTTTTCTTTGCAAAAACGAAAGAAGAAGCAGCACAGTATATTCAAGAGGTAGCAAAGAAGAAGCAAGCAAAAAAAGTTGTAAAATCAAAGTCGATGGTAACGGAAGAAATTAGCATGAACCATGCACTTGAAGAAATTGGCTGTGAAGTATTAGAGAGTGACTTAGGTGAGTACATTTTACAAGTAGATAACGATCCACCATCTCATATCATTGCACCAGCACTTCATAAAAACAGAACGCAAATTCGTGATGTGTTTAAAGAAAAGCTTGGGTATGAAAATTCTGATGATCCATATGAAATGACAAAGTTTGTTCGTAAACAACTTCGTGAAAAATTTATGGATGCTGAAATTGGGGTAACGGGATGTAACTTTGCAGTTGCAAATACAGGCTCTCTTTGTCTAGTAACAAACGAAGGAAATGCTGACCTTGTTATGTCTATTCCCAAAACACAAATCGCGGTAATGGGTATGGAACGTATGGTTCCAACTATGGAAGAACTAGATGTTCTTGTTGGTTTACTGTGCCGCAGTGCGGTTGGTCAAAAATTAACAAGTTATGTAACGGTAGCAGGACCGATTCAGGAAGAGGAAGTAGACGGACCAGAAGAATTTCATTTAGTTGTTGTTGATAATGGACGTTCTACAATTTTAGGTTCTGAATTCCGTCAAGTGTTGCAATGTATTCGCTGTGCAGCTTGTGTAAACGTATGTCCTGTATATCGTCATGTTGGGGGTCACTCTTATGGATCCATCTATTCTGGTCCAATTGGGGCAGTATTAACACCACTTTTAGGTGGATATGATGATTATAAAGAGCTTCCGTATGCTTCTAGTTTATGCGGAGCGTGTACAGAAGCTTGTCCGGTAAAAATTCCATTGCATGACTTGTTATTAAAACATCGCCAAGTCATTGTTGAGAAAGAAGGGCGAGCGCCACTTGCAGAAAAATTAGCAATGAAGATGTTTAGTATGGGTGCGTCTTCCGCATCTTTATACAAAATGGGATCTAAAATTGCTCCGGCTGCTATGAGTCCATTTACGTCTGGTAATCGTGTAACGAAAGGTGTAGGGCCGCTGAAAAACTGGACGGATATTCGCGAGTTCCCAGCTCCAAGTAAAGAAAGATTCCGTGATTGGTATAAAGATCATAAGAAAGGCGGGAATGACTGATGACAGGGACAATTCAAAACCGTGATTCCTTTTTAGACAACATTGCGAAAGAACTTGGGCGTGCGCGTAAAACAGAAGGAGTACAGCGTCCAGTATGGAAGAATAATGTAAACGTAGAAACGTTGAAAGATTATTCAGAGGAAGAATTGTTAGCAGTATTCAAAAAACAATGTACCAACATTCATACGACTGTAATTGAAGCAACAAAGGATGAACTGAGTGCAGTAGTTCGAAAAGTAATTACTGAAAACGGCGGTGGACCTATTTTATTATCGGGGGACGAACGTTTTGATATGTACGGTTTGAATGCTCTATTTTCTATAGAACTTCCGAACGAAAATGTTGAAGTAAACACTTGGGATCCAGAGAAAAAAGAAGAAAATATTCGCTTGGCTGAAAAAGCAAATATCGGTATTGCTTTTAGTGATTACACATTAGCAGAATCCGGTACAATTGTCGTGCAAAGTCATAAAGGACAAGGTCGTTCTTTACACTTCTTGCCTACGATTTATTTTGCAATCATTCCACGTGAAACAATTGTACCACGTATTACACAAGCGGTTCATGATATGAATACGCGTGTAGAGAATGGAGAAGAAGTTGCATCTTGTATTAACTTTATTACAGGTCCAAGTAACTCAGCTGATATTGAAATGAATCTTGTTGTAGGTGTACATGGACCATTAAAAGCATATTATTTTATAGTGTAAAATGGGGAAAAGCAGGCTAAGAAATGGCCTGCTTTTTTATTAGAACAAAGATAATGCGAAATGGAAGTGTCGCTCTCTTTTTGCTATATTCTTTTGGGGAAGGAGAGGATGGTGTGATATTTTATTTATATGCTTTTTTAATAGGAACGGTGCTAGGTTCTTTTTATACGGTTGTAGCAGTACGCATTCCTATTGGACAATCTATTATTGCTCCTCGTTCTTATTGTGACTATTGTCGTCATACGCTAAGGCCGAAAGAGCTTATTCCAATTATTTCTTTTTGTTTACAAAGAGGTCGCTGCATTCATTGTAAAATGAAAGTACCCTTTATTTATACATTGTTTGAGGTGATAACAGGGGGAGCATTTCTTTTTTTTACGTATGTGATTGGAATGGATAAAGAACTAATTCTTATATGGACGTTACTTTCTTTACTCATTATCATTACAATGACAGATTTGTTCTATATGTTAATCCCGGATGTAATTTTATTCTCTTTTGCTTGTTTATTTGTAATAGAACATATTTTTATTTCACTCGTTCCTTGGTGGGAGGGCTTGATTGGTGCAGGAACGATATTTATTGTGTTATATCTCGTTCAAATTCTATTTCCGAATGGACTTGGAGGAGGTGATGTGAAATTACTTTCGCTACTTGGATTTATAATAGGGGCGAAAGCAATTTTTATTGTGCTTTGTTGTGCCTCTAGTTTGAGTCTTTGTTTCTTTGGAATTGGTATGTTACTCAAGCGTATTACATCAAGACAACCATTGCCATTCGGACCGTTTATTGCACTTGGAACAATATGTTATTTGGCTATGATATATCTGGAATAAAGTGAAACTGTAATCAGTGGAGGTATTACTGTCCGCAAATAGCGGGATAAAGGAGAAGTAGAAAATGAAAGTGTATATGGATGATCAAAGACCTTGCCCCTTCGGTTATGTCTTAGCGACAACAGTCGAAACTGCTTTGAATTTTTTGCACAATTCTGATGTAGATATTATATCGCTCGATTATAATATGGGATGGCGTCAGAAAAATGGTTTGGATTTTTTAGAAGTTTTTTGTACGGAAGGCCTTTATGTACAGGAAATTCATTTACATACAAATGATTCAATTGGTATGCAGTACATGTTAGAACGGATAAATAAAGGAAAAGAAACGAGAGAGATTTCCTCAAATATACAGGTGAAATGCACTGGAAGTAAAAAAGCTCCAAGGGGATCCTTGGAACTTTTTTAGTGTTTCATCTGTGCTTGTAAAGGGATGATTTCTTCTTGTTGAACTGCTTCTAAGTTATCTTCTGCCGCTTTAGGTTCTGGATTTTTTTGAGTTAAATAATGATATACCATACCAACGAATACGGATCCGCCTATAATGTTGCCAATTGTAACCGGAATTAAGTTATGGATAGCACCAGCGAAAGAAATTGTATCAGGATGTGGTGATACTAAAGATAGTGCAAATAATGATAAGTTTGCAATACTATGTTCATAACCGGATAAGAAGAAAGTAAAGACAAGAAACATCATAATAAGTATTTTTGCTGTATCTCCTTTTACTTGAGAAGGTAGGAAACATGCAAGGCATACGAGCCAGTTACATAAAATCGCTTTGAAAAATAATTGCATTGTAGGTGTTCCCATTTTTACTGCAACGACTGTACTCATTAAATGTCCATGATTGATTGATTGGAAAATACCAGTTGCGTAAAATAACAATGCAAAAAATACTGCACCTGCTAAGTTACCTACATAACAAGCGATCCAATTACGAAGTGTATCGCCAATTGTTGTTTCCTTTCGCAGAGTTGCGACTGTAAAATACATTGTATTTCCTGTAAATAATTCAGCTCCGCCATATATAATTAATATAAGTGCAATTCCAAAAAACATAGAAGATGCTAAATATGTTGCGGGTGAATTTACAACATTGAAGAAATTCCCTAATTTAAAACATAGTACAATAGTAAAACCAATATAGATGCCAGCTAGTGCAGCGCGAATGAAATATTGCATTGGATTTGCATCCAACATTTGTTTCTTTTTCTGCGCAAGTTGTACAACGTAAGCTAATCCTTGTTCTAGCATAATAATACGCTCCTTTAGTACATTGTCTATAAGTACTCCTCATATGAATAAGGTACACGTATTTACTCTTAGTTTCAATAAGTTTGTGCAATATTTCACAAAAAGGACATACCTTCTGAATGAAAGCGTT
This sequence comes from Bacillus sp. 95MFCvi2.1, assembly GCF_000374965.1. Classification (NCBI taxonomy): domain Bacteria; kingdom Bacillati; phylum Bacillota; class Bacilli; order Caryophanales; family Bacillaceae; genus Bacillus; species Bacillus sp. 95MFCvi2.1. The sequence goes on along the minus strand of NZ_KB895692.1, from coordinate 227,749 downwards.
AACAAATCGTGGTATCATATCATATGTTTGTAAAAATAGAGGGAAATGGCAACTTTTTATGTAATAAAATGAAACTTCTATCATTTGGGTGTTATCTTTCAAGGATGGCAAATGGATTAGTTATCCTCTATCTATTTTTGAAGGGGGGACTATTTAGTGTCAGGTAAATGAAAAAACGCTGTTGTTACAGCGCTTTTTCATCCAAATTCTTTTGTGTATTTTGGACACTTGTATCTTTAGATAAGAACCAACCACCCATTGCAATTCCAATTAGTACAATCCAAAATCCAATTTTCCATGGTGCTGATTCTGGGAAACTGTGTGGAATAACATTTAAAGCAGGGTGTGCTAACGTATAAACTGCTAGTTTCACACCAACCCAACCAACAATTAAGAATGCAGCAGTTTCTAACCCTGGTTTACGTTTTAATATTTGTACGAAAGCAGATGCAGCAAATCGCATAATGATTAAACCAATGAGCCCACCTGTAAAAATAACAAGAAATTGTCCTGTATCAAGACTACCAATTGTACCAAGGCCTGTTTTTGGTAAAGTCATCGCTAATGCAACAGCTGCTAAAATAGAATCAACGGCAAACGCAATGTCGGCAACTTCAACTTTAAATACTGTCCACCAAAAGTTTTCTTGTTTTTTCTTTGTTTCTTTCTCTTCAGTTTCTTCATGTGTATTCTTTTTAACATATGTTTTGAATAAATGGTTACCAGCGATAAACATTAAATAAATCGCCCCCAGTGCTTGCACTTGCCATACGTCGACTAAGAAAGAGATCATAAACAATGATCCAAAACGGAACACGAAAGCTCCTGCTAATCCGTAAAATAATGCTTTTTTTCGTTTGTCTTCTGGTAAATGTTTTACCATAATGGCAAGGACTAGAGCGTTATCTGCTGCTAAAATTCCTTCTAGTGCAATTAAGATAAGCAATACCCAACCATACTCCAATAATAATGATACATCCATGTACATTCTCCTCTCAATTGTATAAATCCTAAACAAGTGAAGAGGTTTCCCCACTGTTTAGTTTCCCCATACTCCAACCTATCAACGACGGAAGGAATTGGAAAAGAATACAAAAAAGACCTCTGCCGTTGATAGGCAAAGGTCTTGCTAGACATATGTAATAAAAATGCCAACAAAGCCGGAAGAACTGAGTTCTACGTAATGACGACTTTGTTTCCAAGAATATATTCTTGGACGCTACTCCCCTTTGGAAATATGCTATTGTATTTTCATTATATGGATAATGTAAATGTTTGTCAACCTGTTAAAATGTCTTCGTTTGGATATTTTATCTTTCTTTGTTTTTTATGTGCAAAAGAAAATGCTAATGTTAAAGGACCCATTTTTCCAAAAAACATCATAAAGATAATGGTTATCTTTCCGATTATTGTCAATTTTGAGGTAAGTCCCATACTGAGACCAACAGTCCCAAATGCCGAAAATACTTCAAAGGCACTCATTAAGAGGGGAACTTGTTCGGTGATACTTAAAATTAATATGGCGAAAAAAATAAATGAGATTGAAATGACTACAATGGCAAGTGATTTTACAATCAAACCATCTTTTATTGATTTTTTAAAGATGACAATGTCATCTTGCTCTTGTAAAAATTTAAGAACCCCGAGTAGCATAATTAAAAAGGTTGTTAATTTAATGCCGCCACCTGTTGAAGCACTACCAGCTCCAATGAACATGAGCAACATCATTAGTAAAAGAGATGGTTTTGTTAATTGTGCCATGTCTACAGTATTAAAACCAGCTGTACGTGTGGAAACAGCTTGGAAATAGGCTGCTAGTCCTTCTTCAAACGGTGTAAATCCTTTCATAGAAATTGGATTATGGAATTCAAATATAAAAATTAAAATTGTAGCAGCAATATTTACAATAAGAGTAGATGAGAGCATAAGTTTAGAGTGTAATGTAAGGTTCTTAAAGTTGCGTTTTCTTTTTATATCCACTATGACTGTGAAACCAATTCCGCCTAAAATAATGAGAGAGGAAATGACTATGTTGACGAGTATACTATGAGATTGTGACATTAAATTATCAGTCCAAATGGAAAATCCGGCGTTGTTAAATGCTGAAATGGCATGAAAAAAACTATAATATAGTCCGTTAAAAACACCGTATTTTGGAACCCATTCAAAAGCAAGAAGAAGAGTAGCGAAACATTCAATGGTAAAAGAAAATAGAAATAATGATTTTGCGAGACGAATCACTCCGCCGATATTTGTTTGATTTAATGCTTGCTGTAGTAAAATTCGATTTTGGAGACCGATTTTTCTCCCGAGCATAATCGCGATTAATATAGCAAAGCTCATAATGCCGAGACCGCCAACTTGTATGAGTGTTAAAATGACAAGTTGCCCAAATAGGGTGAACACTTTTCCGGTGTCAACAACGCCAAGTCCTGTAACTGTAAATGCAGAAACAGTTGTAAATAATGCATCTAGCCAAGAAATTGAAGTTGTAGTGGAGATAGGCAGTTTTAATAGGCATGTTCCGATAATGGATAGTGCAATAAAAGATAACGTAAGTACACGAGGAGGACTCATTTTAATATTAATCCGTTTCATAGTATATACCTTTCCTTTCGGCTTGCTCTTTGTAGTATGTCAAAAAGAATTACAATGTATGTTGAAAAGGAAAAGAGGCAGAATATATCTGCCCCTGAATCAATTATTTATAGAATTATCCACGTAATTGTTGTTGTGCTAAGGAAACGAGACGTTTTGTTACTTCGCCACCGACAGATCCGTTAGAACGAGATGCTGTATTCGAACCTAAGCTTACACCAAACTCTTGTGCAATTTCATATTTAAATTGTTCTAGCGCTTGCTCAGCACCAGGAACAAGTAATTTATTTGTTTTTACCATTGATAACACATCCTAATTTATATTCCAGTTTATTTGTTTTTAATGAGCAGTAAAGGAATGTTTTGCTGATACAAGCTAGCTCACTGTATAAACTGGTATCGTTAGTGTATGTGTTATATGTTTGGTCATACACGGAAGTAATCGGTGAGATTAGAAGTTATTGGATACGAAAAAAGAGTAGCATGTGTGCTACTCTTTTTTCATTATTGTTGCTGTACCTTCGACAACTATATCATTCCATTGATTATATACATTTGTTTGCAACGTAATAATTTTTTTATCATCACGTTTTTTGATAACTTCTGCGACTACGCGTAAGGTATCACCAATTTTTACAGGTGCACGAAATGATACATTTTGTGATAAATAAATTGTGTTTTTTCCTGGTAATTTTGTTCCGAGAATGGTCGAAATAAATCCTGAAACAAGCATACCATGTGCAATTCTTTCTTTAAACATTGTTGTTTTTGCAAAAGAGTCCAGAATATGAATTGGATTTACATCCCCGGTCAGTTTTGCAAAAGTGATAATGTCTTCATTGGTAATCGTTTTTGTTAAGGATGCTTGATCGCCAACTTGAATCTCATCATAATGAAGCTCTGGAACAGACTGCGCTTCTTGAAATGGATTCATTTTTTCCTCCTTCTTTTCCATATCGAAAAATGTAAGCCATCTTGATGCAATGGGAGGAAGAAAGAGTTTAGTTTGTTCTGCGGTAAGCTGCCACATTTTCCTTACTTGATGGAAGTAAATAGATTTTTTGAGTTTTCCTCGAACTTTTTTACGAGTTCCAGTTGTGTAGATTTGAATTCTTCCAAAAAACCTTCTAATTGTTTTTGACCCTCGTCACGTTGAAGTTGTTGTTGTTCAATGAATTGTTTTGTTGTTTCTTCAAACTTGCCGTTCGTTTGAGTAAGAATCGATAAAGATGTTTTTGTTGGAGACACAGTAAGTTGATGAATATGATTAGAAAGTTCGTTCCATTTTTCTTGCCATTCGTTAATTTGTTCATTTAAGGAGTTGCCTGTGAATTGCTTCACGTATTCTGTATATTGACTATTAAATTGAGTAGTGAATTGTTGTAGTTCTTTTTCGAGTTCATCTACTCCTGCTGTTAATTTATGCAAAGCATCCTGCTGTTGTTTTAAAGTTTCTAAAGTAAGTTGCTCCAATTGTTTCCCTGCTGAAGAGAAAAGGGAAAGAGAATGTGACCAATTTTTCCAAAATGCATCGACCAGTTCGTATGGTTTAGTTTCCATGGTTTGACCTCCAAATATTTTTTTGCATATTGTGAACGCAGATTATTCTGCTGTACCACCAGGTGAAGATGAAGATTTTTTTTCATCCTTTTCTGGAGAAGTAGAAAATGGAAAGAATGCATTGGTGTATAACGTGAAGAATGTTCGCAACATATTTTGGTAATGTTCAAAAGAGGTCGCGCATGTTGCTAAATATTGCTCTCCATATTCTGTTAAAGAATAAATTCGCTTTGCTGGCCCTCCTTCACTTGTATCCCAAGTGGAAGATATGAGGTTTTCTTTTTCTAGCTTGCGCAAGGTTCTATAAACATTACCTTGGTCAACGGAAGAAAAGCCAATATCCATTAGCATTTGAATCAGTTTGTAACCGTGAAGACTCCAGTCTTTTAGACAGAGAAGTAAGAAGGGAACTAAGAAGTTTTTTGGCATGGAGTTTGGTTGTTTCGCTTGGTTTGTTTCCAAACTTTCTTGTTGTTCTGGTTCATTATGTAGCATGATTGTGCATCACCTCATGAATCAGTTAAATGGAATTTTTTGCTTATAAGTGCAATTTACACCTATCTGTTTTCTATGTCAATACATTTGTTGGAATATAGAAAAAAACAAAATACAGACTTGAAGTTTTATTCAGAATATTGGAAAATAGTGAATAGGTTGAATTGTTTCAAAAACGAATAGAGGAGTGTAGGAGAAGTGATTGATCAAAAATTCGATCCACTACAAGCATGGAAAGAAGCTTATGAACAGACCGAAACATTTTGGGGAAAAACGCTCAATGAAACAATCAAAACAGAAGAATATTCTGCTTGGATGGGAAGCGTTCTAGATTTGAATTTGTTTTATCAGAAGATGTTGAATGATGCAACAAAAGGCTATTTAGAAAAAGTGAACATGCCAACCCAAGACGATATCGCAAGAGTAGCTACGCTTGTTATTAACTTAGAAAATAAAGTTGATAACATCGAAGAGTTTTTGGAAGAAAAAGCAGATTCTTTAGGACAATCTCCTACGCTAAAACGTGATGTAACAAAAGTGAAACAAGATATTCGTACATTAGAAGATAAAGTGGATAAGATTTTAGGATTACTTGAAAAACAAAATGAAGTGTTAGCAAAATTACAGGAACCAGAGAAAGAAGTGGCGAAAGCGCCTCTGAAACCAGAGAATAAAAAGTAGTTAAGAAGTGTTGTTTATACGTTCAAAAAGGGAAAGGGAGAACCTCTTTTACGAATGGTATGAACAGCTGAAAATAGTTTGTATGTAGAATATCGTTTTAAAATATGTATCAAGGTGATGCATTCTTATATCTAACAAATTCAATAAAGGGGGAATAGAAATGGTTCAATTAAATGGTAAAGTAGCAATCGTAACAGGTGGGGCAAAAGGAATTGGTAAAGCGATTACAGTAGCATTAGCAAAAGAGGGAGCAAAGGTTGTTATTAACTATAATAGCAGTAAAGAAGCGGCTGAAAATCTAGTGAATGAATTAGGAACAGAAGGTCATGATGTATATGCAGTTCAGGCAGATGTTTCTAAGCTAGAAGATGCGAAGCGCCTTGTAGATGAAGCTGTGAATCATTTTGGTAAGGTAGATATTCTTGTAAATAATGCTGGTATTACAAGAGACCGTACTTTCAAAAAATTAAACCGTGAAGATTGGGATCGCGTAATCGATGTAAACTTAAGTAGTGTATTTAATACAACGAGTGCGGCACTTCCTTACATAACAGAATCAGAAGAGGGTAGAATCATTAGCATTTCTTCTATTATTGGACAAGCTGGTGGATTTGGACAAACAAACTATTCAGCAGCAAAAGCTGGTATGTTAGGATTTACAAAGTCATTAGCGCTAGAACTTGCGAAAACAAATGTAACAGTGAATGCGATTTGCCCAGGATTCATTGATACAGAAATGGTAGCAGAAGTGCCGGAAGATGTTCGTCAAAAAATCGTTTCTAAGATTCCAAAGAAACGTTTCGGACAAGCGGATGAAATTGCAAAAGGTGTTGTATACTTGTGCCGTGATGGAGCGTATATCACTGGTCAACAGTTAAATATTAACGGCGGATTATATATGTAATGAAGCAAGGAGAAAGTGCATATCCATAGCAGGAGTGCACTTCTTTCTTGAAGAAGGAAATCAGTTAAAAAGGAGATAGGAAAATGACTACATTCGTAACAGAATGGGAAAAGCAATTGGAACTATACCCAGAAGAATATCGAAAAGCATATCGTCGTTTTAAAAGAGCGAGTGAAGTTTTACTGCGTGAACCAGAGCCACAAGTTGCTTTAACTCCAAAAGAGGTCATTTGGACGAAAAATAAAACGAAGCTGTATCGTTACATTCCAAAGCAGGAAAAAACACATTCAGTTCCCATTTTATTGATCTATGCGCTAATTAATAAACCATATATTATGGATTTGACACCAGGAAATAGTTTGGTGGAATATTTAGTAGATCGTGGTTTTGATGTGTATATGCTTGATTGGGGCACATTCGGTTTAGAAGATAGTCATTTAAAGTTTGATGATTTTGTGTTCGACTATATTGCAAAAGCAGTTAAAAAAGTAATGCGAACTGCAAAAGCGGACGAGGTATCTCTACTCGGATATTGTATGGGTGGTACGCTAACATCCATTTATGCGGCACTTCACCCACATATGCCGATTCGAAATTTAATTTTTATGACAAGTCCATTTGATTTCTCTGAAACCGGATTATATGGTCCATTATTAGATGAAAAGTATTTTAACTTAGACAAAGCAGTTGATACATTTGGAAATATACCGCCGGAAATGATTGATTTCGGAAATAAAATGTTAAAGCCAATTACAAACTTTGTTGGTCCGTATGTTGCTTTACTTGACCGCTCAGAAAATGAGCGCTTTGTTGAAAGCTGGAAGCTAATTCAAAAATGGGTTGGAGATGGTATCCCATTCCCAGGTGAATCGTATCGACAATGGATTCGCGATTTTTATCAAAATAATAAATTGGTTAAAGGTGAGCTCGTGATTCGAGGTCAAAAAGTAAAACTTGAAAACATTAAGGCAAATGTCTTAAATATTTCTGCAAAACGTGATCATATTGCATTGCCATGCCAAGTAGAGGCGTTGCTGGACCATATTTCTAGTACAGACAAACAGTATGTGTGCTTGCCGACAGGACATATGTCAGTTGTATATGGTGGAACGGCTGTAAAACAAACGTATCCTACAGTTGGAAATTGGCTTGAGGAACGCTCTAATTGAAGTGGAAAAGTGATTAATATGGCTTGAACACATATCTTTTTTGTTCATACGAATGAAATGGAAAATCCAGCTAGCATAGGCTAGCTGGATTTTTTTATGTAAAATAACAAAAAATAAAAGGGAGGAAATTCAATTGTAGGAGAATAGTTATGAAATTAGCATTAGGGAAGTTATACTGGAATGAAGAAGCTTGTATGCCTTGTTATCCGATATTAGAAAATGATATGATATGTGATGTGCTTATGGTTGGAAGCGGAGAATCAGGCGCTCAAATTGCATATTTTTTAACAAAATTAGGAATGAGTGTCACGTTGATTGATAAACGAAAAATTGCACACGGAAGCACAGTTGCTAATACAGGATTACTACAATTTGTTCATGATAAGTCATTGACATCTTTGATTCATACATTTGGGGAAGCAAAAGGGGTGCGAGCTTATCAGCTTTGTTACGAGGCACTGCGAACATTGGAACAGGTTGTTCCAATGTTAGATATTGATCCTTGTTTTATTCCGAGAAGAAGCTTATATTATGCAAGTCAAAATGAAGATATTTCATTCCTTCAAGAAGAGTATCGTACATTACAACGTTACGGATTTCCTGTTGAGTATTTTACAGAATCTGATATTAAGAAACGATATTCATTTACAAAACCGGCAGCATTATATACAGGGGGGGATGCAGAAGTGAACCCGTATATGTTAGCTCATGGTCTTATACATAAAGCAAACCAGCTAGGTGCTTCTATTTTTGAAAATACAGAGGTTGTGCATATTAAGCCTGTTCAAAAAGATTTGGTTTCTTACACAAAAATAGGTAAGAAAATTGTAGCGAAAGCAGTGATTATGGCTACAGGATATGAAACACTATTTGGGAAAAAAGAAGCAAATACAACGGTAGAAACCTCTTATGCTATTGTTACAAATGAGCAAGAGCATTTTAATGGGTGGCACGAACAATCATTAATTTGGGAAACTGCTCGGCCGTATTTGTATTTTCGTACGTACAAAAATAGAATTATTGTAGGCGGATTAGATGAAGCGATGCAACTTCAGAAATTTGGTGATACAAAGTTATTGCATAAACGAGAATTGCTAACTAAAATTATACAAGAGATGTTTCCAAATATTTCAAATACAAGAGCTGAATATTATTGGGCTGCTGCATTTGGCGGAAGTCATGATGGTCTTCCTATTTGTAAAGAAGATGATAAAGTCTCTAATTTGTATTATGCATTACCGTATGGGGGAAATGGAACTGTATATGGAATGGTATTTGCAAAACTATTTCAGCAGTTATTTACAAATAAAGAAAATGATGATTTTTCTTTGTTTAATCGATAGAAAAAAGGTAGCGAAGTGATGGGATGAGAGATATAAAGAAATTTTTGCAAAAATTGCGTCCGGTACAGCTTATTGTTTTATTTTATTTCATAGCAGTAATTGTTTCTGTAATTTTATTAAGTTTACCATTTGTCATTAAGCCAGGTGTAAAATGGACTTTTATAGATGCGTTATTTATATCTGTTAGCGCTGTTAGTGTTACGGGGCTTTCAGTGGTTTCTATTCCAGATACGTTTAATACGGCAGGTATTATGATTTTAGCGCTCGTATTACAATTAGGCGGTTTAGGAATTATGGCACTTGGTACATTTGTTTGGATGATAACAGGTAAGAAAATAGGTTTGCAGCGAAGACGATTAATTATGGCAGATCATAACCAAGGAAATTTATCAGGGCTTGTTGAGTTGATGCGGTCTATTTTAATTTTGATTATTTCGATAGAAGTGGTTGGGGCGCTTCTATTAGGAACAAGATTTTTACTCTATTTCCCAAGTTGGAAAGAAGCGTATTTTCATGGTTTTTTTGCCTCTATTAGTGCAACAACGAATGGTGGATTTGATTTAACTGGTCAGTCGCTTATTCCATATCAGAAAGACTATATTGTACAAATAATTCATATGCTTCTTATTATTTTAGGAGCAATTGGCTTTCCTGTGCTAATGGAAGTAAAACAGTATTTGAGTAAGGAAAAACATCAATTGTTTCGTTTTTCACTATTTACAAAATTGACAACAACGACATTTTTCTCGCTTATTATTGTGGGAACAATCGTTATTTTTTTATTGGAGCGAAATCAGTTTTTATTAGGGAAATCCTGGCATGAAACGGTATTTTATACGTTGTTTCAATCCGTTACAACGAGAAGTGGTGGATTAGCGACAATGGATATACGTGACTTGTCACAGCCGACGCTTTTATTTATGAGTGTTTTAATGTTTATTGGTGCTTCTCCAAGTTCAGTTGGAGGGGGAATACGTACAACGACGTTTGCTGTGAATATTCTTTCCCTATATACGTTTGCAAAAGGTGAAAGAACGGTACGTGTTTTTAAACGGCAATTGCATGAGGAAGACGTTTTAAAAGCGTCCGTTGTTATGACTATGGGGATTTTATTATGTGCTTCTGCTTTATTTATTTTATCGATGACTGAAAATGCACCATTTATGAGTTTAATTGTTGAAGTATGTTCTGCATTTGGAACGACTGGGTTATCAACAGGTATCACTTCTGATTTAACAACTGCTGGAAAACTTGTATTAATTGTTCTCATGTTTATTGGTCGTGTTGGTATTTTAACATTTATTTTAGCAAGTGGTGGAAGGGAACAACCACCTCGCTATAAATATCCCAAAGAGAGAATTATTATTGGATAACATGAAACCATTCTACCTATAAAGGTAGAATGGTTTTTTAATCGTTAATACCAAATTGAGGGTGCATAAATGAATCTTCAACCCCGTCTGTTTTGTTTCGTAACACTTCTTGATTTTCTTCTGAAATCCATCCGATATCATTTGTTGGATGGATCCATTCTTCGCCAGCCATAATGGCCGGATCAACTTCATCACTCCAATTGTTAAGTGGGCTATTTTTAGAATTGTATTTACTATCTCCAATTACAACATCGTATTGATTAATAAAGGGGTGTTGCATTTGTTTTCCTGTTCCTTTAAAGGAGGGGAAATTCATTTGATGCGGCAAGGTTTCATCTAAAATGGGTGAATGAATTTGTTGTTTTTTCTTCAAAGTAATCGTTCCTTCTTTATTATAGTAGGAAATATGAATTTCCTGTTCAGATATAGTGTTTCCATATATACGTTGCTTTGTACTTGTTAACACTTCCCATCAATAATTTTTGAAAGTTTTCTCAAACTAATATAGAAAGTAAGATGTCATTACAGTGAAGGAAGGTATTGTAAGTGGTAAAACGAAAAGTAAAACAACATGCGGCAATGAATCATAATAAAACTCCAAAAGAAAGCCTACCGGATGCGGAATTTGCGGTAGAGTATGAAAATGAAAATCCAGCGAAATATGCAAATCGCAATTCAAAAAAGGGTAAGCAAAAATGAGGCGTTTTTTACAAACGCCTCATTTTTTTGTGGAATTTTTAATCTTTTCTTAATTAATTGTAAATTTTCTGTTTTTTTGTTGTGAAAAAATATGAAAAAACATTGAAGTAGCAACGTATTACACAAAAACAAACAACAAACAAAAGATTAATGTTAGTTTAATACTGTTTTTACACTTGGCGTTTATATTGGAGTTGTACATAAGAAAAATAAAAGGAGAGAGAAAAAGTGAAAAAACACTCTGTAAAGCTGTAGCAACCGGGGGAATATTTTCTTTATTAATGGGATGTGGTACTAAGAAAGAAGAAACTGCTGGGGCGAAAGTGAAAGATGACAAACTGTCTGAATCATTAGCAGTTTACACAGCAATTGAAGAAGAACTTGTACCTATTTATCTTGATTCCTTTAAAAAGAAATACCCAGATGTGAAATTAAATATTGTTCGTGATTCAACAGGGGTTATTACAGCGAAATTGTTAGCAGAAGGGAAAAATACACAAGCAGATGTTGTATGGGGAACAGCAGCTTCTAGTCTTTTAGCTCTAGAAAAGAAAGAAATGTTGAAAGAATACTCTCCAAAAGGTGTAGATCGTGTACTTCCGCAATTTAAAGATGATAAAAAGCCAGAAAAATGGATTCGCGACGATTAAAAATGATTATAAACTTCCGGATGGTTTCCCAAAAGATGTAACAGACAAGTTATATAAAAATAACGATTTTAAATGGGCGGCTGATAATCGCGATAAAACTTTAGAACGTTGGGAAAAAGAATTTGGGCAAAAAGCAGAACCGAAAAAGTAAGTGGGAGAGAGAAAAATGAGGTGAAGTTATGTCTATTGTTGGAGAAGAGAGAAAGCGTAGTATTCTTGAAAAAGTAGAGTTTAAGGGAAAAGTGAAAGTTTCAGAGCTAGCAAGTGAATTTTCAGTATCAACAGAAACCATTCGCAGATATTTAGAAGAGCTTGATCGGGAAAAGAAGTTGAAGAAAGTATACGGGGGAGCGGTTCAACTTCCGGGAGCAGGGATAGAGCCCCCTATGCTAGAAAGAGAAATGCTATATATTGAGGAAAAGAAAAGAATTGGCTATAAAGCAGCAACTTTTGTAGAAGATGGAGATGTCATTGTTATCGATGATGGAAGCACGCCCCTGCAAATGGTCCCGTATCTCGTTCATCGGAAAAACTTAACTGTTGTGACGAGTTCATTTCCTGTTGCAACCCAATTCATTTCTTCTATAAATAAAAAAATGTTTGATGGTGAAGTATTATTTATTGGAGGAAAGGTATCTCCAAAACACTGTCGTGTATCAGGAGCTATTTCACAGCAAGTCATTCGTCAGTTTCATTTTCATAAGGCGTTTATTTCAATTGATGGATTGTTACCTAGTTTTGGAATCTCGAGTTTTGAATTGGAAAAAGCTAAGTTATCAGAAGCGATGATTCAATTAGCGGAAAAGGCGTTTATTTTATGTGATCATACAAAACTGGGGGTAAAAGGAAATTATCGAATCGCCGGTTTTTCTGATATTGGGCACGTAATTTGCGATAAAAAAATGCCTCATAGTTTTGAAGAATTTATTACAAAAAATAATATTCGCTGGACGATTAGTTAAATATAGATTTCCAATCCGAAGGTTGTAGGGCCTACTGTTTTATTGATTTACACATAGATGAGAGAGGTACTTTGAAAAGTTTTGTATCAGTGCAAAAAAAATGGACACATTTTTCGGTTTCCTTCATATAATTTACCAACAGAAAAAAAGTTGACTAGAGGAAAGAAGGGGAAAAGGTGTCGGAACGCTTGTATAATAAACTTATATTGTATACAAATATGTTACAAAAGATCGGCATTATTAATGAGCAAGAGAAGAGTGAGATGCTTCAAATGATGAACAAAAAGGCTCTGTGAAAGAGCTTTTTTTGTTGTGTAACACGTGCCTAATTTTCAGGTAGATGAAGAAATTGTATTGACAAAAAGAGATTCTCATGTGATAATTCAATTAAATTTTTGGAATAATCAAAAAATACTTCTTTTACATAGAAATGGCTAAACCATTACAGTAATATTCTCATGGGGGTGACGAAATGTTATTTTTTTTAAAGAAGTGGAAAGAGTTAAGAGATGTAAAAATGGAATTGGCTCTCCGTGATTGGTTTTATGGTACAAAAATTAGTTTATCTATGCGGACATCACAAGAACCATTAACATTTTTAGTAAATATTGAAGGAAGAGACAAAGGGTTATTTGCAGAAGAGGATTTTATTGTAGTAAATAGTATGTGTGAGCCTGTCTTTGCAAATGATGAAAAACCAGCAGTTGAATCGTTTATGCATGCAGATATTTATAAAAAAGGTAATGCGGAGTGTATTTTGCAAGTTCAAACTGTAGATAGTCATTTAATATCAGAGTTATATGGAAAAGAAGGAGCAGTTACATTTGAAAAACGCACTGTAGAACGTGTTTTTGGAAAAGAAGGAATTACAGAGATTACGATTCCGATTGTAGAAAATGAAAAGAAGTTTGCTGATTTATTAGAGAATCATGTTCCTAATTTTATAGAAGGTGGCGGTGCTATACTTGTTCATAATTACGGAATGATTGTATGGGGAAACTCGCCAGAAGAGACGAAAAAATGGCTAGAAGGGTTAGAGTATTTAATGAATTATCACGTGAAATTATTGATGATTAAAGGAACTAAGAGTTCAGTTATATAAAGAGAATAATTCGTCACGTGCAAACTAATAAATGAAAGCGTTTTAAAAAATAATTTCACTCATAAAATATGGGTCTCCTTATTATATATAGATTACATGTCGTCATGTGAGGAGGAACGTATTTTGCGAGTTAAATATCATTTTCTGCCGAAACAACAGGTGACATTTTGTAAGGATAATGATTCGGGGGAACAGGCGTTAAAAATTATGGACGTGAAGGGATATAGAGCAATCCCTGTACTTGCAGAAGATGAGAAGAGATTTAAAGGGATCATTTATAAAGTAGATATTTTAGAACGTAAATGTAATGAGGGTTTAGAAGATGTATGTGTGAAAGATATTATGGAAGATAAATCTGCATTTATTTTTGAAAAGGATTCTTTTTTTCGAGCCTTTTATGTAATTAGGCGTCTTCCATTTTTAGCTGTATTGAATGAGTACAATGAATTTGTTGGCATTTTAACACATTCTAATATATTTGATGTCATTGAAGATTCATTTGGGATGCAAACGGGTGGTTATATAATAACAATCGCAACGCAAGATTGTAAGGGGACAATTAAGGAGTTAGGAACGTTGCTCAGGTCTTATCATATTGGTGGATTATTTACATTGGACAATGGTGATCAATATATTCGTCGTGTTATTGTGAACATTACAGATGACTTAAGTGAAAAAGCATTAGAATCATTAATTGCAAAAATAGAGAAAAAAGGATTTCGCGTGAGTCATGTAGATTATATATAAGGTAGTAGTATGAAAAATAGAGAGCAGCATATAGCTGCTCTCTATTTTTGTTTGGAGACAGGTGGTGGTGAGAGGACAAGGTCGGATAAGAAAATAAAGTCTGCATGTTCACGTACTTTAGGAATGGTGGACTCAATAACACGAGAAGTAATTTCCCCAGGAGGGCCGACATGACCAATTGCTACTACGACAGGTTTTTCTTTAATTTTTTGTAGAAGTAACTGTGCTTGCTTTGTAATATGAGATGATGTATAAACATCATCAAAGAATAATTGATTTTCTACAATAGGAACTCCTAATTCCTTTCCGATTTTTGGTACTACGCTATTGGGATTTGTTTTACTATCTAAATAAAATAGGCCATGTTTTTTACATACTGATAGTATGATTCGCATAATTCTTTCATCAGCTGTTACTTTAGAACCCATATGATTATTCATCCCAATTGCATGTGGTACTTCTTGAATCGCTTGTTCGACCCGACTTTCAATTTCATGATCACTTAAATCAGTTGTAATGGCTTTAGGACCAAGCCATTCTTTTTTTCCTTTAATAGGCTCCATTGGCATATGAATAATAACTTCATGCCCTTTTTGATGTGCAGCTACTGCATCTTGTTTTGTAGATGGAAGAAAGGGCATAACAGCTACAGTAAGTGGAATGGGAAGTGATAACATCCTTTCAGTTCCCTTCATATTATTTCCAAAGTCGTCGATTACAATGGCAACTTTATTTGTATGGGCATACGTTTGAAAAGGAAAAATGACAGTAGATAATAAAATGAAAAAAATAATGATATGTTTACGCATATAAAAAATTCCTTTCTGAATGGGTGATTTGTTATAAATAAAGCTTTATCAAATTTCTAGTTAGTGAAACAAATTAGATATGTAATTTGCATGAACTGCACTAAAATCCTGATTGGTAAGTGCTAATAATCAGTGGGGATGAAGAAAGTTCGCACTGATTAAGGTTTACCTTTATAGAAAATTTATCTTTTTTAATAAAATAAGGTACTGTATTTGTGAAGATGGAAACGCAAATCTATAATTATGATTTGCGTTTTTTACATAAATTAAACGAGAAAAATGTCGAAGTACTGGAAATCAAAAATGTAAAAGTAGAGTTTATTTGTCGTTTGGAAAAAATACCATGAAAAAAATGTCTATTATTGCGAATGTATTTACAAAGATAGAATAATTTGTAATAATTCTCAAAGTGAGGATAAAGATTTGTAAATTACAGGGAGAAAATGTTAGAATTTCTGAGTATTCTAATTCGGTTACAATATACATTTGTAGTCTGAATGTATGGAGTGAAAATGAAGTAGAGAGTATGGAAGAATAATGAGGGGGATATGGATGTTTACAGCAAAACGGGAGTACACAATGGAAAAACTTTCGCGTGATATTCATATGAAGCGTGAAGAAATGATTCATTTAGGTTTAACAAACGGATTAAACAGTACTGAAACAATTCAAGTGAGTCAAGAATTGGACAAGCTTATTGTACAGTATCAACGATATAAAGAACAAAAAACACCAAGATGGTTAGCATTTATGAAGGTACCCTTTTTTCAAATAGAATATGAAGGAAAATCAAGTGCTTTTTGGAAAATGTTTGTGACTGCTTTTATGAAATAAACATAATTACCCTCCGCAGAGAAGGATAATTATGCTGAATCTAATGGAAGCTTTATATGAACTGTGGTTCCTTTATTTTTTGTGCTATCAATCACAATTTGTCCATCATACATTTCTATAATTCGTTTGCATATGACAAGACCAAGACCTGTTCCGGTATCTTTACTGGTAAAGAACGGATGAAAGAGGTGTTTTTGAATATGCTTTGGAATACCCTTTCCTGTGTCAATAATGTGTAATTGTGCGTGCTCTTTATTACTGGTTACCTGAATTGTTAATACATCACCAGATGACATAGCTTCAATTGCATTTTTTGTAATATTTAAAACCACTTGTTTCATATGATCTTTTGAACAACGGATATGAACAGGATGGTCTGGTAACTGCAAGGCGAATATAATATTATGCAAATTTGCTTCGGATCGAATAATTAATGAGACCTCTTTGATAATATCCCTTACATCATACTTTTTTTCGATAATCGCTGTTGGTTTACCAAGAATAAGAAATTCGCTAACAATTTCATTGATACGTTTTATTTCTTGTTCGATAACAGAAAAATAAAATTGGTCTTGTTCTTGTATATGTTTTTCCTTTAAGAGTGTTACAAGACCTTTAATTCCAGTAAGTGGATTACGGATTTCATGAGCTGTACTAGCTGCAAAAGTACCAACTAATTCAATTTTTTGTATTTCATTTTGTTGTCTCTCCAATCTTGTTTGTCGTTTCAGCAAAATATATTGAACGAGTAAAAATAAAATTGTCATTAAAAATAAAGTAACCAGACATTCTACCGCAACGGTTTTGTATAAAGTTGTTTTATGAATAGGTAATGGAGAAACAGCAACTTTCCATTTTAATTTTTGTAGTGGAGTAGAAATTTTGTTTGTATGTTGCCCAGTTGGTTCGTTATTATCATCTGTTAAAAAGACTACATCATGCTCATCGGTTACTTCAAAATGATATTGTGGTTTAATAGCATTTAAAGCAGACGATATATAATCAAAGCGTAAACTAGCCAACAATAAACCAGAAATTTGTTTGTGTTTTGTAAAAATGGGTGTGGCAATCATAATAGCTTGGTGTCCAAGAACCCGATCTGTAATGACAGATGATACAGTTGTTTTTTTTGATTTAAAAGCTTCTGCTATATAATACCGATCTGCAACCTGAATTGGTGTTGTTAAACCTTTTGATGCTACAGTAATTAGGCCGTTTTTATTTGTATAATATAATCCAGAAAAACGCTCGTCTTTTTCATCGGTATCGTGTAATATTTGCTGAATTCCGTTTGTATTTTCTGTTTCTGTATTTACGACCATAGCAAGCATCTCTAAGGCGGAAATTGCTTCGCCAATACGGTGATCTAAGTAGTCCTTATATAAAAATAAAACAGTATGAGCAGCTTGTTTGTTTTCCTGTTGCATTTGGTAGGTGTGATAAGAATAGAAAGTTGCACCGATTCCCAGTGTCGGTAATATAACAAGCAGTATATAAAAAGTTATGCTTCGTAATTTTCCATTCAAGATTGCTACTCCTTTTTTTTATTATCATTATATATAAACTGTGTTAAAATTGTCATGTTTTTATTTCATGTGTGAAAGTTAGTACTTAGCATGTGGGAAAGAGTAAAAATGAGAAATGATTGAGCGATCATTCGGAGACAAAGATGAACCATTGATAGCTATTTTGCTTTATGGAAAAACTTTTTATTTGGTAGATTGTCTCGAATTTTTGTGAATTTAAGTGAAGGGTTGAAATCGTATGAAGTTGAATGATGAGAGGGAAGAGATTTCTCAATCTTTGAAATTGTTTATTGCATTATCGCGTGTGCACCGCTTTGTTATGGATGCTACAAATAAATCAATACAAAGTAACGGACTAAATCCAACTGAGTTTGCTGTATTAGAATTGATATATCATAAAGGTAGTCAGCCGCTTCAACAAATTGGAGAGCGTATTTTAATTGCAAGTGGAAGTATTACGTATGTTGTTGATAAGTTAGAAAAAAAGGGGCTTGTGAAACGAATTCCATGCCCGAATGATCGCCGTGTTATATATGCACAGTTAACAGGAGAAGGAGAGACCTTCATCGCTTCTATTTTTCCAAAGCATGAAAAAGTTATACAGGATTCCTTTGGAATGTTAACAAAAGATGAGAAAAATGAGCTGTTATCTTTGCTTAAAAAAGTTGGGAAATATGAAAAGTGATAGAAAACCTTTCTTTTTTGATGGGAGAGCGCGACCGGCCATGCGTAGAAGCGGCCAGATCCTTTTTCAGCCCCATGCCAAGTGAAAACAAAAGGAGAAAATGAGTAGTAATTTCCTTTTGTTGTTCATAGCCATGACTTTATGTGTTGGAAGTTAACAAAGGGTTATCTCGCAAAGTCCCGAGTAGTGATGGGAATTTCAATTTATATAAGTACAAATTGAAAAAACGGCAGAAAACCTTTCTTTTTTTGATGAGAGAGAGCGACTGGCCATGCGTAGAAGCGGCCAGATCCTTTACCTGCTCCATGCCAAGTGGAAACAAAGAGAGGAAAAGAGTGCAGGTCATCTTTTGTTATTCATAGTAGCGATTTATATGTCGAAAAATCAAAATGGTTTTATATAACATGTTAAAAAAGCTTTCGATGTAAAATGGTCAAAGGCTTTTTTGATTATCCCGCTATTTACGGGCAGAAAAACCTCTTCCTCAAGATTCAGAGAGAAGCGAGAAAGATAGGTGAGGGTTTGAAGGATAAAGAAAAAACTCACGGATGGAAGTTTCATTTTATATAGGTAGTAATTTCATTCACCGTTCTACAAGAAGTATGGATGGAATGTTACAGTTTCTAATGGATTCTGTTGAAGAATAAAAGGAGATTCAGAAAAGGAAATGGAATTATAGTAAGGGTACATATAATTGAGAGGAGGCATATTCATGTCATTTAAGAACTATGAATATACACGCCCAAATACGGAAGAGTTGCAAGAAA
Source organism: Bacillus sp. 95MFCvi2.1 (assembly GCF_000374965.1). Taxonomy (NCBI): domain Bacteria; kingdom Bacillati; phylum Bacillota; class Bacilli; order Caryophanales; family Bacillaceae; genus Bacillus; species Bacillus sp. 95MFCvi2.1. The sequence continues at coordinate 208,845 of NZ_KB895692.1, read as the reverse complement.
AATTCACTGTAGCTTTAGAACAGTTTGAGAATGTAAAGACGATAGAAGAGCAAAAGCAAGTAATTGGTGTAATTAATGAGATTCGCAATGATTTTGGTACAATGGGAAATATTTGTTATATCCGCCATTCTGTTGATACAACGGATCCCTTTTATAAGGAAGAACAAGATTTTTTTGATGAGTATTCTCCGATTGTACAAGGCTATGTAACGAAATATTATAAAGCATTGATGAATTCTCCGTTTCGTGATGAACTGGAGGCTTATTATGGGAAACAATTATTTGCTTTAGCAGAATGTAATTCAAAAACATATTCAGATGAGGTTGTGAAAGATTTACAATTAGAAAATAAATTATCTTCGCAATATACACAACTTTTAGCGGCTGCAAAAATTGATTTTGAAGGAGAAGAGAGAACATTATCACAACTTGGACCTTTTATGCAACATACGGATAGAGATATGCGTAAAAGAGCAAGTGAAGCTTATTATGGTTTTTTAGAAGAGCATGAAGAAGAGTTAGACAGTATTTATGATGAACTTGTAAAAGTAAGAACGAAGATTGCGAAAACACTTGGTTTTAAAAACTTTGTTGAACTTGGATATGCAAGAATGTATCGCACAGATTATAATGCGGAAATGGTTGCCAATTATCGTAAACAAGTACTAGATTACATCGTTCCAGTTGCGACAGAATTACGAAAAAGGCAGCAAGCACGCATTGGTGTAGAAAAGCTTGCTTACTATGATGAGAATTTTGAATATGCAACAGGTAATCCGACTCCAAAGGGAGATGCAGAGTGGATTATTAATCATGGGAAGACAATGTATAAAGAATTATCAAAAGAAACAGATGAGTTCTTCAACTTTATGTTAGATAATGAATTATTAGATTTAGTTGCGAAAAAAGGAAAAGCTGGTGGCGGTTATTGTACATACATTGAAAATTATAAAGCTCCGTTTATTTTCTCGAACTTTAATGGAACATCAGGTGATATTGATGTGTTAACACACGAGGCAGGTCATGCGTTTCAAGTATATGAGAGTCGGAAGTTTGAAATTCCAGAGTACAATTGGCCAACGTACGAAGCGTGTGAAATTCATTCTATGAGTATGGAATTTTTCACGTGGCCATGGATGAAATTATTCTTTGAGGAAGATACGGATAAATATTATTTCTCTCATTTAAGTTCAGCACTTCTATTTTTACCATACGGTGTATCTGTTGATGAATATCAACATTATGTATATGAAAATCCGGAAGCATCTCCAGAGGATCGCAAAGCGGCATGGCGTAATATTGAGAGAAAGTACTTACCACATCGAGACTATGAAGACAATGATTATTTAGAACGTGGTGGTTTCTGGCAGCGTCAAGGGCATATTTATAGCTCACCTTTCTACTATATTGATTATACATTGGCTCAAATTTGCGCACTGCAATTTTGGAAGCGAGCAAGAGACAATAGACAAGAAGCGTGGGAAGACTATGTGAACCTTTGTCAAAAGGGTGGAAGTCAATCCTTCTTACAATTAGTAGAAATTGCGAATTTGACATCTCCATTTACAGATGGGTGTGTGCAAGGCGTAATCACTGAGATTCAAACGTGGTTACATGCAGTGGATGACACAAAATTGTAAAAATCAACCTTGTTTTTTTCACATTTTGTAATCGACACATTCATAAAACAATGAGATAATATAAGAAAATTCAGATTTATTCAAAGGTGTTTCTAAGTTGGAAACACCTTTTTTTACCAAAAAAGAGGGGGGAGAATTATGCTTCAATCTAATATGAATATTAGTTTGGAAACTTTGCTGCAATCGTTACAATCTACAAGAAACACACTATTATCAGAAATTGAGATGTTAAATGATACGGAAGTGAATGTAAAACCGCGCCGTGATAAATGGAGTATCATTCAAATTATGCATCATCTACACCTAATTGAACAATCTGTCACTTCATCCCTTGTGTATGCTTTACAGAAAAAAGACAAAAAAGTAGTTCCACTCAAAGATCTCCAACTTACTCTTGATCGAACATATAAACGAGAAGCACCTCAACAAATGCAACCAACAGAAACATTAATGAAAAGACAACAAGGAATTCAATTACTCGAACATTCACGCGCAGAATTATTGCATACGCTGCATAGTATTATAGACGAAAAAGAATTGTTCGAAAATTCGTTAAAACATCCTGTGTTTCAGGAGCTTAATCTATATCAATGGATTCAATTCCTTGATTTACATGAACAACGCCATCTTACACAGTTAAAAGAAGCAAAATATGCGATTTTGCAAAGGTAAAGAAAAATTCCCATTTACATGGGAACTATATTGAATAAATAAGAAGAAGCGAGGTAGTAATTATCTCGCTTCTTCTTATTTATCCCTGCTTTTCGAGGGTAGTAATATCCACTCCTTAAGATGCAGAAAAAGAAGATGGGTAGGGGATAAACCACTTATAAAATCCTAATTAATGAGGACTAATTATTAGTGGAGGATGAAGAAACTGGATTGATGCATATTTTTATCTTTTATTTTGGAATAATACATAAAGAGAACATAGAAGGAGTTGAAAGCATGTCACACAAAAAGAAAGAGCAAGAGCGTAGTTGGAAGGCACGAAAAGAAAATCAAAAACCGCATGGGAAAGTAAAGACTTTTGCGGAACTTGTTGATGAAACGGAAAAAACGTGATGATTCCATCACGTTTTTTGTATGAGTGGGAAAGTTAATAGAAAGGTTGTACCAATGTCTTTTTCACTTGAAATATCGATTTTTCCACCCATTGCTTTTACGATGCTGAATACGACCATCATCCCAAGTCCAGTGCCTTTTTCTTTCGTTGAATAGAAGGGAGAACCAAGACGTTTCAGTTGTTCTAGATCCATGCCAATACCAGTATCTTTTATGGCTAACTGTATCTGTGTATGACTCGGTATTAATGTGAGAATAAGATCTCCCCCTTTTGGCATGGCTTCAATACAATTTTTTAAAATGTTTAATAAGCATTGGTTAAATTTTTGTTTTTCTCCAGAAATACAAAAGATGTTGCTTTGCTTTGTGTAAGTTATACGAACATTTGTCAAATTAGCTAGTGGAGTAATGAGAGATACAGCACGAAGTAATTCATCTTCGATTTGTAATACTTGTTCTTTTTCTATACTTGGTTTTGCAAATGTTAGATAATCTGTGAGTACGTGATTTGCTTGTTCAATACCACGTATAGCAATTTCTGTATATAATTTTCGATCTTCTTCAGAGCATTCTTCGGATTGTAGGAGTTGTAAAAAACCTTTCGTTGAAGTTAAAGGATTACGAACTTCATGAGAGATAGAGGCAGCCATTTCTCCGATTAGGTGAAATTTTTCAGCGTTAATTAGTTCTTCTTGTAGGCGTATTTGTAATTGTAGTACGTTTAGTAAATAAAGAATAAGAATGGTACCAATGATGGTACATAATTCATACACAATAATATGAGGGAGGTAATATTCAGTGCTAGGAACTTCAGCAAGGAAAAAAGGAATCCAGCTAAATACGTATACAAAACTATATAAAATAGCAAGTACTACTTTTATATGATTGCTCCCTCTTTGAAAGAGTCTGTATGTGGCAAGGAGAATAATATATAAGCAAATGGAAGCTATAATAGATGGAAAAACTCCTATGCCTCCTAACAAAAAACGGTATATGTTTAATACAGCTAAAATCGATCCACCCGCAATAGGACCTCCTGTTAACGTACCGACAATTAATACAATATGACGCATATCAAATTGAAATCCATTATCCATCCTTGCTGCAAAAGAAATACAAAGAATTGTTGCAGCACTGCAAAATAATATAAATACGGTTGAATTTAACTTAGGTGAATGTTTCCCTTTTTGATTCCAAAATGAGTGATACATTAGCATCATAACGAGGATGGATAATATGTTTAAAAAGAGATAAATAATAAAGAGTTTCAGGTTTATCTCCTCCCTATTCTCATATGTATGGTGTTATATAAGTACAAATTGAAAAACCGACATAAAACCTTTCTTTTTAGGTGAGAGAGCATCCGGCCATGCATAGAAGCAGTCAGCGCCTCTTTCTGCCCCATGCAAAGTGAAAACAAAGAGAGAAAATAAGTAGCGGTCACCTTTTGTTCTTTATAGCAGCGACTTATATGTTGGGAAATCAAAATGGATTTATATAAGTATAATCATACTATTAAAATACAAGAAAATGAATCTTAAACTTACAAAAAAGACAGAAAAATCAGATGTTTTTCTGGATATGTGCAGTATGTTACAATATGTGTTGTTAATGAAAGAAGAAATTCCATGTATAACATGGGAGAGGTTCGCGAACTCCCTCTATAAAAAACTATGGAAACAACAATATCCTTAGGTATTGTTTTGTTTTTTTATTGTGACAGTTCAAGAACGTTCTTTCTTCTTATTCGTAGTAGAGAAGGAGAATGAGTGAGATGAAAAAAGAAAAAGCAGTTGTCGTTTTTAGTGGTGGCCAGGATAGTACAACATGTTTATTTTGGGCAATGCAGCAGTTCGCAGAAGTTGAAGCTGTGACATTTAATTATAATCAACGTCATAAGTTAGAAATCGACTGTGCAGCTGATATTGCGAAAGAGTTAGGAATTAAACATACAGTACTTGACATGAGCCTATTAAATCAACTTGCTCCAAATGCGTTAACGAGAACGGATATGGAGATTACACATGAAGAAGGTGAATTGCCATCAACATTTGTAGATGGACGAAATTTACTATTCTTATCATTTGCAGCTGTGCTAGCAAAACAAGTTGGAGCACGTCATATTGTAACGGGCGTATGTGAAACAGATTTTAGCGGTTACCCTGATTGTCGTGATGTATTTGTGAAATCGTTAAACGTTACTTTAAATTTATCTATGGATTATCCATTTGTTATTCATACACCACTTATGTGGATTGATAAAGCAGAAACATGGAAATTGTCAGACGAACTTGGCGCATTTGAGTTTGTTAGAGAAAAAACATTAACATGTTATAACGGAATAATCGGTGATGGCTGCGGTGAATGTCCAGCTTGTAAACTTCGTAAAGCAGGTTTAGATACGTATTTACAAGAACGCGAAGGAGCGAACGCATAATGGAACAGAATTTTTTTGGATTTCGCATTGTAGAAAATTTACAAAAAGTGGACAAGGACATTCAACGTGAACAACTGAAATATCATAATAAACGAGTGATGGTAAGTAAGGAATTTACATTTGATGCAGCGCATCATTTGCACTGTTATGAGGGGAAATGTAAAAATTTACATGGTCACACATACAAAGTTGTTTTTGGAATTAGTGGATATGTAAATGAGATTGGACTTGCTATTGACTTTGGAGATATAAAAGAAATTTGGAAAAATGAAATAGAAATTTATTTGGATCATCGTTATTTAAATGAAACATTACCAGCGATGAATACGACAGCTGAAAATATGGTCGTTTGGATATATGAGAAGATGGCAGAGGCACTTACAAAAGAAGACCGTGCAAATGAATATAAAGGAGCACGGGTTGAATTTGTTCGTCTATTTGAAACACCAACAAGTTATGCAGAAGTAAGACGGGAGTGGATGATCGGTGAGTAAAATTCCTGTTCTGGAAATTTTTGGGCCGACCATTCAAGGTGAAGGAATGGTTGTTGGACAAAAGACGATGTTCATTCGTACAGCAGGTTGTGACTATAGTTGCGCGTGGTGCGATTCGTCCTTTACATGGGATGGATCAGCGAAAGAACAAATTCGGCAAATGACTCCCGAAGAGATATGGAGTGAGCTTGTAGAAATTGGTGGAGAAAATTTTTCACATGTAACGATTTCAGGTGGGAATCCAGTGTTGTTGAAAAATATAGATGATTTTCTGTCTTTATTACAAGAAAAACAAATTCGCACCGCCATTGAGACGCAAGGAAGTAAATGGCAGGAATGGTTGCTTCATATTGACGAAATAACAATTTCGCCAAAGCCCCCAAGCTCACAGATGAAAACTGATTTTATTATGCTGGATTCTGTTATTGAAAGATTAGCAGGAAAAGATTTTAGCTTAAAAGTCGTTGTATTTGATGATCACGATTTTGAATATGCGATAAAAGTGCATGAGCGTTATCCGCATGTACCGTTTTTCTTACAAGTTGGAAATGATGATACGAAAACAGTGGATGATGCAATTCTTATTAGGAATTTACTACAAAAATATGAATGGCTCATTGAAAAAGCTGTTCATTGCAAAGAAATGAATGACGCAAAAGTATTACCTCAGCTTCACGCGTTAGTGTGGGGAAATAAACGAGGCGTATAAGGAATCGAATTGAAGGGATGTATGAAAAATGGCAGGAAGATTAGATGAAGATTTAAAAGATGTAACGTTACTTGGAAACCAAAATACAAAATATTTATTTGAATATAGCCCAAAAATTTTAGAGACATTTGATAATAATCATCCAAACCGTGATTATTTTGTAAAGTTCAACTGTCCTGAATTTACAAGCTTATGTCCAAAAACAGGACAACCAGATTTTGCAACGATCTATATTAGTTATATTCCAGAGCAAAAAATGGTAGAGAGTAAATCATTAAAATTGTATTTATTTAGTTTCCGTAACCATGGAGATTTTCATGAAGATTGTATGAATGTCATTATGAATGATTTAATCAAATTAATGGATCCACGTTATATTGAAGTGTGGGGGAAATTCACACCACGTGGTGGTATCTCGATTGATCCATATTGTAACTATGGTCGTCCTGGTACAAAATATGAAAAAATGGCAGAATATCGCATGATGAATCACGATTTATATCCTGAAACAATCGATAATCGTTAATGAAAAAGGATCTGTATGATACATGCAGATCCTTTTTTTTCTATTATATTACGCATGTTGATTGATAACTGTATAGTTTTTGTGATTTACAACTGTAAGAGGTTCCATATCTAGTTCTCTAAAATTCTCCATGATTGTTATATCGACAATAACGGAGTTTTTATTTACTTTTTGAACACGGCCTTGCATTCCACCTTTAAATTCGATAATATCTCCAGTTTCTGCGGTTTTCATAAGCAACTCTCCTTGTTACAGTTTTACCAAAAAAAGAACAATGTTGTTCTTTTTTATTTCCCTTTATTTTGAACTATATTCCCCTGTTTGTAAATGTTTCCATGAGAAAATTTCAAAAAATAGTCATTTTTCATAAGAAATGTATAAAGTATTTTTCTATTTTAGGAGAGGGAATTGATAAAAAAGTGCTTATATCAGTATATAGGGGTATAATAAACTGGGGGCGGTAAAAATGTTGTTTAAAATTGTTGGAAGTTTTATAATGATCCTTTTATTCTTATTTTCATATAAGCAATTAAAAATAATTCGTATCCATGAAACAGATGCATATTTTGATGGATTAGATGGTATGCATGCTTCTGTCACTCATGAGAGCGGTGCGGATATGTAAGGAAGTATGACTTTCTCTTTCTCCATGGTATGATGATAACAAGAAAAAGTGCATAATAATATAGGTGATGAGCGGTGAATGGAGAGTGGAGAAGATGCGAATTTCTTTTATTCGTCACGGTCGCTTGAACAATGTTACAGAATCAATGACAGTATCATCGTTCCACAAATGGATGGAGCGGTACGATTTAGACGGTATGGAAAAAAGTATGGACATACCAATTGAGACGGTTGAAGTAATCGAATCTGCGAAGCTTATTGTAACGAGTGATCAAAAACGTGCGGTACAGTCAGCAGCAGAATTAACGAATTCACTTTCTTTTATACAAAGCTCCCTTTTTCGAGAGGCAGAAGTACCATCTAGTTTCTTTGTTCCGAAATGGGTGAAGTGCAAACCGGAAGTATGGACATTTATTGGGCGTACATTATGGATGATTGGATATTCTAAAGGTGTTGAGTCTTATCGTGAAGTACAAGGAAGAGCGAAGCAAGCAGCTGATACATTAGTCGGATATGCGTTAGTACATGGGCAAATTGCGCTCATAGGGCATAGTTATTTTAATACGATGATTGGGGCTGAGCTACGTGCTAGAGGATGGTCTGGTCCGCCTATTTTTCATGGGAAGCCATGGAGTTGTACAGAATATACATTTCATGAAGCAATGAATGGAAATATATTGAATACGAATTTAACATAAAAGCACACGATTACAATAAAGAATCGTGTGCTTTTTTTTAAGAAACGAAAGCTTTTTTATATAGTGGTTTCACTAAATGAGCATATGGCTCTCCAACAAGCATAACCGTTTTATCCTCTTGGTAGCCAAGTTTTTTATATAAAGAGAAAGCTCGCTTGTTTTCTAAATTTACAAGTAATGCGATTTTCTCATAGCCTTTTTCATAGGCATCATTTTCTGCTGCTTTAATCAATCTTGAGCCGATCCCTCGTCCGCCATATGTGTTTGAAACGGATAATGTGTCAATATAATATTCATCGAGCTCAGCTTCTTTTTCTAGCGTAATAGATGAATCATGATGGATTTTTCGTAAGTGTTTTACAATGGGAGTATCTAGTTGTTTTGCATGGCTGCCATGATAGGCTACGATGATTCCAATTGCTTGTCCATCTTGTTCTTCAACGAAACAGTTCTCGTAGCTAAGTCGATTTTCTTTTTTTGAAAACCAAGTTTCAAGCCCTGTCAAGACTTCTGTTCCTGTTCTCCCACCTGTGATTTTTTCAGCAATTTCATGCAGAGCGTTATACAATAAAGGAGATATTGCCTTCGCATCTGTCTTTTTTGCTTTCCGAATCATATTATCCCTCCTAGTTGTCATTCTTATTGTAACATAAAATAAAGTTTCAACCAGTTATTCATCAATTTCTTGAATTTTATAGGATAAGCTTGAATATCGAATTGATTCAGTATAGATGAACCGTTATGGTAGTATATGATACTTGCTGTGAATGTAAGAAATTTAACATTGTCGACTTGTGAAAGATAGGATAAAATATTGCAGAGAGGTGAAATACATGGATAAACAATTAGCAAATACAATTTTAGATCAACTGAAAAATGGAGAGATAGAAGAGTATATTGTAACTAAGGATGTATTTTATACGTTTCGTGAGGTTGTAGTAAATCGAGAAGATTTTAAACATTTCAGTGGGAATGCACAGCACGGCGGGAAAATTATTTATACATATATAGAAACACCGCGTTCTTAATAGAAGGAAAAGGAGAGGAGAATTATGGGAGAATTTAAACAAGGTATTTTACCGCACTGGGACTACATGTGGAAAGATGGTACAGGAAAACGATTCGTAGGAATGGTTATGTTTCCTGAGAAACGTACAGAAGAAGTTATAGAAAAATTGAAAGTAGCATATGAGCAAGAAATTCACATTCGAGCAACTGTGAAATTTCAGCATATGAATCAATATGTAGAGGGAATGGTTGTATATTTTGATGAAGAAGCGCCAGTATTTACAATGCAAGATAAAGATGAAAATTTTCATCATTTATTTATAAAGGATATTTTACGTATTGAACATTGCGAATGAGCGGTGCTTTGTGTACAGTCTTTTTAAAATTCTCATCACACTAACGAATAAATTGGTGTGCCATAATAATTGTCCTTTTCATTACAATAATATGTTTTATTGTGTAACAAAAAAGAAAGTATATGTACTCGATTTAATAAATGTTTAATCCACAAGAGAGAGAATTCCTTACTTGTGTGATCTGAATAATGTGTAACCGGTTTCGAACAGATTATCTCGTGAATTCTGTTCTTTTTTATGTGATGCTGGAGAAATATATTTCTCCAGCATTTACTGTTTTTTGACAAAACATATTGATAACATTTTTGTAAATATGATTAAATTCGTTGACAACTTTTTCGAAAAGCACTTTATTGACATGAGTTTTAGAATGTTGTTTCATAGTCTTTGTATTGAAAAAAAGGACTTGTCATGTCGAAAAGTAAAAGTTAAAAAAAGAAAGAATTTATACATATATCTTGTGTCTTGTTTTGAAACGTAATACAATATATAGAGAAATCACGAAACGACATCTAGATATTAAAGAAAGAAGGGGAGGGTCGGAAATGTTAGTTGCATATGATTCTATGACAGGAAACGTGAAGCGTTTCATCCACAAATTAAATATGCCGGCCGTTCAAATTAATGACGATCTAGTATTAGACGAAGATTTTGTTCTTATTACGTATACAACAGGTTTTGGAAATGTGCCGGAACGTGTTTTAGAATTTTTAGAACGCAATAATGCAAATTTAAAAGGCGTATCTGCAAGTGGCAATCGCAACTGGGGAGATATGTTCGGAGCAAGTGCAGATAAAATCTCATCCAGATACGAAGTACCTATTGTATCAAAATTTGAGTTATCTGGAACAAATAAAGATGTAGAATATTTTAAAGAAAGGGTGCGGGAGATTGCGACACATTGAACTGAATAATGAAATCACGCAAATGCAAGACGGTTTCTACCAGCTTCATAAAGATAAAGAAGCATTAGAAGTCTTTATGGAAGAAGCGAGAGCGAATACCGTTCATTTTGATAGCGTGGCAGAGCGAATCGAGTATATGAACAAGCACGATTACTATTACAACGTTCTGGACGAGTATAAGTTGGAGGAAGTAGAGGAAGTATACAACGTTGCATACGGTGAAAACTTCGAGTTCCAATCTTATATGGCGGCATCTAAGTTTTATAAGGATTATGCATTAAAAACAAATAATCAAAAACAATACTTAGAAAGCTACGAAGATCGTGTATCAATTGTGTCATTATACTTAGGACGCGGTGATGTTAATAAAGCAAAACAATTTGCAAGCATGATTGTAAAACAAAACTACCAACCAGCGACACCAACCTTTTTGAATGCAGGAAGAAGCAGAAGAGGAGAAATGGTGTCTTGTTTCTTGTTAGAGATGGATGATAGCTTAAATTCGATTGGATTTAATATTAATACGGCGATGCAGCTATCAAAAATTGGTGGCGGAGTCGCTTTAAACCTTTCTAAGCTACGCGCACGCGGTGAGCAAATTAAAGGTATTGATAACGCAGCAAGCGGTGTTGTACCAGTTATGAAATTGCTTGAAGATTCGTTTTCATATGCGAATCAGTTGGGTTAACTTATGGCTCAACTATAAAACCGGGTCAATTGCTGGAACGCCTGAGTATATCTAGGTAGGATACTACGAAGAAATTACGTAGCGCCCCCTAAAAATCCAAGATTGCAGGAAATCAGCAGCCGAGCTCCTAAGTCTATTAGATAGGGAGAAGGTTCAACGACCAAGTGGCTATGTAGGTGACTATATAGCTCGAACCTGGCTTCTCAAACCAACCGAATTCAAAGGGTGTATCCAGTTATGGGGAGAAAAAAGAGCTTTATAACAAAAATATGTCCTATTTGTAAAAGTAAATATGAGGTTAATCAGAATAATAAAAGAGAGATGGAACGATCCAAAACGTGTGGAATATTAGAGTGTCGGAAGAAGCTTGCACTTATTAATACAAACTATAATTTAATATGTTTTGGATGTGGAAAATCATTTGTAGGAAAAAGGATAAATCAAAAGTTTTGTAGTAAGAAATGTCAAACTAAAAGATATAAATTAGTTTGTGTTATATGTGCGAGTGAATTTTATTCTGATAAAAGTGTAACAAAAACATGTTCGCATGAGTGTAGGTGGACATTGAATAGAAGTCAGCTTGTAAATTTAATATGTTCTTACTGTGAAAACCCTTTTTCTAGGCCAGCATATACTGTTAGAGATTCAAAAGTTTTTTGTTCAAAAAGTTGTAATAATAAATTTTTTGTGGAGCTGAATTACGGCACAACGAACAAGTATGGGAAAAACTGGTCCAGGATGCGAGAGTATATGTTTGAGTTTTATGATTTTCGTTGTCAAAGGTGTTTAGAAAAATATGATATAAATACACTAAGATTACATCACATTATTCCATTCCGTTTTTTTGAAAGCTTTAATCAAGCAAACCTTATAATGAATTTATTGCCACTTTGTGATTTATGTCATATTCATGTACATCAAAAATACGATGAGTGGTTAAACAAAGAATTTGGTGAGAAGAAGATATGGTCTGAACTCTATAGCGATATAGAGAGGATAGCAGAAATGACTATCCCCCATACGTTTTAAAGGTATGGAGTAACAATATGCAAAGAAAAGGTGCCGGAGCAGTATATTTAAACATTTTCCATTGGGATATTATAGAATTCCTCGATACAAAAAAAATAAATGCCGACGAGAAGAGCCGTATTCAGTCCCTATCAATCGGTATTATCGTTCCGAGTAAGTTCTTTGAGCTTGCAGAGAAAAACGAACCATTCCATGTTTTCGCACCTTATACAGTATATAAAGAGTACGGAAAACATTTAGATGATATAGATATTGATGAAATGTATGATGAACTGATGAGTAATCCGAATGTGAAGAAGAAGCCACTTGATATTAGTGCACGTGATATGCTCATTAAAATTGCTATGATTCAGCTTGAGTCTGGTTATCCATACTTAATGTTTAAATCAAATGCGAACAAACAACATCCGTTAAAGGATATTGGAACTGTGAAGATGTCAAACCTTTGTACGGAAATCTTCCAGTTACAAGAAACATCTGAAATTAATGACTATGGTACAGATGACATTATCCGCCGTGATATTAACTGTAACTTAGGATCATTAAACATTGTAAACGTAATGGAGAATAAAGAAATTCGTGAAGCAGTTCATGCAGGAATGGAAGCATTAACAGCTGTTTCTGATATGACTGTTATTCCAAACGCGCCGACTGTGAAAAAAGCAAATGATGAGCTTCATTCAGTTGGACTTGGTGCTATGAACTTACATGGATATTTAGCGAAGAATAAAATTGCTTATGAAAGTGCAGAAGCGAAAGAATTTGTTCGTACATTCTTTATGATGTTAAATTACTACTCCATTGAAAAGAGTATGGGTATTGCGAAAGAAAAGGGCGAAACATTTAAAGACTTCGATAAGTCGGATTATGCAAATGGCTCATACTTTGAAAAGTATGAAACAACAGACTATAGTCCTGTAACTGAGAAAGTACAGCAGTTATTTGAAGGAATCTATATTCCAACAAAAGAAGATTGGACAAGTCTAAAAGAGGAAGTACAGAAGCACGGTTTATACAACTCATATAGATTGGCTATCGCTCCGACACAATCGATCAGTTACGTGCAAAATGCAACTTCAAGCGTAATGCCGATCGTAAGTCAAATTGAGTCAAGAACGTATGCAAATGCGACAACATATTACCCAATGCCGTATTTATCAAAAGATACGTTCTGGTATTATAAATCTTCTTACGATATGAATCAGTTTAAACTAATTGATTTAATCGCAGAAATTCAAGAGCATATTGACCAAGGAATTAGTACAATTCTTTATGTAAATAGCGATATTTCTACGCGTGAATTAGCACGTTATTACATCTATGCACATAAAAAAGGTCTAAAGAGTTTGTATTATACAAGAACACGTAAGTTAAGCGTGGAAGAGTGCGTTGCTTGTACAGTTTGATGCAAACTATAATTGATTGATATACAAAATAAAGAGTAAGACATCATGAGCAGGGTTTTTCTGACCCTGCTCATGCTTAGTTATAAAATTTAAGACGTCTAACATGCGGTTAAGTTTTCATTACAAACTGAAAGCTTTACCGCATGTTAGAAAAGCTTATTGATAGAGAAGGGGCGATTCAATGCGCGCGGTAAACTGGAACAAAAAAGAAGACGATTTTAGTTTAATGTTTTGGAAGCAAAACATCGCTCAGTTTTGGACAGAAGAAGAAATTGCGGTATCTTCTGACAAAAATACTTGGGTGCAATTATCAAAAGAAGAGCAAATTGTGTATAAGCGTGTATTAGGTGGTTTAACACTTTTAGATACAAAGCAAGGCGGCGAAGGGATGCCACTTGTACTTGTTCATCTTGAGAATTTGCAAGCAAAAAGTGTATTAGCTTTTATGGGTGCTATGGAAGAAGTACATGCGAAGAGTTACAGTCATATCTTTACGACACTCGCAACGGAAGAAGAAATTGATGAGATCTTTGAATGGGTAGATAGCCATCCATTACTTGAGAAAAAAGCAGGTATTATTACAGGTTACTATCGTCGTTTATTGAAGCCACAAGTAACGAAAAAAGAATTATACATGGCTATGGTAGCAAGTGTATTCTTAGAAAGCTACTTATTCTATAGCGGATTTTTCTATCCGCTTTACTTAGCAGGACAAGGAAAATTAACAGCGAGTGGTGAAATTATTAACTTAATAATTCGTGACGAGTCAATTCACGGCGTATTCGTTGGTATTTTAGCACAGCAAATCTTCGCGGAATTTTCTGCAGAAGAACAACAAGAGGTGCAAAAAGAAACACAAGAGTTATTGATGGAACTGTATGAAATTGAAATGGCATATACAGAAGAAATTTATACATCCATTGGTCTTGTTGAAGATGTAAATCGCTTTGTTCGTTACAATGCGAATAAAGGGCTTATGAACTTAGGATTAGAACCACGCTTTGAGGAAGAAGAAATTAACCCAATCGTATTAAACGGTTTACGTACAGATACGAAAAACCATGATTTCTTCTCTGTAAAAGGGAATGGTTATGTAAAAGCAACAAATGTTGAAAAGTTATCAGACGATGATTTCGTATTCGATTTTTAATAGATAAGATTGAAAAAGCTGTCTTTCATATAAAGGCAGCTTTTTTGTTATGAATAGTTTACATAATGTTATTATCTCATGATAAGTTTTTATTCGCCGAATGATTAAAGTTTCACTTCATTTGTATTTATTGGTATGAGAGATTGAATAAGTTATGTCAAAATGAATAGAAAATTAACGAAGCAATTAGAAAAATAATCCCACCTGTAATTTCATTGGAGCATAAAAAAATATGGCTGTTTAGTAAATTTTTTAATAAAGACAATTTTGGCTTAAAAATTGCATGAATATTTAAAAAATAAAGAAAGGGGTTTTGTAATGCATTATATGACATATACGGTTCGTTGAAAGCGTTTTCTGTTTAGTTATCAATCTGTACATGAAAATTAGATAGAGAAAGTAGGAGGAATGATAGGTGGGAAAAGGAGTTGGGTTAAAACGTTCATTAGGACTTTGGTCAATTGTTATGCTAGGCATTGGGTATATGACACCAATGGTAGGATTTGATACATTTGGAATCGTTTCTGAAAAAACGGGTGGGCATGTTCCTGGAGCTTATCTTATTGCATTAGCAGGGATGTTATTTACAGCTGCAAGCTACGGAAAAATGGTAAAGGTTTTTCCTACTGCTGGATCTGCTTACACTTATACACAAAAGACAATTAGTGCAAGGCTTGGGTTTCTTGTTGGATGGTCAGCATTATTGGATTATTTGTTTTTACCAATGGTGAATGCACTATTAACAAGAATTTATATGTCGGCACTTTTTCCAAGTGTTCCAGATTGGGCATGGGTCATTGGTTTTGTTCTACTTATTACACTTATCAATATTATTAGTGTAAATGTTACTGCCAATTTCAACACGTTCTTAGTAACATTTCAAGTGCTAGTAATGGCTGTGTTTGTAGTTCTCGTTATAAAAGGATTGATAGCAGGAGAAGGAACTGGAGAAGTCTTTTCCATTCAGCCGTTTTTTCAATCAGATATACAAATATCACCGTTAGTTGCAGGGGCAACAATTCTTTGTTTTTCATTTTTAGGTTTTGATGCAGTAACTACATTTTCAGAAGAAACACCAAACGCAAAGAAGACGATTCCTCGAGCTATTTTTCTTACTGCTTTAATTGGCGGAATTTTATTCATTGTCACTACGTACTTTACACAATCCTTTTTTCCAGATGCATCCGTATTTAAAGATCAAGAATCAGCAGCTCCAGAAATTGCATTATACGTCGGAGGAAAATTATTTCAAACTTTCTTTTTAGTAGGAACATTTATGGGAACAATAGCATCAGGCTTAGCTTCTCATACAAGTGTATCGCGATTATTATACGTAATGGGGCGAGATAATGTAATTCCGCAGAAGATATTTGGATACATTCATCCTCGCTTGCGAACTCCAGTATATAACATTATTTTTGTGGGAATTATTGCGCTCTCTGCTATGTTTATTGATTTAGAAACAGCAGCATCTCTTATTAACTTCGGAGCGCTTATTGCATTTACATTTGTTAATTTATCTGTAATTGCCTACTATGTTATAAAGAAAAAAAGATATAAAACAACAAAAGATTTTTTAAATTTCTTAGTTATGCCTATTTTAGGTGCAGGTACAGTGGCTGTGTTATGGTTTAACCTCAATATTCATTCGCTTATTCTTGGACTTAGCTGGGCTGCCATTGGAATCGGTTATCTTTTATATATTACGAACATGTTTCGTTCAGCACCTCCGCAAATGCACTTTGAAGAAGTGCAGGAAATGTAAAATAATAAAAAACATCGGGATTTATCCGGTGTTTTTTATTTTGTAGAGGCTACAATTATGCAATAATGCATAAATCATTCAACTATTCATAAAGAACGTGAGACATTTTGTAAATAAGAGAAAGAGTTGAGGTTGAAACGATAATATAAACATTATATTTCCAGTTGGCACGATTATTGCTTTATAAAACTAGTAAAAATAAATAAATAAATGAGGTGTTATCGTGGCAATTCAATCAGAAAAAGAGGATGTAATACAATCTATTCAAGAAAAAGTTGAGTCGGAAAATGCTTTAGAGGAATTTCAAGCCATATTAAAAGAAGCACTCCATGTTTTGCATTATCCAGAGGAAGTATTCGAGTTTCTTAAGAAGCCGATGCGTTTTTTAGAAGTAAGTATTCCTGTTCGAATGGATGATGGAACAACAAAGGTATTTCAAGGATATCGTGCTCAGCATAATGATGCAGCAGGGCCAACAAAAGGTGGTATCAGGTTTCATCCAGATGTTACAGCAGAGGAAGTAAAAGCGTTAGCCGGATGGATGAGCTTAAAATGCGGAGTTACAGGACTTCCATATGGAGGAGCAAAGGGCGGAATTATTTGTGATCCGCAGAAGATGAGCTTTAGAGAATTAGAGTTACTTAGCCGTGGCTATGTAAGAGCAGTGAGCCAAATTGTTGGACCTACTAAAGATATTCCAGCTCCTGATATGTATACAAATGCTCAGATTATGGCTTGGATGCTGGATGAGTATGATCATATTAGGGAATTTGATTCTCCTGGTTTTATTACTGGAAAGCCGTTAATGCTAGGAGGATCACAAGGACGAGAAACAGCTACTTCTAAAGGGGTATTATACACGCTCCAATTAGTAAGTGAATTAAAACATATTCCAATTCAAAATATGCGGGTAATCATTCAAGGGTTTGGAAACGTTGGAAGTCATTTGGCAAAATATTTATATGATATTGGTGTGAAAGTAGTAGGAGTATCTGATGCTTTAGGTGGCATTTATAACTCAGACGGTCTAGATGTTCCTTATTTATTAGAGAATCGAGATTCTTTTGGTGTTGTATCGAACCTCTTTAGTAAAACAATCTCTAACCAAGAGTTGCTAGAAAAAGAATGTGATGTACTCATTCCAGCAGCAATTGGAGGAGTAATTACGAAACATAATGCAGAAAGACTTGGGTGTAAGATTATCATTGAGGCTGCAAATGGTCCGACAACGAAAGAGGCGATAACAATATTAGAAGAGAAAGATGTTTTAGTTGTTCCGGATATTTTAGCGAACTCTGGAGGTGTTATTGTTTCTTATTTTGAGTGGTGCCAAAATAACCAAGGATATTATTGGACAGAGCAATATGTAGATCAATGTTTAAAAGAAAAAATTACATCTAGCTTTTCTGATGTATTTAACACTTCAAAACGGTTTGGGGTAAATATGAAAATTGCTGCTTATATAGAAGGGGTTCGTAAAATTGTAGAAGCGTCGCGTCTAAGAGGATGGTTGCATTTTTAAGCTAAAGGGAGGAATCAAATGAAACTGGACATTTTATTAGAACAAATTGAAAAGCAACCAATAGGTTATTACTGTATTATGTCGAATCATCATCGCTATGATATAGCAGTCACGTATTCACAGCAATTTTTTGGAAAAGCAATGGTCACATCTATTCAAAATGGAAGAATGATTTTATTAAGTCAGGAAGATATCGAAGAAGAGCAATACTGGGCACCTAAGCTAGGAATTGAAATAGAAGATGTAGAAGATTTTCAAAGCTTTTTTCATATGATTCTCCAGTCACAAATGTTGGCAGAGCAATATTAATAGAATAAAGGAAGGGAATGATTTATTTTGTATTATGAAATAGTTACGAGTCCATGCTATGGAACAGTTGAAAAAGTTGCTATTGATAAGGACTCTCGAATTTATGAATGGGAACCACTGTTTGCGATTAAAAATATGAATGGCAAGTTGGAAGTAATTAAAATGGGATGTAGCGGAGAAGTACAATCTTTAGAAGTAGAGGCAGGAGATAAAGTAATCCCAGGGATGGTATTAGCGTATATTCAAGAAGATATTTTAATTAGTGGTAGTGATTAATTTTAGGGAGGAAGATGGAACTATCCATCTTCTTTTTTTATTAAAGTAAGTAAAAAGTATATATTATCAGATTAATTAAAAAAATCCGATTTTAATGATACAATACAAGTTAAGCAGTTTAAAGGAGGAGTAACAAAATGTTTTCCATTGCTCATGATAAAATTAGACCTATTGTTTCCATATCGATCGATCAATCTGAACAGGAATGGAATATAGACACTGAAAATATGAAAGAATCTTTTCTGTTTTTAAAAAGAGAAGATCAATTATCTGCATACGTCCATGTTAAGGAGCTGCTATCAAGAAGTGAGCGCTTAACGACTAAAATGTTACTTTCAAATGCTGTTTCATTAGATACAATATGTCATCTTAGCAAAAATATTTCCTTAACAGCTCTCTTTCAAATTATTGGGGCACCTATTGCCATAGTGAAAAATGAAAGAGGAGAGTTAATGGGATACATAAGAAGAGAAGATGTTTTTGCAGAACTATTTAAACAAGAAAATAAAAGTGTGGATCTACTGAAAATTATTTTAACTTCTATTCCAATGGGGATTTTTGTAGTAGACCGTGAAAAGAAAATTGTAAATTGTAATGAATCTGGTTTGAAGATGATTAAATCTACTCCTGAAAAAGTAATGAATGCACCAGCAGAACAGATTTTTAATGGGGAACATATTAACAATGTATTTGCAACAGGAAAAACGATTTTAAATCAATTACAAATAACAAATGAGATGGGAGTATTAGTTGACTACAGTCCTATACCAAGCTTCGATCAAAGAATCGAAGGAATGGTCATTATTGTGCAAGATTTACCGATGGTTGAGGATATGGCTATGGAAATTGAATATATAAAGGATTTAAATAAAGACTTACATGCAATTTTATCTAGCATTTATGATGAAATATTAGTAGTTAATCATAAAGGGGAATTAATCCGTTATAGTGAAACCGTTATCAATGATTTTTGGGGAAGAGATTTGAAGGATCTTTTAGGAAAAAATTTGTTAGACTTAGAGAAAAAAGGGTTATTTAGTCCATCAGTTACACGATTAGTGTTGGAACAACAAAAAAAGGTATCGATTGTACAAGAGACAAAAAAAGGTAGAAAGATATTAGCCGTTGGAAATCCTGTGTTTAATGAAAATGGAGAGCTTCATCGTATTATTATTGCCTCAAGAGATATTACAGAAGCAACGCGATTAAAGACGGAATTACATGAGATAAAAAAGATATCCGAACAATATAAGAAAGAGTTGGACAGTTTTAAAAATAAAGATCGCTTTCTTAAGAAACTTATTTATTGTAGTCCGAAAATGGAGCAAATTATTACTCAAGCAAAAAAAATAGCTGATTTTTCTTCAAATGTTCTTATTTCTGGAGAATCAGGTGTTGGGAAAGAAGTGATTGCACAAGCGATTCATCAACTTGGAAACAGATCTTCAAAGCCATTTTTAAAATTAAATTGCGGTGCGATTCCAGAGACATTGTTAGAAAGTGAACTGTTCGGCTATACGAAAGGTGCTTTTACTGGTGCTGATAAAAATGGAAAAGAAGGGTATTTTAAGCGGGCGGATCAAGGAATTTTATTTTTGGATGAGATTGGAGAAATGCCTTTACATCTGCAAGTAAAATTACTCAGAGTATTGCAAGAACAAGAGGTAATTCCAATTGGAAGCACAATACCTACGAAAATCAATGTTCAAATTATTGCCGCGACGAATAAACGTCTTGAAAAAATGGTGGAAGCGGGCACGTTCCGGGAAGATCTATTTTATCGCTTAAATGTCATCCCACTGCAAGTTCCACCGCTTAGAGAACGAATGGAAGATGTTCCACTACTCGCGTTTCATTTTTTACAAGAGTTAAATGAAAAATATAATAAAAACTATCATTTAACTCCTGATGCACTAAATTTACTAGAGTTTTATTCATGGCCAGGAAATGTAAGAGAATTACAGAATATGATTGAACGTTTAGTAGTATCGGCAGATGATTCAGTCATTGATGCTGAATTTGTTAGTAAATTCCTTAATCCTGGATATGATTTTAAAAAATCAAAGCCAGTGATTACAAGAGTTTTGCCACTACAAGAAGCATTGCATTCTGTAGAAGAACAATTAATTTTACTTGCAATGAAGCAGTATAAAACGACAACAAAGGCAGCAAAGGCTCTTGGGATAAGCCAGTCTTCTGTTAGTCGTAAATATCAAAAAATCATGAATGAAAAGGAAATAGCAATTGATACAATTTCGTATTTTTAAAGGAGAAAGGGGGGAGTCTACATAGACTGCCCCTTCTCTTTGTTGTAATTATGCAAAATGTAATAATCTATGCAAAAATGCATAACTTTGTATAGGTTATTTAAGGAAATCGTCAGTTTTTGTATGATTGCTTCGTATTTCAAGTGTTGGCACAATTATTGCTTATATAATATATGAATGATTGACAAAGGGGGCTATATACAGTGCTAGATTTAAAAATGTATCTAAACGGTGAATGGAGAGATTCTAGTAATCAAGAGAAAAGACCGATTATTAACCCTGCGAATGGCAAGGTTATCGCATATGCACCTGAAGGAACGATCGAGGATGCGAAATACGCGATTGAAGTGGCAAGAGCTACTTTTGATAGCGGAATTTGGTCAGAAACTTCTGCTGCGGAAAGAGCATCTTATTTATTTAAAATAGCAGATGAAATTGATAAAAATTTGAAAGAACTTGCGCGTCTTGAAACAATGGATAATGGAAAAACATATCGAGAGGCAGAAGGAGATATTGGAGATGCGGCAGCTTGTTTCCGCTATTATGCTGGGTTGATTACAAAGCCAGACGGACAAACGTATCATGTAGCTGATCCGATGCAAGCTATGGTAGTGAGAGAGCCAGTTGGTGTTTGTGGTTTAATAGTTCCTTGGAATTATCCGTTACTAATGAGTGTTTGGAAAATTGCACCTGCTTTAGCAGCTGGAAACACAATTGTATTTAAGCCTTCTGAGGTTACACCAATCACTGCAATGAAATTATTCGAAATAATGGAAAAAGTAGAATTGCCAAAAGGTGTTGCCAATATGGTAATGGGCGCCGGGCCAATAGTAGGAAATGAGATTGCAGCAAGTAATAAAGTTGATATGATCTCCTTTACGGGCGGAACAAAAACAGGAAAGCACATTATGAGAACAGCGGCAGATAATATGAAAAAGATTTCGCTAGAACTAGGCGGGAAATCTCCAAATATTATTTTTGCAGATGCAGATTTTGAAACAGCTGTTGATTATGCTCTGTTTGGTATTTATGCAGGTGCTGGACAAGTATGTTCAGCAGGATCAAGAATTCTTGTAGAAGAAAGCGTTTACGATAGATTTGTTAATCGTTTCGTAGAACGAGCAAAGCAAATTAATGTTGGACCTGGTGATAACCCAGAATCAGAGATGGGGCCACTTGTAAGTCAGGAGCATATGGAAAAAGTATTACGCTATATAGAGATTGGAAAAGATGAAGGAGCAGAAATTGTTTGCGGAGGAAAGCGTATACTGGCGGATGGGAAAGGTGATGGCTTCTTTATTGAACCAACGGTCTTTGTCAATGTAAAACCTGATATGCGTATTGTGCAGGAAGAAATTTTTGGTCCTGTTGTAGTAATCCAAAAATTTAAAGATGAACAGGAAGCAATTGAACTAGCAAACGGTACAGATTACGGCTTAGCTGGAGGTGTATTTACAGTTGATGGTGCTAAAGCGATGCGTGTAATCCGCAAGCTTCGTGCAGGAATTACGTGGATTAATAGTTACCACCCAACATACAACGAGGCGCCTTGGGGCGGATATAAACAAAGTGGTATCGGTCGTAGCTTAGGAACGTTTGGTTTAGAGGAATTCCAAGAAATTAAGCAGATTAATATAAATCTAGAAGTAGAACCAATTGGTTGGTTTGCAAATAAAAAGACTGTAGAGGTGAAATAGATGGAAACGAATGTGAAAAGTAAATCTAATGAACAAGATGTGAAGAATACGAGTGTAAATGATTATATTACAAAAGTACTGCAACTAATTGAAAAAGAGAAAGTTTCTGCAGAAGAGGCGAACTGGATCCAAAAAGAAACAGTAGATGGATTTAGAGAACACGTAAATCCTGGCTTCCTCGCATATAGAAAAACAGTAACAAAAGATGGGCAATTTGCAGCAGTAGAATGGTCTGATGAAGGATCTTGCTTCATGGATATCAATGGAAAAAAATATATTGATTGTTTAGGTGGATTCGGGATTTATAATGTTGGACACCGTAATCCGAAAGTTGTAAAAGCTGTAACGGATCAATTAAAGCGTCAAGCACTGCATAGTCAGGATTTACTAGATCCACTTCGTGCGATTCTTGCAAAAATTTTAGCGGATATTACACCTGGTGATTTGAAATATGCTTTCTTTACAAATAGTGGGACGGAAAGTGTGGAGGCAGCATTAAAACTAGCAAAAATGTACAGTGAACGAACAACTTTTATTTCCACAACACGTGCTTTCCACGGTAAGAGTCTTGGTTCTTTATCTGGAACAGCAAAAGGAATGTTCCGTAAACCATTCTTACCATTAATTCCAGGCTTCCGTCACGTCCCATTTGGTGATATTGATATGATGAGAAAAACATTTGAAACATGCGCTTTAGTTGGAGAAGATGTTGCAGCTGTTATTTTAGAACCAATCCAAGGAGAGGGCGGTATTATTTTACCTCCAGAAAATTATTTGAAACAAGTGAGAGAGCTTTGTGATGAATTCGGATCACTACTTATTTTTGATGAAGTACAAACAGGAATGGGACGCACTGGGAAAATGTTTGCTGCAGAATTATATGATGTTGTACCGGATATTATTTGTCTTGCAAAGGCATTTGGCGGGGGCGTAATGCCAGCGGGTGCAATTGTTGCTAAAGAAAAAGTATTCAAAAGCTGGTTTGAAAATCCATTCATGCATACAACAACGTTTGGTGGAAATCCACTTGCATGTGCTGCTGCAATTGCAACAATCCATGTATTATTGGAAGATAAATTACCAGAACGAGCTGCGGAAGTTGGGGAGTATTTCTTAAAAGGGTTGAAAAAGGCAGCGGAAGGACATGAAGACAAAGTATTTGAAATCCGTGGCCAAGGTTTAATGATTGGGATTGAATTCCATAAGGATGAAATTGGTTATGAAGTATCGAAGGCGATGTTTGATCAAGGAATTCTTGTTGCAGGAACGTTAATTAATTCGAAAACAATTCGTATTGAGCCATCGCTTACAATTAGTTATGAAGAAGTAGATACAGTAATCAATGCATTTAAATCAGTGTTGGCACAAGTAAAAGTACAATAATTTTTTACACAATAGCTTGTAAATACAAACCAGTAAAACCAACATGTCTCCTTTTTTTCTCATTGGTTTTGCTGGTTTTTACTATAGGAGGAGAAGGAGTTGGAGGGAGCACTACAAGGGATTACAATTATTGATTTATCTCGGGTTCTTGCCGGTCCTTTTTGTACAATGATTCTCGGTGATTTAGGAGCTGAGGTAATTAAAGTTGAGAATATAGGAAATGGTGATGATACAAGAGGATGGGGACCGCCTTTTGTAGAAGGAGAAAGTGCTTATTTTCTTTGTGCGAATCGCAATAAAGAGTCGCTTACATTAAATTTAAAATCAGAAATGGGAAAGGATATTTTGAAAAAGCTTGTTTCTCATGCTGATATCGTTGTGCAAAATTTCAAGCCTGGGACACTTGAAAGAATGGGACTTGGTTATGATGTGTTACAAGAAGTGAAGGGAGACATTATTCTAGCTTCTATTAGTGGGTTTGGTCAAAAGGGTCCTGCTTCACATCTTCCTGGCTATGATTATATGATTCAAGCAATGAGTGGGCTTATGAGTATAACAGGAGGAAAGGATGAAGAGCCTGCAAAAGTAGGGGTTGCAATTTCAGATGTTCTCACAGGTCTTTTTACGTGTATCGGGATTTTAGCGGCTCTGCAGCACCGAAATAGAACGGGAGAAGGGCAAGAAATTGATATTTCTTTATTTGATTCCCAATTAGCAGCATTAGTAAATGTAGCGAGCAATTATTTATGTACAGGTGAATTACCAGAGAGACTTGGCAATCAGCATCCGAATATTGTTCCGTATCAAGTATTTGAAGCGGAAGATGGTGATCTTGTTGTTGCGGTCGGAAACGATGAGCAGTTTCATAAGTTTTGTTTGTTGCTAGGTAGACAAGATTTATCCAGCTTAGAACGTTATAAAACAAATGCAAGTCGCCTTCAGCATAAAGATGAGCTCGTCAATATGATTGCTATTGAAATGAAGAAGAAAAAGAAAGAGGAATGGAAACAACTTTTGGATGAAGCAGGAATTCCAAATGGACCAATTCTTAATGTGAAAGAAGCGCTAGAAACAGAGCAAGCCGTGGCGAGAGATATGACGGTTCATATGAAACATCCAACAATTGAAAATCTTAAACTTGTAGGTTCACCATTAAAGCTTTCAAGGACGCCAGTACAGATGCAAAAATATCCACCACTCCACGGGGAACATACAGAAAAGATTTTGCGAAAATTAGGGTATTCTCAGGAAATCATTACGAGAATGACAAAAAATCAATGGATATAAGGAGGCAGTACAAATGAATTTTTCGTTAACAGAAGAACAACAAAGTGTTAGAAAAGTAGTGAGGTCCTTTGTAGATAATGAAATTATTCCATATATTAAAGAATGGGATGAAAAAGGACATTTTGAACAAAAAATCTTGAAGCGTTTAGCAGAACTGCAATTTATGGGCGTTTGTATCCCAGAACAATATGGCGGCGTGGGTATGGATTATAATACGCTGGCTATTGTTTGTGAAGAATTAGAACGCGGTGACACAGCTTTCCGTACAGCTGTATCTGTACATACAGGTCTAAATAGTATGACACTTCTGCAATGGGGAACAGAAGAACAAAAACAAAAGTACCTTGTTTCACAAGCGAAAGGTGAAAAAATTGGGGCTTTCGGTTTAACAGAACCAAATGCAGGGTCAGATGTCGTTGCGATGCAAACAACAGCAGTGAAACAAGGTGATCACTATGTATTAAATGGATCTAAAACATGGATTTCGCTATGTGATGTTGCAGATCACTTCTTAATATTTGCGAAAACAAATCCAGAATTAAAGCACCGAGGTATTTCTTGTTTTATCGTAGAACGAACATTTCCTGGAGTATCGACAAAAACGATAAAAGGAAAGCTTGGCATTCGAGCTGGCAACACAGGTGAAGTATTTTTAGATGAAGTAAAAGTACCAGCGGAAAACCTTCTTGGAGAAGAAGGTGAAGGGTTTAAAATTGCAATGGCTTCATTAGATAATGGACGTTTCACAGTAGCAGCAGGTGCGTGCGGACTGATTCAAGCAAGTTTGGAGGCAAGTGTAAAGTATTGTGAAGAGAGAAAAACATTTGGGAAAGAAATTGGGAAACATCAGCTTGTGCAGCAAATGATTGCGAAAATGTCTGCAAACCTTGAAATATCACGTTTATTGGTTTATAAAGCTGGGTGGTTAAAAAATGAAGGGAAACGTAATACACGTGAAACTTCTTTAGCAAAATGGATCGCTTGTGACGCTGCATTTGAAGCGGCAAATGATGCAGTGCAGGTGCACGGGGCATATGGATATTCAAATGAATTTCCAGTAGAACGATATTTGCGAAATGCAAAAGCTCCAGTTATTTACGAAGGAACACGTGAGATTCATACTATTATGCAGGCAGAATACGCACTGGGTTATCGCTCTGATAAGGAACTCCGTAATATGTTACCGAAGTGGCCTTTTGAAGAAAGTGAAGCAGAAATGGTAACGAAATAAAATAGGAAGGTAGTGCAACGAAGGTTGCACTACCTTTTTTTGTTATATTTTTAACTTACAAGTATTTACATCCCTTTTGTCTTAGTGTACTATTTAACTAGTACACTAAGACAAAAGGAGGGGAGAAATGAAAATTGAGTTTTCTCCTAACATACCGATTTATATTCAGATGATGGAATACATAAAAAAGGAAATTGTAACAGGTCATTTATTACCTGGTGACAAAATTCCCTCTGTACGTGAATTAGCGAGTGAGTTACAAGTCAATCCAAATACAATTCAGCGTACATTTCAAGAACTAGAGAGAGAAGGTATCGTTGTAACACGCAGAGGGATGGGGAGATATGTAACGAGTGAAGGGGAGAAAATTATGGAGCTGCGCAAAGATATGGCAAAAGAACTGCTTCATTCATTTATAAATGGCATGGATAATTTAGGATTTTCAGAAGAGGAAATTCTCTCGATTCTTCGTTCTTCATTAGATGAGAAAAGGGAGGGGAACTGATGACAGAGCTATTAAAAATAGAGAACTTATGGAAGCGATATGGTTTAAAAGCAGTGATTCGTGAGCTAAACATAGAGATTACAGAAGGAAAAATCGTTGGTCTTGTTGGAGATAACGGTAGTGGAAAAACAACATTATTGAAAATG
This sequence comes from Bacillus sp. 95MFCvi2.1, assembly GCF_000374965.1. Taxonomy (NCBI): domain Bacteria; kingdom Bacillati; phylum Bacillota; class Bacilli; order Caryophanales; family Bacillaceae; genus Bacillus; species Bacillus sp. 95MFCvi2.1. The sequence continues at coordinate 181,722 of NZ_KB895692.1, read as the reverse complement.
ATCTCAGGTTTGCAGCACCCTTCGGAAGGAAATATCACAATAGCAGGTGAGAAAGTAGGTTTAGAAACAAAAAAGATTGTTTCATTTATGCCTGATAGACCAGTATTTGATGAATGGATGACTGTAAAAGAGGCTTTATTTTTCTATAGAGACTTTTATCAAGATTTTGATATTCAAAAGGCGGTTGATACGATAGCTGAATTTAAAATACCGCTAGAAGAAAAAATTACAGTACTGTCAAAAGGAATGGTTGAAAAGCTACAGCTGATTTTAACATTTTCGAGAAAAGCAAAACTTTATATATTAGATGAACCACTTGGCGGAATCGACCCTGTTTCACGGGAGCATGTGCTAGAACTTATATTACAATTCTATCGTGAAGATTGTACTATCATCATTTCGACCCATTTAATTGGCGAAATTGAAAACATTTTTGATGAGGTTATCTTTTTGAAGGATGGTGAGATTGTACTGCATGAGAATGTAGAAGAGCTTCGTTTTCAGAGGGGAAAAGCTGTAAATGAGTTGTTTAAGGAGGTGTTCAGGAAATGAGTTCACTTCTTCGATATTTATATAATTGTAATAAAAAGAAGGTATGGATAATTTATTTTGGATTTATTACTATTTCATTAATTTTATTATTTAATATGAAGGGGTCCTCAGGGATAAGGGTTTCAAATAGACAAGATATAGCATTAATCATATTTATATTCTTATTTTGTATGACTGCATTTTCTATCTTCTTATTGGCGATCTCTTCTTTCAGAAAAATAGTAAGAGGGTCTATGATTCAATATGTTGCCATCCCATCAAAGAAATATATATATGCGAATTTATTATTTTTTATAATAATGTTTACTTTATTGTCGTTAATAGGAATTGCTTTTTTACATCTTCTTTCTATCAATATATATGAGAATAAAGCAAATGGAGGGGTACAACAAGCCATTAATAGGTTATACAATTATGGGCTTTTACACCATTTGTTCTCTATCTTCTTATGGATTATAGATTTAGTGAGTACATTAGTTTCTCTGTATTTCATAATCATAGTTGTAAAACTATTTAATGTGAAATCCTCATTAAATAAAATGTTATTTATAATTTTCTTTGTTGTTTTCGGTGGAATCCAGTTTGTTATAACTAATATGCTAGACAAAATAAATATATATGTATTTTCGATAAAAAATGTTGGAGTTATAGATAAAAATGGTTTTTTTGAAACATCTTTTTATTTTAATGATGCTTCAAATATTTCTTATTTAATTTTTAGTTTATTATTAACTTTTTTATTGATGGTAATAACAAGTCATATCATCGACAAAAAACTAGAAGTCTAAAGGAGGAACAATCATTGGGAAACGTAGTAGTGAAATTAGAAAACGTCCATAAAAAAATAGGGAAAAATGAAATTATTCGTGGTCTTTCATTTGAGGTTCGTGAAGGGGAAGTATATGGATTTCTTGGACCGAATGGAAGTGGGAAAACGACGACAATTCGGATGATGACTGGTCTGATTTCAATGACAAAAGGCGATATTACAATTTGTGGTCATAGCATTCAGACAGAACGTGAGAAGGCGTTAGAACAAATTGGGGCGATTGTCGAGAATCCGGAACTCTATGACTATATGACAGGAATGCAAAATTTAAAGCATTTTGCAAATATGGCAGTTAAGCCGATTAGTAAAGAACGAATTACTGAAATTGTAAAACTTGTAGAATTAGAACACGCTATCCATAAGAAAGTGAAAACATATTCACTTGGAATGAAACAACGTCTGGGGATTGCGCAAGCGCTTTTGCATAACCCGAAAATTTTAATTTTAGATGAACCGACGAACGGATTAGATCCGGCTGGTATTCGTCAAATTCGTGATTATTTACAACGATTAGCGAAAGAGGAAAATATCGCTGTCATCGTATCGAGTCATTTATTGAGTGAAATTGAATTGATGTGCGATCGTGTTGTTATTATTAAGCAAGGACAGTTTGTGCAAGAGTATAACTTACATGAGCAAGCAAAGCATGGTGAAACGGTTGTAGTGGCATTTGAGGTAGATCAAATTCAGAAAGCGAATGAAATTATTAAAGGTAAGGCACAAGGGAGCGTAGTTGAGACATCTGTAGCGAAAGAAAAGATTCCGCAAATTGTAAAACAACTTGTGCATGCTGATGTACTTGTATATGGCGTTACAGTACAAAATAAAACGTTAGAAGATGAGTTCTTAGCGATTACAGGGGGAGTGAGAGCGTAATGTTTAAATTAATTCAAAATGAATTGCTAAAATTACATGCAAAAAAAGGTATGTATATTTTAATAGGTGTAATTGCTGCATTAGAAATTTTAGGTGTCCTCGCAATATTAAAATGGGGTGAAGCTAAAGATTTTAATGGAACATATTTAGATTTTACGAAGTCAGATATTAGTTTAGTTATTTTATTTGCAACAATTTTCGGTATTACGATTGCTTCTCGTACGATTACAGAGGAGTTTCAAAAAGGAACGATTAAGCAATTATTAATTCGTCCGAGAAAAAGAATTATGATTTTATTTTCTAAATACATTTCTGTATTACTAACAATGTTATTTGTTGTCTTTGCTGGTATGTTAATTGCAATGATTATCGGTGCAATTGCAATGGACGGAGGGAAAACAGATTTAACGTTAAGCATATTGCTTAAATCAATCTCATATCAACTTCTTGCACCGTTCTTCTTTGCAACACTTGCCTTTTTCTTGGCAAATGTATTTAGAAAATCTGTGTTGCCATTAATTATTACATTGTTCCTATTTTTCCTACAAGGGCCAATTAAGATGGCACTTATGATGTTTGGAAAAGGTACTGTGAAATTTGTTGTGTTTTTCCATTTGAACTTAAGTATGTACGACAGCAACAAATTAATTAGTGGCGGCGCTGAACCACCATTTACAGAATTTAATTTCACAACATCTTTACTGCTAGTACTTGCTTATTTTGTAGTATTACTCGTTGCATCAAGTACATTATTCCAAAAGCGTGATGTACTATAATAGAAAAATCCCCGCTCGCGGGGATTTTTCTTAACCAACTTTTTCTTCTGTTTTTTCACGATCCCAGCATTCTGTATTTTCTAAACCAGGAATGCTGTCGGCGTAGAAGACAGGATCTTTTCCAGCCTCTTTTTGCTTCATATAATCTTTTAATGCTGCAAATGCGTATTTGCTTAAGAATATGATTGTAACTAAGTTGAAGATTGCCATAACGCCCATAAATAGGTCGGCTAAATCCCAAACAACTTGAATGGTTGCAACAGAACCTAGGAATACCATACCAATTACAGCGATGCGGTAAATCATAAGTGTTGTTTTGCTTCCTTTTAAGAACTCGATATTTGTCTCACCATAATAGTAATTTCCGATTAGAGAACTGAAAGCAAACAAGAAGATTGCTACAGCGACAAAGATTGGAGCCCAAGGACCAATATGTGCTTTTAACGCTTCTTGTGTTAACTGAATACCGTTTAAATCTGTTCCAGTATGAACGTCTGATAAAAGGATAATAAAAGCAGTACAACTGCATATTAATAATGTATCTGTAAAGACACCAAGTGTTTGAATAAAACCTTGTTTAACAGGGTGTGTTACATTAGCAGTCGCAGCTGCGTTTGGTGCACTACCCATACCAGCTTCATTGGAGAATAAACCACGTTTGACACCAAGTAAAACAGCTGCACCAAAGCTACCGCCCGCGATTTCTTTTATGCCAAATGCGTGTGCTAAAATTTCTTTTATCATTTCTGGAATCAATGTAATATTTGTCACGACAACAAATAGTGCAACTGCAACATAAATGATTGCCATAACTGGTACAATCATTTCTACAACACGTGCGATTCGTTTTACGCCACCAAAAATAATAACAGATAATAGAGCAGCTAATGAAACTCCAACTATTTTTGGATCGATATGAAAAGCACCATCGAATGCAGATGTTACGGTATTTGCTTGTACAGCGTTAAAGACTAAACCGAAACTAACTGTGATTAAAACGGAGAAAATCATACCCATCCAGCGTTTGTTTAAACCTTTTTCCATGTAGTATGCTGGTCCACCACGGAATGTTTTACCGTCTTTAATTTTATAAATTTGTGCAAGTGTACTTTCAACGAAAGCAGATGCGCCGCCAATCATAGCGATAAGCCACATCCAAAAGACAGCACCTGGTCCACCCGTAGAAATAGCAATTGCTACACCAGCTAAGTTACCTGTTCCAACACGTGATGCTGTACTCATGCAAAACGCTTGGAATGAAGAAACACCATGCTTTTCTTTTTGTGCTTTACGTGTAGAGGGGCTTGCGCCATCGCCTAGCAAACGGACCATTTCACGAATGTGACGGAATTGAACAAATCCAGCTCTTATTGTAAAATAACAACCTACAGTGATTAACAATGTAATTAAAATATAACCCCATAAATATTCGTTTGTTGTTGTAATAAACTTATGAATCGGAGTAATGACATTTTCAAAAAAATCCATGTGCGTAATCCTCCTTATTCCTATCATGATAATGTGTTTTGAAAAAACAGGTATAAAAAGCGACGTTTAACATTATAACAGAAAATCTTGCAAAGAGGAAATTACAAAATAGATTCCATATTATATATTTTAATAGGTATAGTATTTAAAGGCGAACTGAGAAAAATAGGAAGAATTTTAATGATATTCATATTAAAATATAAATATATCATCTTGGGGGTGTTTTTTATTCAATACGCATTTTCACGTATACGACTTCGGAATTTTTTTGCATGGATGATTTTGGGTATAGTAGTAATGGTGCTACCGCTATCCTTTGTGGGCGCTTCAGAAAATGTCATGGATGTTGCAGTGCAAATTTCGGTGTTTTTTGTATTTCCACTACTATGGTTATATTTAAAAACACGAAAAAATAATGTTATATTTACTAGCTTCTTTGATAAACCATCACGGTTAAACTGGAAGATAATCATAGTTGCAACCGCAATGGGAATGATTTTTGCATTCGGTGTATCTTTTATTCAATTTTACATATTAGCACATCTTGTTCCAGATTTCTTAATGGGTGTATTAAGTGATGATAGTGTAATTGATATGAGTAGCACATATACAAAAATCTTTAGCTTTATTTCAGCATGTATTTTTGCACCTATTATGGAGGAAGTTATCTTTCGAGGTTTCTTTTTACAGCGTATGACGTTTAAGTGGGGGATAAAACGTGCTGTAATTGTGTCCTCTCTTATTTTTGGTTTAGGACATTTTGATGTAGTCGGTGCTTTTGTATTTGGTGTTGTCATGTGTCTTCTTTACATAAAAACGAAAAATATATGGACGAATATTGCTGTTCATGCGTTGAATAATTGTATAGCAACTACCATCCAATTAACGAGTGGTGAAGGAACAGATGATGTCATTTCGATTGCTGAATTACAAGGACAAAGTAATTTATGGATTGGACTCGTTGTAATTCTGATCAGTTTATTATGGTTGGCACCTTTTATTCGTAAAAATTGGCGAACTGTAAAAGAAGTGGGGGTACCACCTCTTCGTTTTATCAATGAAGATAAGGCAGTTGTACCATTACAACAAAATAAAATGTATAGTCAAGTCATTTTAACGGATCAACTTATGGCTGTAGAGTTGCCAGATGAGGCTGTGAATCAGTTGAGATTAGAAGAGAATGATTATGTAACGGTTGTAGTAGAGAATGAAAAAATTATTATAACAAAGGCAGAACACTGATAAGAGTATAGGAAATGAAAAAGAGCAGCTCTCCAATATAAATGAGGAGAGCTGCTATTTTAATGGATAACAATTTCAACGTGGAAGTTGTTTCCGTTTTTTACATATTTAATATCTGTGACTGTACGAACCATTTTTAAAATTTCCACCTTTTCCCCAATTCGAGGGATGGTGGGAACATTATCCCAAATTCCAAGTAAATCATCTTCTTGTATCGTTTTTTCGTAAAACCAAATTTTCAATGTAATGCCCCTTTCTCGAACTTTATGTATTTTAATACATAATAAAACATTTTTATTCTTTTTGTAAGGGGTTTTTTATTATATTTTGAATAAAAATTAATTTTGTTCTTCTGGAAAAATATGTTCGATATCAGGAGTAAGGGATACTTCCGATAATACGATATGAGAAACAGTTGTTGCATATGAAGAAACATCATTAATAAACTCTTCAAGTTCAACTAATGAAGGAACAGAAATTTTAACGATATAACAAAGACTTCCAGTTACGCGATAGCAAAAGCTTGCCGATGGATACGATTGAATAAATTGTTGCATGCGCGTTGTATCACCATTTTTTAAGGTGATTTCTAAAATACAATCTAAGACGAGCCCGGCTTTTTTATAATCAATATCAATTGTATATTTTTGAATGACTCCTTCATTTTCTAACTTACGAACACGTTCTGCAGTAGAAGGCGCGGATAAGTTTACGCGTTTTGATAATTCTCGCATAGAGAGGCGACTATCATTATATAATTCATTTAAAATTTTACGATCTACACGATCTAATTGCATATGTAACTATACCTCCAGTAAAATAATAATTTTTGTAAAGAAAATATATAAATAAAGATTCATATGAAATGTGAAAAGGCTATACTTTATTTTACAATAAAACAGAAAGGAATAGGAGGAGAAATGATGGAGAGAATTTCATTATCAGATGTAGGAGAAACAAAGTTTCAAAAATTATTAGGGCATTGTCCAGATATACTACATACTTGGAGTGTATTAGAAAATACATTATATGAAAAAGGGGCACTTTCTGCAGAATTAAAAGAACAAGTACGTAGAACACTTGCTTTTGGAAATGAGTGTTTGTATTGCATGGCAAAAGGAAAGCCAGATGATGTGCAAAAGGTAGAAGAGATTAGTACTGCTGTAACCTTTGCACATGTATTTGTACATAATCGTTCAGCGATAGATGATAAGATGTTTGATGTGTTGAAACAGTATTGGAGTGAGGCAGAGATTGTAGAGCTCTGTGTATATATTTGCTTTATTACTGCTTCACAACAACTTGGATTTTTATTTCAATTACAGCCAGGAGAGGAGAAGGAATAATGCTGAAACAGTCAGCACTTGTTATTATTGATGTACAAAAAGCGTTTAATCTACCTTATTGGGGCGAGCGAAATAATCCTTTTGCAGAAGAGAATATGAAAAGTTTATTAGAAGAGTGGAGACGAAGAGATTTGCCGCTTTTTCATATACAACATGTAAACAAAGAAAATATAGAATCGATGTTTCATCCAAATGCAGAAACAAGTCAGTTTAAAGAGGAAGTACAGCCATTACAAGGGGAGATAGCTATTCAAAAGTGTGTGAACAGTGCATTCATGGGAACAAATTTAGAAAAGCAATTAAAAGAGAAGAACTGTAACTCGGTTATTATTGTTGGGTTAACGACGAATCACTGTGTGGAAACAACAACACGGATGGCTGGAAATTTAGGCTTTTCAACGTATTTAGTAAGTGATGCAACAGCTACATTTAATCGAAAAGGGCCGGATGGTTTACAATATTGTGCAGAAGAAATTCATAATATGACCCTCGTAAATCTTCATGAGGAATTCGCTACCATCGTTACAACATCGGAAATATTAGAGAAGGTAAGATTGGTTCAGTTGTAACGATGAATGATTGATACTATTTCAATAAAATATTTGAATAATTATGTAGAAAAAAATAAGAATATTTCGTATAATTAAAGTATAATTATTTTGAAAATAGGGGTGGCAGCATATGGAGCAAATTCCAGTAAAGAAAATAGAAACAGTACTCGTTTTAGCAGAAGAGGATAAACAAAAACAAAAGGAATTTTATGAATTGTTGCTAACAACTCATTTTTATGTTGCTGGATCTATAGAGGCGGATGATTCTGCATCAGAAGGAACACTTCGTTTGCGTTATTTCCAAGGAGAGGGTAGATGGATCGTACCGTTCTTTACACAATTGGAATTTGTGAAAGATGTGTTACCGGAAGAAACGCCCCTTATTACGATACGTGGGAAAGAATTATTTGAAAATCTAGATCAAGAAGCGACGGCGGTATTGAATGTTGGTACAGAGCTTAGCAAAACGTTTATTCCAGAAGAGGTTGCGGATATAGCATCTGGGTGTATATTTAATTATTATCAGTAAAAAAATTGTTGTCAGCACTCCTTATAGTCAACTCGGTATAAGGAAATATATATAAATACAAATTGAAAAATCGACATAAAACCTAATATGTAGGTGGAAGAGAGCATCCGACCATGCATAAAAGCGGTCAGACCCTCTTCCTGCCCCATGCTAAGTGAAAACAAAGAGAGAAAGTAAGTGCGGGTCACCTTTTTCTTCATAACAGCGACTTATATGTTGAAAAATCAAAATGGATATATATAGTAAAAAGGAAAAGCGATACACGCTCTTCCTTTTTTTGCTGTGAATGAAAAATTATATAGAGTATTTCCTTCTAACCTAATATAAAGTGAAATCTTAATCAGTGAGGATGATTAAAATTTCACACCTGAAGGGATAGAAAGTGTATTTCTTTCCGTGTCCATTGTGGCAGTAACACCGAGTGGTATTCCGACATTTGGCTGTATATGCCCGATAGGAAGGCCGAATAACACAGGAATATTGTATGGAGCGAGATAGTTATACAATATGGTTTGTAATGATAGAGACTGCTTTGAGGCTATACAATCATGGCAGCTGGTGAATACAACTCCTGCACATTCATTCAATTTTCCTGCTAAATGTAATTGATTGAACATGCGATCAATACGATACGGTTCTTCTTCAATATCTTCAAGTAATACAATTTTATTCGCTGTATAGATTTCATAGGGGGTACCCAGTGTACTTACTAAAACGGTTAAATTACCTCCAACTAATGGTGCGGAAACTGTACAAGTAGATGTAGTGGTAATGCATTCTGCTGCTGGTAAAATAGTTGAATACGGATAGAATAGTTGATTGAAAGAAGATGAAGAAAGAGAATTCACTCCTTTTCCTAATTCTTCAATCATAGGTCCATGGAATGTAATGAGTCCTACATATTGTGAAAAGGCAATATGTAAAGCAGTAATATCACTATATCCCCAAAAAATCTTCGGGTTGTTTCGAATGAGTTCATATTGAATATGAGGAAGGAGACGACCACTTCCGTATCCACCTCTTGCGCAAAAAACGGCTTGCACTTCAGGATTGGAAAAAGATTCATGTAAATCCTGAAGGCGGATTGCATCATTTCCAGCTAGATAGCCGTATTTCTCGTAAACACTTTGACCAATTATTACGGATAGGCCCATTGTTTCTAATACTTTTTTTCCTGCAAGAACGTGTTCTATTACTGGAGGGCCTGCTGGAGCAATAATCATTACCGTATCACCTTGTTGTAAGACATTTGGCTGAATCATTTAAATCTCCTCCTTCGTTTTCAATATATTCGTTTATAAGCAGTTCGATCCTTTTAAAAGAAGGGAAAAGTTTGTTGAGTCGAGAAGATATAAGAGGGCATAGGGAGGGGGAGAAGGATGTTTACAAGCAGAGTAAATGATGTATTACAAATAAAGTATCCAATTATTCAGGCTGGTATGGCAGGTGCAATTACGACACCAGAGCTTGTTGCGGCTGTGTGTAATAGCGGCGGCCTAGGGACGCTCGGGGCTGGTTATATGAGTCCGGAACAAATTCGTCAATCTATTTATAAAATAAGAGAGTTAACAGATAGACCGTTTGCAGTAAATTTGTTACTTACGAAAGAAATACAAATTGAGGAAGAAAAAGTACAAGTAGCAAGAAATTTATTAGAGCCGATACGAAAAGAATTAGGTATAGATGAGTATAATCAATCATTACAACTTCCGAAAAGTTATAAAGAACAATTGCACGTGTTAAAGGAAGAAAAAGTTCCGGTTATAAGCTTTGCATTTCACACGTTAGAACAAGAGGAAATTGTATCGTTGAAGAAAGAGGGCATAAAGATAATTGGAACAGCTACAAATGTGGCAGAAGCGAAGGTGCTTGCTGAATTAGAGGTAGATGTAATTGTTGGACAAGGTAGCGAGGCTGGAGGACACCGCGGGACTTTTATTGGGAAAGAAAAAGATTCTATGATCGGTACATTTGCATTAATTCCACAAATGGTAGCCGCAGTATCAAATATCCCAATTGTAGCGGCAGGAGGCATTATGAATGGACAAGGTCTTGTTGCAGCAATGGCACTAGGTGCAGAAGGCATTCAAATGGGAACAGCATTTTTAACAAGTGAAGAAAGTATTACACATAATGTACATAAAAAAGCGGTACTGCATAGTACAGATACGAGTACAACTGTAACGAGATCATTTTCTGGAAAATATGCAAGGGGGGTTCGAAATACATTTATAGAACAACATGAAGAAAAAGAAGAAATGCTCCCAATGTATCCAGTTCAAAATGTATTAACCGCTAAAATACGTCAAGAAGCTGCAAAACAAAACAAAGGGGAATATATGTCACTCTGGGCTGGACAAGCTTCTTCATTAGCAAGAAAAGAATCAGCTCAGCAAATTGTTGAACGAGTGTTGGGAGAAGTAAAGGTAACCGTAGAAAATTTACAAAGCATATATACAAAAAGACCACTTGAATAATTCAAGCGGTCTTTTTATTAGTTTGTTTTATAAAATTGCTGGATCGCTTCGTCGATGTATACCCAGCCTTTCCAGCCTAAGTGCATATGATCTTTTAAGAAGTATTTGTCATACTCATGGTTTGAAAAGTCAGCAATTGGATAGCCAGCTTGTTTAATTTGCTCATGAACTTTCTTATAGTATAATTCGCGTCGTTCTTTCGGGAATCCAGCATAATCATACCAAGGACCTTTTACAGGAACAGAAATGAAGAGTGGTTTTGCACCAGATTGTTTTAATAAATCGAGCGCAATTTGTAAATCTTCATATTCTGGAGAGTGATCATAAGCGTCATTTTTTAAGTAATCTTTGCGTTGCTTCAATTTCTTTTTAATTTTGCTATTGAAGTAATCATCTTCGATACCATACTGATTTGATTTTGATTCTAATTCACCAGTTTGATCCGCGTGTTTACGTGCTTCATTCCAGTTCATTTGTTTCAATGCTGGATCAAGTTGTTCTTTATGCGGTTTAATATCGAACATCACTGTAAATATGTCTTTGCGATCTAAAATATTACGGTAAAGATAAGCAAATGGTTTCGCTGCAATTGCTTTTATCTTATGTTTAGTATCATCATAGACAATGCCTTCTAAAGATGTTTTTAATAACGTCTCTTTTTTTACAATTTCAAAGTTCAATAAACGTTTTGCAATTTGTTTTTTCATTTCAGGCTTTAAATCATTGTTAAAAATGAAATGGTAGCCTTGTTGTTTTGAAAAGTTAGGTGCAAAGTGTGTTTCATCAATGCCTTGTGGTACAAACCATTGTGGTGAAAGAACAAAGACCATTTTTTTATCTTTTAATTGATCCATTGTAGATGCAAAGTTTAGCACATGGATAAGGTCTTGCGTTCCGCCACGACCAAGAAGAAATGGTGTGAATCCTTCAGGTTTTACCTTAAAGTAATTGGATGGATGAAAAGCATCCATTCTCGCAAATTCCGATGAACCATACATCGGAAGGTATTTCGGATCTTCTAACATTTTTTGCTGTAAAATCATACTTTGTATTTTCTCTGATTTTAGAGAAGTTGCCGCCTCTTCTACTTTCTTATCACTGACAAGCGGAAGTAGAAAGCGTGTTGGAATAAGTAAGAATACAGCAAAAAGGGCCAATGCTAAGAGCATCGGTCCAAAAGTTGCTTTTTTCATCGGATTTCTTCCAACTTTTTAATAATCATGTTTGGTGTTGCCCACTCATCACGATCAAAATCAGAAATAGATACTTCGATATCTAGACGTTCTTGGAATTCTACTAATAAAGATACTGTATCGAAAGAATCAAGGATACCTTCTTCAAATAATTGTACATCTGGATTTTCTTTTACAATATCATTTTCACAAACTTCTTCTAAAATATCTAATACTTGATCTTTAAATTCTGCCATTTTTAAAATCTCCTTTATATCCGAAATATATTATGTGTAACTTCTTAGCTGTAAGAAAAGAAGCTATTCATTAAAAGTATCTGTTAAGGTGACCAGAGAAGATTAGGAAACCGAAACATACGAAATGGAACGTAATCACTACTGCAAGAACATGCATGAATTTATTGTTTGGCCAAAATTTATGTTTCTTGTTTTTTCGTTCGAAAATATCAAACGAAATAAACAAAACAGTATGGTAAAGGCCGTAAATAATGTACTGGTAAACATGTTCACCTAGAATATGCCAAACGCCCATAATGAAAAAGTTTAAAAATGCACCGATATATGAAATCGTGTAGCGATTTTTAAGTAGCTTTTTCTTTGTTGCGAAAAAGACAAAGCGCATATAAATAAAATCACGGAACCAGAATGATAAGGTCATGTGCCAACGGTTCCAGAAATCTTTAATGTTACGACTAATAAATGGTTTATTAAAGTTTTCTGGTGTTTTAATACCCATCATATAACTGACACCAATTACGAATGCACTATAACCTGCGAAGTCGAAGAATAGGTATAAACTGTAACTATACATATAAATCGCATTAGAGAAAATGGTATCTTGATTCGCAAATACTGCATCAACAAAATGCTTCTGCAATAAATAAGCGATAATAAACTTATACAGGAAACCTTGGAAAATACGATTAATACCTGTATAGAGTAACTTTTGATATTCTTCAGCACTTGGTGGCTTTTGAATATCTTTTTGGAATCTACGATAACGATCAATAGGTCCAGTCGAGATAGCTGGGAAGAACAGAACAAATTCCCAGAAATTAAAGAATGAGAATTCTTTAATTAAACCGTCACGAATCTCAAATACCATTTGTACTGCTCTGAATGTTACATAAGACATACCAGCAAATACAATGAATTTTAATTCATGTACAAATGGTGCGATTTTTGCCAGAATTAGTGGCAAAATCGATAAAATAACAGCCATGTAAAACATGGACGTATTATTATTTTGTTTTCTTAATAATAAATAGCCTTTAATAAGGATGTATTGCCAAATGATAAATGCTGCTAACATCATTGCTTGCTTCGGTTTGTCAGAGAAAATAAGTGCAAGCATTACTAACGTTAGAACGGCATTATATTTACGCAACATTTTACCTTTTAATCCAGCTATGATAGTAGGTATTAATAAAATGCCCACTATAGCGAAAAAATAAAATGATCCATATGCGGTCATGCTGTAACCTCACTCAATAATTTTTTGCGATCTACCTTTCCATTTGGTGTCATTGGAATAGAAGATTGATACATGAATTTACGTGGAATCATGTAGTTTGGTAATCGCTCATTGAGTTCTTTTTTGATTGCAGATGTCAATTTGAATTCTTTTTCAAATGAATGCTCTCCAGGAACAACAACCGCTAATAAATAATCGTATTTTTCACCTTTTTTAATTGGAACAACAACTGCTCCTTCTACGTAAGAACACGCGCGAAGGTGATGTTCGATTTCTTCTAATTCCATTCGATAACCGTGAAGCTTAATTTGGAAATCAAGACGACCATTATAGAATAGAAGACCATTTTCTACATAGCCAGCATCACCTGTTTTGTAGGCGCGCTCACCATCAATCATTGTGAATACTTTTTCTGTTAATTCAGGGCTTCCTAAATAACCAACGCTTACGCTTGGACCGACAATTACGATTTCACCTTTTTCACCATCTGGTGCAATCGTGCCATCTTCTTTCATAATAAGAAGGCGACAGTCTGATTTACAGTAGCCAACAGGAAGAGATTTATATTTATCAACAACTTCTTGTGTAACGTGAATGCCTGTTACAGCAACAGTAGCTTCTGTAGGACCGTACGTATTCATAATTGCTGCTTTCGGGAAGCGCTCAATTAATTTTCTAGCTACTTCATTTGGTAATACTTCACCGCAGAATAAGAATGTTTTCATGTTTGGTAGCATACTTTCAGAGAAAGAAGCTTCCATTAAACACATTTCTGCGAAAGATGGTGTGGAAGTCCATACTTGAATATCCGATTGCTCTAAAGAAGCAAACAAGTCTTTTGGACGTGCAATCATATCTTTATCGATTGCCCAAAGTGTACCACCTGTTACTAACGATGGGTAAATGTCCATTACAGATAAATCGAATGAGAACGGTGCTTGGTTTAAGAATACTTGTCCTGTTTGTAAGTTGAAATCTTGGGCAGCCCATTTTGTAAAGCTAACAAGGCAATTATAAGTAATCTGCACACCTTTCGGGTTACCTGTGCTCCCTGATGTGTAAATAATGTAGAAGTTCTCATCATCTTTTACCGCATGCTCAGGGTTTGGCGTTTGCCCTTTATGAGTAAAGAAAATGTCTTTTAAGTTGTCTTCACATACGATGCGAACTGGTAAGTCAGTTACAGCAACTTCTACCGGAGATAGAAGTAATTTCGCACCAGAACTTTCAGCAATACGTAGCACACGATCAGCTGGAATAGATAAATCTACAGGAATGTAAGCATGTCCAGCTTTCACACACCCTAAAAAGTTGATGATCATTTCAGGTTGCATATGGCCATAAACCATAATTGGTGAACGATCATCTGGATACTCAGAAGAAATCCAGTGCGCCAATGCATCAGAATCTTCCTTTAATTGTTTGTACGTAATTTTCGCATCTCGCCAAACGAAAGCGGTTTGATCAGGCGTTTCTGTCGCCCACTTTTCGATTTGTTCTAATAACTTCATAACGTTCCCACCCTAAAATTCATTGTAAATAAATGTACTTGTGTTTGTATCATGGAATCCATACAACCAAAGTAGTGCAAATAAAATTGCAAGGTAATAAACCGTCTTTGCAAACCATTGTGTGAGTGGTCGAGACCATATCTCTTTTAATCTTTCCATGTCTTTCCCTCTCTTATGAAATAGTAACTATATGTAGGTATCATGTCCTACATCATTGTGAAAAAAACAAAATTCCACATTTTAGGTAAAATTAAGACAAAAAGGCTCTTTTTTGATAGTAGCACTAAATACTAAAAAAGAAAATCCCTAACTTAGCAATTATATTACATTCTATATGAATTTGTAATGGATTTGTCTTTTTTTAATGAGTTGTGAGTGTATAAATCGATTTTTTGAAAATGAAAATCTTACAAGGAAATTAAATAATCACAGTGAAATAAGAAATGTGAAGAATGAAAAGGAGGTTGTCAGGAATGGAGCGTTTGAAAAAGGTATGGCAGACATATGTGTCAGAGGAAAATATTATAAAGTGGCGGAGACATTTTCACCAATTTCCTGAACTATCATTCCACGAGGAAAAAACTTCACAATTTATATATGATACATTATGTTCATTTTCAGCTTTCGAGGTGACAAGACCGACGCGGTATAGTGTGATGGCAAAGAAAAAAGGAAAGAAGGCAGGCAAAGTAATAGCAATTCGTGCAGATATGGATGCCCTGCCAATTCAGGAAGAAACGTCTAAACCATATGCATCAGTTATTTCAGGGGTTATGCATGCATGTGGGCATGATGCACATACCGCTATTTTATTAGGTACAGCAGAAGCGATAGCAAATAAGAATGAGGATTGGGAAGGAGAAATTCGTCTTTTATTTCAACATGCTGAAGAAGTGTATCCTGGTGGTGGACAGGAAATGGTGAGAGCTGGTGTGATGGATGATGTGGATTATATTATCGGCCTACATGTAATGTCTGGATTAGAAACGGGGAAGGTTGGAGTTGTATATGGGCCTATGATGGCTGCTCCCGATGTATTTACGATTGAAGTAAAAGGAAGAGGTGGCCATGCTGCTAGGCCGGAAGAAACAGTAGATCCGATAGCAGTTGGTGCGCAAATCATTACGAACTTACAACATATTGTATCTAGAAATACAGGCGCTTTTATGCAAAGAGTTGTTTCCATAACACAATTTCACGGGGGAACAGCAGATAATATTATTCCTGATACAGCATATTTAATGGGAACAGTCCGGTCCTTTGATCAAAAACTAAGGAAAGAATCGGAAGAGATGATTGAACAAATTGCTAAGGGGATTGCAGAGGCACATGGTGCAGCGTATACGTATACATATCGCTATGGATATGACCCGGTTATCAATGATACGTTTATTACAAAAATAGTAGAAGAAAGTGCGGTAGAGTTGTTTGGAGAGGAGAGAATTGTAAAGCTAGCTCCTTCGATGGGAGGGGAAGATTTCTCGGCATATTTAAAAAAAGCGCCAGGCTGTTTTATTAAATTAGGAACTGGAAATGAGAAAATCAAAACTTGTTATCCTCATCATCATCCAAAGTTTGATGTGGATGAATCAGCTTTAATTAATGGGGCAGAGTTATTTTTACAGGCGACAATGAATTTACTAAAAGCTTAAGAGAGTACAAAAAAAGGCAACTGCGCTTATCGCAGTTGCTTCTATTTCTTTCCGTTAGAGAGGGCTGAGAAAGAACTATGCTCATTTATAGTATATGAATAGCTGGCGGACAAGCTTGTACCTTTTCATTATTTTTCAAAAATATAGTTATTGACTTTGATAATCATTTTCATTTAATCTAAAAGCATAGTTGAAATTGATAATTATTATCAATGTATTCGCAAGTGCAGAATGGATGAGGGAGAGATGAAAAAGATATTTCGCCTTAGGCAAAGGGAAATTAAAAATAAAGATATAAAATGGCAACGGCGTGTAATTCGTGCTGAATATGTAGAGGAGAGGAAAGGAAACAAGGAAGAAGAAGCGATACATAATCAAGGGAGAGATTCAGTTGAATAAATTTGTAATGATTTTTGCAAGTATGAGTGGAAATACAGAGGAGATGGCTGATCATATAGCTGGAGCGATTCGTGAAACAGGCAATGATATTGAAGTGATTGATATTATGACGACGCCAGAAGCGTCTATATTAGAGGAATATGATGGGATTATTTTAGGAGCGTATACGTGGGGAGATGGTGAGCTTCCTGATGATTTCTTAGATTTTTATGACGAAATGGAAGAAATTCATTTAGCAGGTAAAAAAGCAGCAGTATTTGGATCTTGTGATTCTGCTTATCCGAAATACGGGGCAGCTGTTGATATCTTAATAGAAAAGTTACAAGAGCGCGGTGCTGAAGTTGTAATGGAAGGGCTAAAAGTAGAACTAACGCCAGAAGATGAAGATGTAGAGAAATGTCTTCAGTTTGGTGCTGAATTTGTAAAACACCTTTCTTAATGGTGAGAGGGAGATGAAGATGGGTGCAGGGGAAAATATCAATTAAAACGATGACAGATTATCATTTATATGATTTTATGCGTTGTCCACATAAGTTTTATTTTCGCTATATAAAAAGAAGAGAACCTTCTTCGTTTGAATGGAAACAAATGGTTCAATCGATTGTAAATCAAATTATTATTGACTATTACACATCACCTGTAGAAAAACAAACAACAATGCTGTTGTTAAAACGATTAGAGAAACACTGGGATAAAGTGCGTATTGGAATGTTCGCTTCTAAAGCAGAATATTATATTGTTCTGGCAAAGTTAACGGACCATCTAATACAGTTTGTGAAAAATGATGCGGGTAAAACACCACCTTTATTTTTATATGAGAAGTTACAAACATATATGGACGAGTTAGGTGTGCACATTTCATTAACGTTTGAAGTGGGTGAATGGTCTACACAATCGTTTGTAATTAAAAAGTATGTTGTTGATGCAAATGAAGAAATGCTTGCTCTTTTTCAAAAGCTTACGGCAGTGTTTAGCTACAAAGTTTTTGGATTCTTCCCGAAAGAATTGAAGTTGTTAATTTAATAGAAGGAACTAGGTACGAATCTGTTCCAAAAGAGCAAGATATTATGGATGGAATGAACGATTTATATAGAATGAAAGAAATGTTACAGCAACCAGAATATTACACAGAACGTACATTTTGTTCTGAATGTATTGGATGTGCTTTTCGTAATGAATGCAAAGTAGACGAGATGCAAGATGCATTGATAGCGAAGAATACTATACTACATTAAGGGGTGCAAATTTGCATCTCTTTTTGGTATTGACATGAAAAGCTTTTCATCATTTACGGTATATACGTAGGGGAACTTATGATGGGAGGAATACTTAATGGGAAATGGAGTAAAAGTATTTCAATGGTTAAAAGAACAACAGGCTCCTTTTTGGGTCCAATTGCAAATTTTGCAGGCGTTTCAAATGTATAAATTAATTGTAGAAATGGATAAAAAATTAATGATATACGAGGAAAAGAAGAATAGGGAAAGAAGTTAACTCCTTCCCTGAAGTATAGTTTGTAAATGTTTTCGATTCTTCTGTATCTCCTGTTCGTTATTTGTTTCAAAGTTATAAACAAGGTTATGGAGTAATGGACTATACTGATAAAATTGAATGACACGCTTAAAGAAAGATAAATCATGATGGGGAGTGAGAGTACAGTACCGTTTATATATGGCATTTGTAAATTCACTACCAAAATTGTTATATAATCCAGCGAAGTCAAAGGCAGGATCTCCAATTTGAGCATCACCAAAATCGATAATACCAGCAATGCTTCTTTTCTCCCCATCAAATAAAATGTGATGATGTGTAAAGTCAGCGTGGATCATTGTTTTTTGGAAATTAGATGCATACATATGTTCAAAAAAATCCTCGAATAAACAATCAAAAGCTTTTTTTTCTAACAATGTAAGTGTGCAAGCAAGATGAACGTGTAATTTCGTTTGAATCTGTCGCCAATATGAGATAGATTTCTCAGTATCAAACCCCCATTTTACAGCATGTTCTATTGGGATGGTATGTAAAGAAGCGAGAAAGATAGCAAGCTGCGAGATAACTGTTTCACGTTCTTTTACAGTTAATCTTTCTATTGTTTGTACTGTTAATGGCTCCCCATGAATGAGTTTATAATAACTACAAAATGGAAGTGAATCTAATTCATTTTTATATAAGATGTGGTATTTTGGGACCTTTATCTCTTGTAACGATTGAGCAAGTATTTCGCATAGTTCTTTTTCGCGAGGTATTCGTTTTGCATACTGGGATTTACGTGGAAAACGGAAGAGCCATTCATTGTTAATGATAATGGCTACATTATCCCAGCCATTATCGTTTTGTTCATAAGAGTGTATAGGAATATTGGGTAGTGATTGCTGGATATCTCGCATATAAGATGTCATATGATTCTCTCCTTTTTTGTGGATATATGCATTAATATTATCAGAATTTTTAAACTCTGTGATAATATGGAATAAATATATTGAAAAAAGAGAGGGACATAATGTTTAAATGAAATGCAGTTAAGTTATAGAATGAAGATTATAAAAGAAGATAATACGTTTAAAATTGCGAAGCAACGGCAACGTGTAGAATAAAAATGTCCCCGAAAAGTGGGGACATTTTTTGTATTCACAGGTTCTCGTTTTGTTGCCCAATTTCTTTTTTTGCAATTTCTAGATTGCCTTGTTCGACTTGTTTATGCACATTTATAGAATCACCAGCATAACCTTTTTGTGTTTTTACAACTCTTTTAGAAAAGAGTGAGGATTGTTTAGTCATAATATAGTTCCCTTCCCATTAAAAGTAGACGAAAATGATGAGTACAAGTAATATTGTCCCGAAAATACCAATCCCAACTAAAAAGGAAGTATTTTTATATTGAGGCGGTTTATGAATATCTTGCCTGTATCCAGGTGAGATTTCAGGAGCAAACTCTTCATCGTAGGGCTGCTGTTTTTTCTTTTCATCCATAGATTTACACCTTTCTTTTTTATTATGTTACACGTTTAAAGAGGAACTATGCATGATGAAAAAAGCCGCTAGGATTAGCGACTCTTTTGTGATGTATATTTACGTTGTACTTGCAAGAGACGAACAAGCAGAAAGGTAGCTCCAAATGCTAGCCCTATAATAAGACCAATCCAATAACCTTTAGCTGCCCAAGAAGTATAGGTTGCTAATATATAACCTAGAGGTAGACCAATGATCCAGTAGGCAATAAGTGTCATAATCAAGGTAACATTCACATCTTTATAACCACGGAGTGCACCTTGCACTGGAGTAGCAATTGCATCGGAAATTTGAAATAAAATCGCAAAAATGAGAAACTCTTTTGCTAAATCATGAACAGCAATATCTGTTGTATAAATAGATGCAATTTGATCGTCAAAGAAAAAGAGTAAGATAGAATATAACAAGGCAAAAGCAAGTGCCAAACCAATTCCAATAAAACTGTATTGTTTTGCGTTTTCACAGCGATTTGCTCCAACTTCAAAACCAACTGCAATTGTCATAGCCATTGCTAAACTTAAAGGTGTCATATATAAAAGGGAAGCAAAGTTCATTGCTGCTTGATGTGCAGCGATTGTTGTTGTGCTAAAATTACTCATCATGAGTGTTACGGCAGCGAAAATACTCGTTTCAAAAAAGATGGCAAATCCGATAGGTACCCCAAGTTTTAATAATTCTTTCCAGCTTGAAATAGAAAGTCGGTATAAGCGCCTGAAGATACCAAAAGATGTAAACGGTTCTTTCGTACGGATAATAATAATCGTAATAAATAAAATGCACCAATATGTTGCGGTAGAAGCAATTGCTGCACCAACGCCTCCTAGTTTCGGAAAGCCGAAATGACCGAAAATAAATACATAGTTTAAAATGATGTTAATAGGTAAGGAAAGTAATGTAATAATCATTGTTGTACGTGTTTTTCCTAATGCATCAATAAACCCACGTAATACAGTATAGACAAATAAAGGGATGATACCAATTGCAATAATGCTTAAAAATTGAGAAGCAATGTGTTCGACCTGCTCTTCTAAATGCATGCCTTTTAGAATTGGTGAAACGGCAAAGAAACCAATGAGAATAACAAGTAAACTAACTCCGATTGCCAAATACACGGCTTGTATCACGATATGAGGAACATCCTCTTTTTGTTTTGAGCCAACAAGTTGAGCGATAATAGGCGTGGTAGCCATTAAGATTCCTGTTAATCCCGTACTAATCGGAATCCATATACTTGTTCCAATTGCGACCCCTGCTAAGTCAGTAGCACTTGCATGCCCTGACATTGTTGTATCAAAAAAACTCATTGCAAATAAAGACATTTGCGTTACAAAAATCGGGAAAAATAGTAATACAAATTGTTTTATTTTTTGTGAAAATGAATTGGTTTCTTTCATAAAAGCTCCTTTCTATGTAGGACCAAACTCTTTCTATCATACAATTTAATAAGAAAATAGAAAAGAAATACACATATGTGAATGTATTGTTATATTTTGAAAGAATGAAAAAAGAGATGCACTTTGAAATTGGATAAGGTATTATGATAAGGTGTGAAAAAAGTATATATAAGGTATTAAGGAGGCACTACTCGTGGCTGATTGGTTAATTGGTTTAATCATGGGAGCTGTTGAAGGATTAACGGAATTTTTACCGGTTTCATCAACGGGACATATGATTTTAACAGGACATTTAATTGGATTTGATGATGATAGAGCAAAAGTATTTGAAGTTGTCATCCAATTGGGATCGATTTTAGCGGTTGTCGTTGTATTTTGGAAACGTTTATGGTCATTAGTTGGGATTGGCAAGGTAACACAAGGACCATCTTTAAATTTATTACATATCATTATCGGTATGATTCCAGCAGGAGTACTTGGTGTTTTATTCCATAGTAAAATTAAAGAAGTTTTATTTGGACCAGGCCCCGTTGTTATCAGTTTAATCGTTGGTGGTATTTTAATGATTGTTGCTGAGAAATTTTCAAGACCAAGTACAGCGAAAACATTGGACGAGATTACGTATAAACAAGCATTCACAATTGGAATGTTCCAATGTTTAGCACTGTGGCCAGGATTTTCACGTTCTGGATCTACAATCAGTGGTGGATTATTAGCTCGTGTATCTCATACAGCCGCTGCTGAATATACATTTATTTTAGCGGTACCAATGATGGTTGCAGCATCAGGGTTAGATTTAATTAAAAGCTGGGACGTATTAAGTTCAGCAGATATCACATTATTTGCAACTGGTTTTATTACGGCTTTCCTTGTAGCAATGCTTGCGATTGTTTCATTCTTAAAATTATTAGCTCGTGTAAAGTTAACACCATTTGCTTATTATCGTTTTATTTTAGCTGCGGTGTTCTATTATTTCTTCATTATGTAATAAAAAAACTGCCATTTGGCAGTTTTTTTATTTTACTATTTTTTCAATCATATTTTTCATCACATGTTCCCAAAGTGAAGTGTCGTCAGCTAATGTAGCACGGAAATTAGCATACATGTCTTTCTGTTTTTCTTCAAATTGTGGATCATCTTTTTCAGGTAATGTAGCACGCATAGAAGTTACTAATTCTTGCACTTTTGGAGCACGTGGTCCCCAAACCGCTTGTTCTTTTCCATCCTTATCAATAAAAATAAAGATTGGAATGGCACGGGCTGTTCCATTTGTTAAATATTGATCCATTAACTCTAAATTTTCATCACGGATGAGTAATCTCATTTCAATATTGGAAACTTCGCAAATACGTTTCATAACAGGTACGCAAAGAAGAGCATCTCCGCACCAATCAGCGGATAGTACAATAACACGCCATCCGTCGTTTTGACGTTCTTCTAAAACAGGAAGCAATTCGTTCGGAATTAAAAAGTTATTATAAATATGTAGTAATTCATACTGGTTCACAGTCATGTTATTTACGTATGTATCAAAGGACATACCTTTATCAGCCCATTGTTGTAATGTCATATGTAACACCTCTTTAGTATATTTTTGTTTTTATTGTATCAATTTTTATCGTGAAATGCTTGTAATCTTACTCTTTCTTTTTGTTATCAGTAGGCCATACCTTATCCAAGATAAAAAAGAAAAGGACAATAAGTAGTTCAGCTTTATTGGAGATCGTTACACTTTCTATCCAATCATCTGCAGTATGAATAACGAGCCAATCAAGCGAGATTTCTATGAGGGAAAGCAGTAAAAAGGATAGCCATTTTGACATGTGCGTGAGCAGAGGGGTTAAAAGTACTTTGAAAAATAAAATCAAGAAACTACTAATTCCATCTAGTATAAGGGCTAATAAAAAAAAGAGAAGTAGTGCAGTTCGTGATGTATATTCTACACCAATGAGACGAAAAACTCCGACATACATAAAGAAAATGAGTGCAAAAGCAATAATTATAAGAAGGGTAATACTACTAATAACAATCGTTTTATCTTTTCCACTTAGATCTGAAAACTTTTCTTCGTCTGGATTCATGATATCCCCCCAAAAAGTTCATCTTATAAAGTGAAACTTTAATCAGTAGGGGGCTTCATCCCCCACTGATTATTAGCCCTCATCAATCGAGCTTTGCCCTCACCTAACTTCTTTGCTCTCGCTGAATTTTTGAGGTGGGGGTCTGACTGCCCGTTAATGCGGGATAAAAGGAAAAAAATTCATATTTTATTATATCATGAATACTTGATGGGAAGTGAAAACAAAAAAGGTGCGACGAATCGCACCCTTTTTGTGGCTGATGTAAGTTTCAGCATGTTAGAAAAGCAACCTGTATCATTTATTTCCAAATAGATAATAAATGATACGTGCTCTAGCGAATAACGGAGATTTTTTACTATTGGGTTTTGTTTTGGGAGTGTATCTATCAAATAAGTGAATACATTATGAGTGATTGTATGGGAAAAAAAGATGACAAAATGTAAAATATAAGGTAATATAATTCATAATGTTTTTATTTAACTATATGAAATAAAAGGGAGATGTAAACGGTGTCTCATAATCGCGAACAATTAATGGAGGATCTATCTGCAAATGTTTTTGCCATGTTTCGTTCATTGCGGAATGATATGGGAAAAATTTTTGGAGATTACATACCATGGAATGAATTTCTCGTGCTCCGTATATTAAATCGTAATGAAAAAGAGATGGTTTCTCGCGTAGCAAATGAACTACATGTATCAAACAGTCATATTACAGCTGTTACAGAAAAGCTAATTAATAAAGGTTTTGTAACGCGTTCACGTTCTACATCTGATCGTCGTGTTGTATATTTGGAAATTACGGAACAAGGAAAAGAGTTAGTTGCAAAAATGGAATTGGCAAAAAAACAGTATTTAAAAGAAAGGTTTTCGGCCCTATCTGAAGAAGAAATGCATCTAATGATATCTATTTCGAAAAAACTTATATAGAAAAAAAGCCAGATGAACTATGGCTAATCGAGAATCCTTCCTTGTTTTAGGGAGGTTTTTTTATTCATACTAAAATGAAAAATTGAAATTTGTTACATAGAAGAATGCGATGTGTATGATTGGGATAGGAAAGACATACTAACAATGATGGAAGATGAAAGGAGGAAGAAAGATGACGAATCGCAACGGGAGTCAAGGAAGTGGAAATCAAGGTTCACCAAAAACAGGGCAGTTTCAACAAGAGTTTAGTTCGGAGTTTATAACTGGTAATGATAATAAGGGAAAAGAATATCGTTCGAACAAAGGAAGTAAGTCAAAAAAGGAGTGAATAGATTCACTCCTTTTTTGTTAGGAAATTTGAATTGTATTTTAAGATAAGAAAATAGACCATCTTGTTAATACAAGATGGTCATGGAAGGGGACAATTTATGTCAATTTTAATTAGGGATGGAAAGCTGTTCGAGACACTGGGGAATGTCTCATTATTAGGGAGGAACAGCTTCGATAGATATAATATAAAAGATAGATGTGACCTCAATGTGAACTTGAAGTGAAAGGTATGGGAATTTTAAAAATTTCCCTCTTTTTAAATAATAGAGGGAAGGTAGAACATAGTTAGAGGTCCCATAGTCTAATGAATAGTGGATAAAAAATAGACCATCTCGTTAATACAAGATGGCCATGGAAGGGGACAATTTATGTCAATTTTAATTAGGGATGGAAAGCTGTTCGAGACACTGGGGAATGTCTCATTATTAGGGAGGAACAGCTTCGATAGATATAATATAAAAGATAGGTGTGACTTCAATGTGAATTCGAAGTGAAAGGTATGGGAATTTTTCAGTTGAAATCTATGGAAAAAAGGATTATGCTCAACTATATTATGAGATTATAAAGATTTATCCAAAATAATGAGTTTGCTCTAAAAGTATGAGGAATTGAAAAAAGTTAGGTGAAAAATTACTTTCCGTAAGATTTGGTTCGGTCAAAACGAACGATTAGTGTATGGAAAGAGGTTTTACTTTATTAAGGGAGTTAGTGATATGGAAGCAACAAAAAAACAAGGATTTTATAATCGTTTTATACGATTAAGTCCGCCGCAAATTTTAGCAATGGGCTTTTTTTGTTTAATTGTTGTCGGGGGAATGTTATTGAAACTACCATTCGCGACAAAAGAATCAATTAGTTGGGTAGATGCGTTTTTTACAGCAACCTCGGCAGCGACAGTAACCGGTTTAGGAGTTGTAGATACTGCTAGTACTTTTACAATGTTTGGTCAAATTATCATTATGTTGTTAATTCAGACAGGTGGTCTTGGATTAATGACAATCGCAATTTTAATTGTATGGGTGTTAGGGAAAAAAATTGGTTTACGTCATCGATTATTAATTGGAGAAGCGTTTAACCAAACGAATATTGGTGGTCTTGTAAAATTAGTGAAGCGTGTCTTTATTTTTTCTATTTGTATTGAATTAGTAGGAGTTGTTTTTTTATCCATTCGATTTATCCCGGAATTTGGTTTCGGCAAAGGTTTATATTATAGTATTTTTCATGTTATCGCCTCTTATAATAATGCGGGATTTGCACTATGGCCAGATAATTTAACAAGATATGTAGGAGATCCTATTATTAATATTGGAATTTGTTCTTTAATTGTTATAGGTGGTTTAGGTTTTACGGTGTTAATTGATATATGGTATAGCCGTAGTTTTCAGAAACTATCACTTCATTCGAAAATTATGATTGTTGGAACAGTAGCGCTTAATGTTATTGCGATGATTGTGATTTTTATATTGGAGTATAATAATGTGAAAACATTAGGATCACTATCTTTAGGTGAAAAGATATGGGCTTCATTTTTCCAGGGGATTACACCGCGTACAGCAGGATTTAATACGGTTGATTATGGAGGAATGGAAGAATCATCAATATTGTTTACGATGATTTTAATGTTTATCGGTGCAGGAAGTGTGTCGACAGGTGGCGGAATTAAGTTAACAACATTTGTGATTTTAATTACATCGGTTATTTCCTTTTTTAGAAAGAAGGAAGACTTTGTTTTATTTCATCGTACAATCAAAATGTCAACGGTAACGAGAGCGTTAGCGATTGTAGTTGCCAGTCAAATTCTTATTTTTACAGCAGTATTTTTATTAATGCTTACAGAAAACTTTAGTTTTATTCAACTTTTATTCGAAACAATTTCAGCGTTTGGTACAGTGGGGTTATCAATGGGAATTACGGCTAAGTTATCTGTAATTGGAAAATGTATCATTATGTTTGTTATGTTTTGTGGGTTAATTGGTCCGTTAACGCTTGTATTCTCTCTAGCGCGACCAGCTAAACAAAAAATTCGATATCCATCAGAAGATGTTTTCACAGGATAAGGTATCTCGCAAAAAGCGAGATACCTTTTTTCTTTAAAAAAGTGAGAACAATAAACCGATGATTGCAGCGCGGAATAACAGAGCAACAATAGCAGCAATGCCGCCCATAATAGCAGCGATGCCACCGGTTACAGTAGCTCCACGATTATAGGCATAAATACCTAGTAAAACAGAAACAAGTCCGAAGAGTGTAGGAAATGTAAAGAGTGATAATACAGCAAGAGCAAGAGCGATAAACCCTGCTGTGGATCCTGCTGTTTTTGATTTTACATCGTCTTTATCGTTATAGTTGATATGCTGAGGAGCAACCTCTGCTGCGTACTCTTCTTTATAGTCCCCTTCTTCGGTTCTATGTTGTTCATTAATTTTATCAGTCAACGTAAAGTCTCCTTTCATAGCAAGGTTCATTAGTAGTATGTATATCTTTTTCTTTTTTATCCGGCAAGAAATAGATAGGCATATCATTACTTTATTTCGCTATTTGCAGGCGGTAACACTCCCACCTCAAAATTCAGTGAAAGCACAGGAGTTAGGTGAGAGATAAACTGCCCGTAAAAGTCTGATTAGTGAGGGCTGATTAAATTTTCACTTTATCAGACTGAAGTGAAGGATATGTATATTGTTTTTAGATTCTAAGCTGAAGAAAGTTGATAATGGAACAGTGTTTTTTCATGAATTGTAAAACTTGGTATGAGTTCCTCTATTTTGGAAAGTATAAAAAAGAATTAAGAGGAAAAAGGTGGTTTAAATGATGGAACATCCAATTGAAAACTTAATGAAAACGGCAATGACAAATTTAAAAGAGATGGTCGATGTAAATACAATTGTCGGAAGCCCTGTTTCAACAGCGGACGGAAAGGTTGTTTTAACTGTTTCAAAAGTTGCCTTTGGTTTTGGCGCAGGGGGAA
Organism: Bacillus sp. 95MFCvi2.1; assembly: GCF_000374965.1. Lineage (NCBI taxonomy): Bacteria > Bacillati > Bacillota > Bacilli > Caryophanales > Bacillaceae > Bacillus > Bacillus sp. 95MFCvi2.1. The sequence continues at coordinate 154,120 of NZ_KB895692.1, read as the reverse complement.
GCGATTTTAAAGGGGAAACGTCTGTAGGGAAAAGTTTGGCAGGACAAGGACAACAAAAAGAGGCGAAACAAGGGCATCCGTTTGGAGGTGGAAGTGGTGCAGGAGTTTCAATTGATCCTGTTGCGTTTTTAGTAGTAGGATCTAGTGGTGTACAAGTGTTACATTTACATAGTGGCACACACTTGATTGAAAAGGCTTTGAGTACAGTTCCAAGTACTATAGATAAGTTTGTAAACGGTCGTTAAAAAGTAAACTTGCATTTTTTAGGAATTATGATATATTAGAAAAAGTGTGTTCAGAAACGACAAATATAATTGGAATGTAAATATATATGATTTATGAAATAAGGGAGAGGTAGTTATGATTAATATCAAGAATTTTGCTGTCGGCTTATGTATGTTAGTAAGCGGATTTGTTGTGTATGTAGTAAAAGAAAAGGCTCCATTCTAAAACAGACAGATTGTGATGTCTGTTTTTAATTTGTTAAAATAAATATTGACGAATTTATTTTTAAGTGTTATGATGACATTTCGTGTCTCGGTTACAGCTAGTATATATTGGATATTTCTTGTAAATGCAATATGAAAAATTTGCGAAAGATCGGGTAATTTTACCAACAACTTTTGTGAATAGACCCAAAAAGTTGTATTTGTAAGCTTATACACATGCTAGTGTATCAGGAGCGGTCAGAGGAACCGTGTTGATGAGAGAGAGGTAGGGCTTTCATCCAGTATATGTTACTTTCCCGTTTAGGTGAATATAAAAAAAGAAGTCTCCTTGTTATAAGGAGGCTTCTTTTTTTTATAAACTACTTTCAATTCGTTGACAAATTTCATCGGTTGTTAAGCCACTTGCTTCAATAACGGGCCCTTTTATTACTGCATTACTAATTCCCATTACATTAGAATCTTGTCCAGTTACGACGCAACAATCGCACCCTTGCACGTCATTTTCAGAACGTAGTGAAATTACTTCATGTCCTTGTTGTTCTAAAGCTTGTTGAACATCGGTTAAAGAATTTTCAACACCAATTTTCGCCATACTCTTCACCTCCTACCATCTAGTAATATGCTCCATTTTTTAGGAAATATTTATGTTTTTAAGGAAAATATGGTAGAAATGTTGATGTATTTAATATTTACGAACAGGGAAATCCCCCTCCTAAAACAAAGAGGTGGGGGATAGCTGCTCAGAAAAGCCCGATTAGAGAGGGGAAGAAAAAATACGTAATGTATTAGTCGTTATATACACCTGTGAGCATTTGACTTACAAACTGATCATTTAATTGATCTTGAGCAGATTCATCATTTGATTGAATGTCAATTGAGGCAGTGAAGTTGTTATTCTGCTCTTCATTTGGAGATACCTCTACGTAATTGTTAAATTTACACAAACCTTTCGTATCCATTAAATCAAATAGTTGTAACATTTCTACTACCTCTTGTCTCGTTCCTTTAATTTGTACACATGCCATATTATTTTCCTCCTTCATTTGACAATTTGTTTTTTTAAATAGGATTATGAAAGCTGCATGAAAAATATGATTGTTATTTTTATACAATGTTATTTTGCTTATTTTCCTCCTTTTCAATCAAAAGTCGTTTTTATTCCCGAATATACGAAATCGGACGCCCGTTTATTGAATACAATAGATTCGCATCATTTGACAAAACTCCTTCTTTTAAGCAAATATTTTTTAGGATGAAAAATGGCGAAAAAAATTTTTGACATTTTGTAAACGTTAACAATGTTGATAAATCAATATAAACAAGGGTATATATAAATTAAAAATTATAAATTTTCTAAAAATTGTCTTGATTTATTTAAAAAGGAGAGTAAACTAGGAAACAATAAAAAATTCATAGAACATAGGGGGCGCTTTTAAGTGAATGAGCAATGGATTTTCTTAAATGGAGAATTTGTTCCAAAAGACGAAGCAAAAGTTTCAGTATATGATCATGGTTATTTATATGGCGATGGAGTGTTTGAAGGGATTCGTGTCTACAGTGGCAATGTCTTCAGGCTCAAAGAACATCTTATTCGTTTATACGAGTCAGCAAAATCCATTATGTTGGAAATTCCATATACGTTAGAAGAAGTGACAGATATTGTTGTTGAAACGATTCGTCAAAATAAGTTATCTAACGGATACATTCGTTTAGTTGTATCACGAGGTGCTGGGAATCTTGGGCTAGATCCTGATTCTTGTTCGAAACCGAATGTAGTTGTAATTGCGGAACAGTTATCTTTATTTCCGTCGGAATATTACGAAAAAGGTATACCGGTTGTGACAGTTGCCACACGTCGTAATCGCCCAGACGTATTAACACCACAAGTAAAGTCTTTGAACTATTTAAATAATATTTTAGTTCGAATTGAAGCGAAGCTTGCTGGTGTGCAAGAAGCACTTATGTTAAATGAACAAGGTTATGTTGCAGAAGGGTCTGGCGATAATGTGTTCATTGTAAAAGGAAATAAATTAATTACACCACCAAGTTCTGCAGGGGCATTAGAAGGCATTACAAGAAACGCTATTTTGGAAATTGGAGAAAAGCTTGGATATGACGTAAGAGAAGAATTATTTACAAGACACGATGTATATGTAGCTGATGAGGTATTTTTAACAGGAACTGCAGCTGAAGTTATTGCAGTTACGACAGTTGATGGAAGAACGATTGGGCTTGGGAAAACGGGTCCACATACAAATCGTTTATTAGAAGAGTTCCGTAAATTAGTTGTAGAAGATGGAGAGAAAATTTACGAAGAAAATAAAGTTGGATGATAACTCATTATAAAGTTGTAAAGCGTTGATAGGGAGGAGTAGTTGATTGTGAAGCCTCACAGAGAGTCGGTGGTTGCTGGAAACCGATGGTTCACATCGACGAACATCGCCCTTGAGTGCTAAACTGAAGCATTTGCCTAGGTTTAGACGGTAGCTCCGTTATTAGCTAGACTCATCCCCGAGTCACTGAGGCAAGAAGTATTCTTGCGAAGAAGGGTGGTACCGCGAAATCTTTCGTCCCTTCAGCACATAGCTGGAGTGTGGACGTAGGATTTTTTTATTGTAAAAAAACAATTTTAAAGGAGGTTCGTAAGAGCAATGTCTTCAAAAACGGAAGAAAAGATGGCAACTGGTGCACAGCTGTTGTTAGAAGCGTTAGGAAAGGAAGATGTAGAAGTTATTTTTGGTTATCCAGGAGGTGCTGTATTGCCGCTCTATGATGCAATTTATGATTGCGAAATTCCTCATATTTTAACAAGACATGAGCAAGGAGCGATTCATGCAGCAGAAGGGTACGCGCGAATTACAGGAAAACCTGGCGTTGTCATTGCAACAAGTGGTCCAGGTGCGACAAATGTGATTACTGGTCTTGCAGATGCAATGATTGATTCTTTACCGCTTGTTGTTTTTACAGGTCAAGTAGCTACAACGTTGATTGGAAGTGACGCTTTTCAAGAAGCGGACATTATGGGACTTACGATGCCGGTAACAAAACATAATTATCAAGTGCGCAAGGCATCAGATTTACCAAGAATTATTAAAGAGGCATTTCATATTGCGAAAACGGGTCGACCAGGACCGGTCGTTATCGATCTTCCTAAAAATATGGTAGTAGAAAAAGGTGAGCGATGTAGTAACGTGCAAATGGATTTACCGGGATATCAACCAAATTATGAGGCGAATCCATTGCAAATCAACAAATTATTACAAGCGATTGATACTGCTGAAAAACCGTTGATTTTAGCCGGAGCAGGTGTACTTCATGCGAAAGCTGCAAAAGAATTAACAGATTTTGCACGAATGTATCGTATACCTGTTGTTCATACACTTCTTGGACTAGGTGGATTTCCGCCAAATGATAAATTATTTCTTGGAATGGGAGGAATGCATGGTTCTTATACAGCGAATATGGCTTTATATGAGTGTGATTTACTCATAAATATCGGAGCAAGATTCGACGATCGTCTTACAGGAAATTTAGAGTACTTTGCTAAAGAGGCTACAGTTGCACATATCGATATTGATCCAGCAGAGATTGGAAAAAACGTTCCTACAGAAATTCCGATTGTGGCTAGCGCGAAACATGCTTTGGAGGCACTGGTCTCCTGTAAAAGAGGAAAAGAAAATCATAGTGCATGGCTATCGCTTTTAAAAAGCAGAAAAGAACAATATCCATTTTTCTATGATCAAGATTCTGAAGTGATTAAACCACAATCAGCAATTGATATGTTGTATGAAATTACAAAAGGAAGAGCAATTGTCACGACGGATGTTGGTCAGCATCAAATGTGGGCTGCTCAATATTATCCACTTGAAGACCCAGATAAGTGGGTAACATCAGGAGGGCTTGGCACAATGGGATTTGGATTTCCAGCTGCCATTGGTGCACAAATGGCCAGACCAAGAGAATTAGTTGTAGCGATTGTTGGTGATGCGGGTTTTCAAATGACATTACAAGAACTTAGTGTATTGAAAGAACATTCCTTACCGGTTAAAGTTTTGATTTTAAATAATGAAGCTTTAGGGATGGTAAGACAGTGGCAAGACGAATTTTATAATCAAAGATATTCTCACTCGTTGCTCTCTTGTCAACCGGATTTCGTAGCGCTTGCCCATGCATACGGCATAAAAGGGGTGCGAATTGAAAATCCGTTACTTGCGAAGGGACAGTTGCAAGAAGCGATTGATTTGCAAGAGCCTGTTGTAATTGATTGCAGGGTACTACAGTCTGAAAAAGTTATGCCGATGGTTGCTCCTGGAAAAGGAGTTCATCAAATGGAGGGGGTGAAGGGACAGTGAAAAGGATTGTTACGGCGACAGTTCGAAATCAAAGTGGGGTTCTGAATCGGATTACGGGTGTTATGACCAGGAGGCATTTTAATATTGAAAGTATTTCGGTTGGACATACAGAGTCGTCTGATATTTCACGGATGACATTTGTTGTTCATGTTGAAAACGAGCAACAAGTGGAGCAACTGATCAAGCAACTTCATAAACAAATTGATGTGTTAAAAGTATCTGATATAACAGAAGAAGCAATGATTGCAAGAGAGTTGGCTCTTATTAAAGTAGCGACAACAAGTGTATCGAGAGCAGAATTATATAGTTTAATTGAACCGTTCCGAGCCGCTGTAATAGATGTTGGAAAGGATTCCATCGTCGTACAAGTAACGGGTACACAAGAAAAAGTAGAAGCTCTTATAGAGCTAATGCGTCCATATGGTTTAAAAGAAATTGCAAGAACAGGTGTTACTGCATTTACGCGGAGTATGAAAAAACAAGATAAACAAATTATGTTAATTCATTAATCATTTTAATATAGGGGGAGAAAGAATATGACAAAAGTTTATTATGAGAAAGATGTAGCGGTAAATGTATTAAAAGGGAAGAAAATAGCGATTGTTGGATATGGATCACAAGGTCACGCTCATGCACAAAACTTACGTGATAATGGTTTTGAAGTAGTAGTTGGACTTCGGAAAGGAAAGTCATGGGAAAAGGCGAAAGAGGATGGTTTTTCTGTATATTCAGTGGCAGAAGCTGCAAAATCTGCGGATGTAGTAATGATTCTTTTGCCTGATGAACTACAGCCAGAAGTGTATGAAACAGAAATTGAACCGAATTTACAAGCTGGAAATGCACTTGTGTTTGCTCATGGATTTAACGTTCATTTTAATCAAGTTACACCACCAGAAGATGTAGACGTATTTCTAGTAGCGCCAAAAGGACCTGGACATTTAGTACGTCGGACTTTTGCTGAAGGCGGAGCGGTTCCAGCGTTATTTGCTGTATATCAAGACGCAACAGGAACAGCCATTGAAAAAGCATTATCCTATGCAGATGGAATTGGAGCAACAAGGGCTGGAGTATTAGAAACTACATTTAAAGAAGAAACAGAAACGGATCTATTTGGAGAACAAGCTGTACTTTGCGGAGGTGTTACTGCACTTGTAAAGGCGGGATTTGAAACATTAGTAGATGCTGGTTATCAGCCGGAACTTGCCTACTTTGAATGCTTACATGAACTAAAGCTCATTGTTGATCTTATGTATGAAGGCGGACTTGAAAATATGAGATATTCCGTTTCTGATACAGCGCAGTGGGGAGATTTTGTATCAGGACCACGCGTTGTAACAGAACATACGAAGAAAGCGATGGATGAAGTGTTAAAAGAAATTCAAGATGGCACATTTGCAAGAGGGTGGATTGCAGAGCATAAAGCAGGAAAACCGCATTTCCATGCAACGAATGCTAAGGAAAATGAACATCAAATTGAAGTTGTTGGGCGTAAATTACGTGAAATGATGCCGTTTGTACAACCGAAAGTAAAGGCGGGGGTTAAATAATATGAAACAGATTTTGTTCATGGATACGACGCTTCGTGATGGCGAACAATCACCCGGAGTCAATTTAAATGAACAAGAAAAGTTACAGATTGCCAGGCAGTTAGAAAAACTCGGGATTAATGTGATGGAAGCAGGATTTGCAGCAGCTTCTGAAGGTGATTTTCGCTCAGTAAAACGAATTGCGGAAACGATTCGAAATGCTTCCGTTATGAGTCTAGCAAGGGCGAAGGAAAGTGATATTCAGAGAGCGTATGAAGCATTGAAAGGTGCAGCATCTCCGCGGTTACACGTCTTTTTGGCAACGAGTGATATTCATATGAAATATAAGCTTTGTATGTCAAAGGAGGATGTATTAGATAGTATTCATCGCTCTGTAACTTTAGGGAAATCCTTATTTCCTACAGTGCAATTTTCGGCAGAAGATGCAACGAGAACGGCTCGCCCTTTTTTAGCAGAAGCTGTGGAAGTTGCGATTCGAGCTGGAGCGGATGTTGTTAATATTCCGGATACAGTAGGTTATACAAATCCAGAAGAATATTATTCTCTTTTTAAATATTTACAAGAATATGTTCCTTCTTATGAAAAAACTATTTTCTCTTGTCATTGTCATGATGATCTTGGTATGGCAGTAGCAAATTCATTGGCAGCCATTGAAGGTGGGGCACTGCAAATAGAAGGGACGATGAATGGGATTGGAGAGCGTGCAGGTAATGCTGCTTTAGAAGAAGTAGCAGTTGCTTTGCACATTAGAAAAGACTATTATGAAGCCGAGTCTTCTATAACACTAAAAGAGATTAAAGCAACAAGTACATTAGTAAGTCGGTTAACGGGTATGGTAGTTCCAAAAAATAAGGCGATTGTTGGAGCGAATGCATTTGCGCATGAATCAGGTATTCATCAAGATGGTGTATTAAAAGAAGTAACGACATATGAAATTATTGAGCCAGAACTAATTGGAGAAGCACAAAATTTATTTGTACTTGGAAAACATTCTGGTCGCCACGCTTTTACTGAAAAAATGAAAGAACTCGGTTATGAGTTTACGGAAAAAGAGCGAGATATAGCATTTAGTGCATTTAAGAGATTAGCAGATCGTAAAAAAGAGGTTACAGAAGAAGATTTACGTGCATTAGTATTAGGAGAAACAGCATTTTCAACACAGCAGTATAACATTAAACAATTACAAGTGCATTTTGTATCCAACAGTACACAATGTGCAACAGTTGCACTGGAGGATGAGGCAGGTAATGTGTACGAAGATGCAGCAACAGGAGCAGGTAGTATTGAAGCGATTTATAATGCAATTCAAAGAATTCTAGGACTTGAGTGTGAGTTAGCCGATTATCGCATTCAATCCATTACACAGGGACAGGATGCACTTGCTCATGTTCATGTTGAATTGAAAGAAGGAACACATCAAGTTGCAGGTTTTGGTGTTGCGCAAGACGTGTTAGAAGCATCAGCTAGAGCCTATGTACATGCAGCGGGAAAACTAAAGGCTTTGTTATTCCTTGCAAAGTAATGTTTCGATAAGTGGGGGGATACCCCTACTTATCGAAAGTGAATTCTGAATAATCAGTAAAATTATAAAAAAGGGGTGCTGATCATTGGAAAAACGTATTGTTTGTTTAGCGGGTGATGGTGTTGGACCAGAAATTATGGAGAGTGCCAAGGAAGTTTTACACATGGTAGAAAGGTTATATGGTCACCGTTTTTATTTACAAGATGAACAATTTGGAGGCGCTGCGATTGATTCGTTTGGGCAACCATTGCCGTCAAGAACATTAGCAGCATGTTTAGCGAGTGACGCTGTATTACTAGGTGCGGTTGGTGGACCTCGCTGGGATGAAGCGAAAGAAAGACCGGAAAAAGGATTGCTGGCGCTTCGAAAAGGGCTTGGTGTATTTGCTAATGTTCGTCCTGTCACTGTAGATGCAGCAACTGCTCATTTATCCCCATTGAAGGCGGCTGATGAGGTGGATTTTGTTGTCGTTCGTGAGTTAACGGGAGGGATTTATTTCTCCTTTCCAAAAGAAAAAACAGAAGAGGTAGCAACAGATACACTTACTTATCATCGTCATGAAATTGAGCGCATTGTTTCTTACGCTTTTCAATTGGCAAGTAAACGTCGTAAAAAAGTTACTTCCATTGATAAAGCAAATGTTTTAGAGTCGAGTAAACTTTGGAGGGAAGTAACAGAAGAAGTAGCACTTCGCTATCCGAATATTGAACTTGAACATATTTTAGTAGACGCAGCTGCTATGGAGTTGATTCGTAATCCGGGCCGGTTTGATGTCATAGTAACTGAGAATTTATTTGGGGATATTTTAAGTGATGAAGCCTCTGTATTAGCAGGGTCTTTAGGGATGCTTCCATCGGCGAGTCATGCAGAGAATGGACCTTCGCTATATGAACCAATTCACGGATCAGCACCAGATATTGCAGGGAAAAATAAAGTGAATCCAATTGCAATGATGCGTTCAGTTGCAATGATGCTTGGGCAATCTTTTGATTTAAGAAGAGAAGGAGAAGCGATTGAAGAAGCAATTTCTGCTGTTCTCCGATTGGGGAAATGTACAGCTGATATAGGTGGAAATGAAACAACATCGTCTTTTACAAAATATGTACTACAAGAAATGGAAGAACAAGCGCTAGTAGGGAGAGGGAGATAATGGCAAAAAGGTTACTAGATAAACTGTGGGAGAGACACGTTGTTACAACAAATGAAAATGGGTTAGATTTATTATATATTGACCTTCATCTCGTGCATGAAGTAACATCACCGCAAGCCTTTGAGGGCTTGCGGCTTGCAAATCGGAATGTTCGGAGACCAGATTTAACATTTGCAACGATGGATCATAATATTCCAACAAAAGATGTTTGGAACATTACAGATCGTATTGCTAAGCAACAATTAGATACGCTTCGTGAAAATTGTAAGCAATTTAATATTCCGTTGGCGGATATTGATGATGAAAATCAAGGGATTGTTCATGTTATTGGTCCAGAGCTAGGACTTACACAACCGGGAAAGACCATTGTATGTGGCGATAGTCATACGGCAACACATGGAGCCTTTGGAGCGTTGGCGTTTGGGATTGGTACAAGTGAAGTCGAGCATGTATTAGCAACTCAAACATTGTGGCAGAGCAAGCCGAAAGCGCTGGGGATTGAATTAAAAGGGAAATTACCTAAAGGAGTATATGCAAAAGATATAATTTTACACCTTCTGGCTACATATGGGGTAGCAGTTGGAACTGGATATGTGATGGAGTTTTACGGAGAAGCAATTACAAATATGGAAATGGAAGAGCGTATGACACTTTGTAATATGGCGATTGAAGGTGGAGCAAAAGCAGGGATTATTGCGCCGGATGAGAAAACATTTGCTTATGTAAAAGGGCGTGAGTATGCGCCGGAAGAGTTTGACTTGGCAGTGGCGAATTGGAGGGAATTCTATACTGAGCCAGATGCAATATATGATACTTATATTTTGGTAGATGTTGCTGAACTAGCGCCATATGTAACATGGGGAACAAACCCGAGTATGGGTATGCGTATTGATGAACAGTTACCAGAAACACGTGATAAAAATGATGAACGAGCTTTTGCATATATGGGGCTTCAGTCAGGACAAAGTGCATTTGAAATTCCAGTTCAGCATGTATTTATTGGTTCCTGTACAAATTCCCGTTTATCAGATTTAGAAATTGCCGCAGCTGTTGTAAAAGGAAAGAAGGTAAAAGAAGGAGTGCGAGCACTTGTTGTACCAGGATCCAAACGAGTACGAAAAGCAGCGATGGAAAAAGGACTGCATCGTATATTTGAAGAAGCTGGATTTGAATGGAGAGAGCCTGGGTGTTCTATGTGTCTGGGGATGAATCCAGATCAAGTGCCTGAGGGAGAGCATTGTGCATCTACTTCCAATCGGAATTTTGAAGGACGACAAGGGAAGGGTGCGAGAACACATTTAGTCAGCCCTGCGATGGCGGCCGCAGCAGCGCTTTATGGTCATTTCGTTGATGTGAGAAAGGAGAGTTATGATGGAGCCATTTCATATTCATAAAGGTACTGTTGCTGTACTAATGAACGATCACATTGATACAGATCAAATCATTCCAAAACAGTATTTAAAGAGGATTGAACGAACTGGTTTTGGGAAATTTTTATTTGATGAATGGCGTTATGAGGACGACAGAAAAGAGAATCCAGATTTCCCACTAAATGCACCTGGACGAAAAGGAGCAAGCATATTAATTACAGGTGAAAATTTCGGCTGTGGTTCATCAAGAGAGCATGCGCCATGGGCACTTGCTGACTATGGATTTCGTGTTATTATCGCGGGGGGATTTGCAGACATTTTTTATATGAATTGTACGAAAAATGGTATGCTTCCTATCATTATGGAAAAGGAAATGCGTGAAAAGCTGGCAGCTGTGGATCCAAGAGATGTGATAGAAGTTGATTTAGAGAATGAAGTGATTACAACTCCGCTACATCGTTTTCATTTTACAATCGAAAAGATGTGGAAAGAAAAGCTATTAAGTGGTTTAGATGAAATCGGAATCACGCTTCAATATGAACAAAACATTGAAGAATATGAACGAGAAACAGCTCGCTAATTTGTTTAGTGAGCTGTAATAAAAAACACAAAAAAGGTTTGAATTTTGTTTACATTCTGAATTCTGTGTTATATACTATGTGAAAATAAGAGGAGAAAGGGAGTAAGGATAATGTTTACATTACAATCTATCAATATGCTTACACAACTACATCATCATACATAAACCCTTGAACCTAGCGTGAACAACGTGTAGGTACAAGGGTTATTCCCGTTGTACCTACATCCTATGAAGGGGCCTTGTAGGTATTTTTTCTACAAGGCTCTTTTTATTTTGTTCGTGATTGTTCTAGTGTGCATACACTAGAAGGGGAAAGTTTGGTGAACAGAATTGAAAGGAGTGTAAAGCAGTATGACAAAATGGAAACGAGCAAATCCAGATGGAACAAGAGATTATGTATTTGAAGAGTGTACATTAATAGAAGAAGTTGAACAAAAATTACGACGTACTTTTTTAGAAAGAGGCTATGAGGAAATACGAACGCCTACGATTGAATTTTATGATGTCTTTTCTTTTCGGAATCGGCCGATAGATGAAGAGAAAATGTATAAGTTTTTTGACCAACAGGGACGCATTATCGTGTTAAGGCCTGATATGACAATTCCACTTGCAAGAGTAATAGGAACCCACGGTGAGGAAGCGCCTGTAAAATTAACATACAGCGGGAACGTGTTTCGAGCGAATGAATCACTATCTGGAAAATACAATGAAATCATTCAAACAGGTATTGAAATAATCGGGATTGATAATATACGTGCTGAAATTGAATGTATCGTAAGTGCAATTCATGCTCTTCAGGCTGTAGGGATTCAGGCTTTTACAATAGAATTAGGGCAAGTTCAGTTATACAAATGTATTGTTAAAAAGCTGTCATTTGGAGAAGAAGAGGAGTCGCTCTTACGTACGTATATTGAAAGTAAAAATTATGCAGAGTTATCCCGTTTTTTACAAGAAAAGAATTTAGATCGACGTGATGAAACTGTACAGTTACTTGAAAAATTACCAAGATTATTCGGAAAACTCGAAGTAATTGAAGAAGCGGAAAAGCTTGCTTCAAACTATGAGATGAAGCAAACGATCGCGCGGGTAAAAGAAATCTATAAAACGATTGAAAAATTAGGATATGGTTCGTATATATCAATTGATCTTGGGATGATTCAACATTTGCATTATTATACAGGAGTTATTTTTAGAGGTTATATATATGATGTTGGGGGAGAAATTGTTAGTGGCGGAAGATATGATGAATTGCTTGGTAATTTTGGAGAACCGATGTCAGCAGTCGGCTTAGCTGTACAAGTAAATCAAATTGTCCGGACATTACAAGAACAGCAAAAACAATTCAAACGAAAAAAATTAGATATGATCATTCATTATTCTTTGGATAGGATAGCAGAAGCAGAAAGACTATGTGGTTTACTTCAGAAAGATGGGTGGAAAGTGGAATTATCTATGTTTGAGAATTTGCAAGATACATTTCAGTTTGCGAAGAAGAAAGGGATTATAAAAGTGATCGAAGCGACTGGAAAAGCATTAGTGGAATATGTGTGGAAAGAAAAATGGGTGATACAGAAAGAAGGGGAAACTTCATGCGTAACATTCAAATTGCGTTAACAAAGGGGAGGCTTGAGAAACATGTCATTCCACTGTTTGAAAAGATTGGGATTGATTGTTCGGAACTGATGGATAAAGGAAGAAAGCTTGTATTCCAAAGCGCTAGTAGGAATGTTTCATTCATTCTAGTGAAAGCAGTAGATGTTGCAACTTATGTGGAACATGGTGTTGCAGACATTGGTATTGTTGGAAAAGATATTTTAATGGAATATGAGAAAGATATATATGAAATGGTGGATTTAGAAGTAGGATGTTGTAAGTTTTGTGTCGCTTCTATCCCAACATATAATCCGAAAGGCTATCGGAAAAAGAGAATTGCTACAAAATATCCGCATATTACTTCCACTTATTTTCGTGATAAGGGAGAAGATGTAGAAATTATTAAAATAGAAGGTTCGGTAGAAATCGCTCCACTTCTTGGATTAGCAGATGCGATTGTTGATATTGTAGAGACGGGAAAAACATTACAAGAAAATGGATTGATTGTATTTGAAGAAATGTATTCAATATCAGCTCGCATGATTGTAAATAAAGCTGCTTTAAAAACAAAAAAAGACGAAATATTCGATATTATCAATAATATGGAGTGTGTAATCACTGCAGATAAATAAAGGAGGGACCCTGGGTGGAGGTAATATCTGAAAACTACACGGAAGCGCTGAAGAGAATAAAACAGTTAAGAGAACAGGCTAATATAATAGAAGAAACTGTACAGATACGCGTAAGAGAAATTGTTAAGCGGGTGAGAGAAAGGAAAGATGAGGCGCTATTTTCTTATACAAAAACTTTTGATGGAATTGAATTACAAAAGTTACGTGTTGCAAAAGAAGAAATTGAAAAAGCGAGTGAATATGTAGAATCTTCATTTCTAGAAGCATTGCAATGCGCAAAGAAAAACATCATCTCATACCATGAAAAACAAAAAAGGCAATCCTTTTTAGATTGTGAAAACGAAGGTGTGATTCGTGGGCAACTGATTAGACCATTGCAAACAGTTGGTGTATATGTACCGGGAGGAACTGCATCTTATCCGTCATCGGTACTCATGAATGTATTACCTGCTAAAATTGCCGGTGTTCAGAAAGTTGTAATGGTAACACCACCAGGGAAAGAGGGAATAGATCCACATATTTTAGCAGCTGCTGAAATTGCCGGTGTAGATGAAATTTATACCGTAGGTGGTGCACAAGCTATAGCGGCATTAGCATATGGGACGGAATCGATTCCGAAAGTCGATAAAATTGTCGGTCCAGGGAATATATATGTGGCTTTTGCAAAACGTGAGGTATTTGGAGCTGTTCATATCGATATGATTGCTGGACCATCTGAAATCGTTGTAATTGCTGACAAAACTGGAAATGCGTCTTTTATCGCAGCAGACTTATTATCTCAAGCTGAGCATGATGTGAGGGCAACAGCGATTTGTATTACAACTTGTGTAGAACTTGCTAAAGAGATAGAAAGAGAAATAAAGCAGCAACTTCGAGTATTACCAAGAAGTGAAATAGCTCGTGAGTCGATAGAAAGAAACGGAGCAATTCTCGTTGTTCCTTCGCTAAATCACGCGTTTCAATTGTCGAATGAAATAGCACCGGAGCATTTAGAGTTGCATATAAATGAGCCGATGAATGCCTTGGCATATATTCAGCATGCGGGTTCGATTTTTATTGGACCGTATGCCCCAGAGCCTCTTGGAGACTATTTTGCAGGACCGAATCATGTACTGCCAACAAGCGGAACAGCGCGTTTCTTTTCGCCGTTATCAGTTGATGATTTTGTGAAAAAATCGAGCTTTGTATCATATACAAAAGAAGCGTTACAAAACGTTCAACACCATATTACAACGCTCGCCGATAAAGAGGGATTACACGCGCACGCGAGAGCAATTCAAATTCGATTTGAGGAGGAGAAATAATGCGTGAGGCAAGTCAAGTACGGGGAACGACAGAAACAAAAATTAAACTGAGTTTACACTTAGATGAAAGTACAGACGTTTCAATTCAAACAGGGGTTGGATTCTTTGATCATATGCTAACTTTGTTTGCGAAGCATGGCAGATTTGGTTTGCAAATTGAAGCAGAAGGTGATGTGTTTGTTGACGCTCATCATACTGTTGAAGATGTTGGGATTGTGCTTGGAAACTGTTTGAAAGAAGCATTGCAAAATAAAGAAGGTATTAACCGCTATGGAGCAGCATATGTACCAATGGATGAAGCATTAGGTTTTGTAGCGATTGATATAAGTGGACGATCTTATCTTGTCTTTCAAGGTGAATTGAAAAACCCTAAGTTAGGAGATTTTGATACAGAACTGACAGAAGAGTTTTTCAGAGCGGTTGCTCATGCAGCGAATATAACACTACATGCTCGCATTTTATATGGCAGTAATACCCACCACAAAATTGAAGCGTTATTTAAAGCGTTTGGACGTGCACTGCGTGAAGCGGTAGACAAAAATGACAAAATTGTTGGTGTAAACTCTACGAAAGGACTGTTGTAATTGATTGCAATTGTAGATTATGGAATGGGGAATATTCGCAGTGTTGAACAAGCGTTAACACGTATTGGGGCTGAGCATATTGTAACAGATGATAAAGAGAGGATATTACAAAGTGACGGTGTGATCTTACCAGGAGTTGGGGCTTTTCCAAAAGCGATGATCGCTTTGCAGGAAAAAGATCTTGTTTCAGTGATTCAAGAAATTGGAGTGCAAGGAAAACCACTCCTTGGCATTTGTTTAGGGATGCAGCTTTTATTTGAAGAAAGTGAAGAAATAGAGAGAACGAAAGGGTTAGGTTTGTTGCCAGGACTAATTCGAAAGCTGGAAGTTCCTTATAAAATCCCGCATATGGGTTGGAATCAATTAAAGAAGAAACGAGAAATTAAGTTGTGGAATGAAGTAGAAGATGGTTCATTTGTGTATTACGTTCATTCCTACTATGCAGATTGTCCAAGTGAGATTGTATGTGGCAGTAGTGACTATAAGATTGATATTCCAGGGATTGTTGCGAAAGGAAATATATTTGGGGCACAGTTTCACCCTGAAAAAAGCGGTGATATCGGAATACAAATGTTAAGAAATTTTAAAGGAGTGGTAGAATCATGGAAATCTTCCCAGCTATCGATTTAAAACAAGGACGGTGTGTTAGGCTTTATCAAGGAGAATTTAATAAAGAAACAGTTATGAATGAAGATCCAGTTGCTCAAGCATTATTGTTTGAAAAATTAGGAGCAAGAACATTGCACATTGTTGATCTAGATGGAGCGGTTGCAGGTCAATCAATGAATCTTTCCGTAATTGAGGATATATGTAAAGCAGTTCGAATTCCGGTTCAAGTAGGCGGAGGAATACGTTCTCTCGAAACGGTTGAAATGTTACTGTCAGTAGGAGTGAAAAAAGTCATTTTAGGAACGGCAGCATTATATGATCGTCCTTTTTTAGAAGAAGCAGTTCGTTTATATGGAGAAAACATTATTGTTGGTATTGATGCGAAAAACGGTTACGTTGCAACGAGAGGCTGGTTAGATGTATCTGAAATTTCTTATATCGACCTTGCGAAGAAAATGGAAAGTGTCGGCGTACAAACAATCATTTTTACAGATATTGCAAAAGACGGTACGTTAGAGGGTCCGAACTTTGAGCAATTGCAATTACTACAGAAGGCGGTGGCAATCCGTATTGTTGCATCAGGCGGCGTATGCTCATTGCAAGATGTACAGAAGTTAAACGATATGAATGTATATGGCGTTATTATTGGAAAAGCGCTATATAAAAAAACAATTGATTTAGAAGAGGCATTGCAGGTGACAAAGATATGTTAACGAAGCGAATTATTCCATGTTTAGATGTGAAAGGCGGCCGCGTTGTAAAGGGCGTGAATTTTGTAGGATTACAAGATGTTGGTGATCCTGTTGAAATAGCTGCTTTGTATAATAAAGCAGGTGCAGATGAAATTGTTTTTTTAGATATTACGGCGACGCATGAGGGGAGAAAAACAATTATAGATGTTGTAGAGAGAGCGGCGTCGAAAGTGTTTATTCCGCTTACAGTAGGTGGCGGGATTGCAACTGTTCAAGATATGTATGCCTTGCTAAGAGCAGGCGCGGACAAAATTTCACTTAACTCAGCGGCAGTACGAAATCCAAATTTAATTGAGGAAGGTGCCGAACATTTCGGTTCTCAATGTATTGTGGTCGCAATTGATGCAAGGGAAGTAAAAGAAAATAAATGGAATGTATATGTAAACGGTGGACGGATTGATACGGGAATCGATGCTGTACAATGGGCAAAACAGATAGAACAGTTAGGAGCTGGTGAAATTTTACTTACGAGTATGGATGCAGATGGGACGAAGGATGGCTATGATATTCGTTTAACAGAAACAATTTCAGAAGCTGTTTCGATTCCAGTTATTGCGTCAGGAGGATGTGGAAGCGCAGAGCATATTGTAAAGGTGTTTCAAAAAACATCGGTAAATGCAGCATTAGCAGCCTCTATTTTTCACTATGGTGAGGCAACAGTGCAAGAGGTGAAGCGAAAATTACAAGAAGCGAAAATTGAGGTGAGAATATGACACCTGATTTCTCCAAGGGATTGTTGCCAGCTGTTGTGGTAGAAGAAGAAACAAAAGAAGTTTTGATGCTAGCATATATGAATGAAGAAGCATATAAAAAAACGTTAGAAACGAAGAAAACATGGTTTTATTCACGTTCGCGGCAAGCGTTATGGAACAAAGGAGAAACGTCTGGGCACATGCAGTATGTTCAGTCTCTTTATTTAGATTGTGATCAAGATTCGATTGTAATTATTGTTAAGCAAGTAGGACCAGCTTGTCATACAGGAGAGAAAACATGCTTTCATTATAAAATTATATAGGGGGACCTGAGGATGGAAGACGTACTGAAGTCTTTATATGAAACCATTGAGCAGCGTAAAGAAAGTCCAATTTCGGAATCATATACAAATTATTTATTTACAAAAGGTGAAGATAAGATTTTAAAAAAAATAGGGGAAGAGTGTACAGAAGTGGTAATCGCTGCAAAAAATGATGATAAAGAAGAACTTATAAAAGAAATGGTCGATGTGATTTATCATTGCTTTGTTTTACTAGCCGCAAAAAATATTCCATTAGAAGATGTGTTAGAAGAAGTGAAAGAGAGACAAGGAAAGCTCTCAAAAACAGGAGAGCGTAAAGAAATTGATACGTTATAAGGGGGGGAAACTATGAAAGTGGATTATCACCTTCATTTAGAAGAGGGGCCGTATTCGCTAGGGTGGTTGGCGAGAATAAATCAATCAATAGAATATTATCAACCGTTAGAAGAAGAGCGGCATTCGATTGAATGGCTTATGAAAACACAAGAACGCTTGCAAAAAAGAGTACAAGAGGGTCCATTTACAATAGAGTGGATTGATTTCTATTTAGAAGAAGCACTGCGAAAAGGAATAAAAGAAGTTGGTATTGTTGATCACTTATATCGTTTTTATGAGGCGAAGGAATATTATGAGAAATATGTAGACATTAGTGAGTCAAAGCTCGGTCGTCTGCAGAAAGAATGGCTAGATCAAGTGCGAGTAGCATCGATTTCTGATTTTACAAAAGCAATCCAAGAGGCAAAGGAGCGCTGGAGAAAAAGAGGAGTAGTACTGCGTCTAGGGATTGAAGCTGATTATTTTATGGGTGGGGAAGATGAATTACAAAAATTATTGGCATTAGGAGATTGGGATTACGTAATTGGTTCTGTGCATTTTATTGATGGATGGGGATTTGATAACCCAGATACGAAAGAATATTTCGAAAACCATCAGCTAAGTACATTGTATGATGTATTTTTCACAACAGTTGAAAAGGCCGTTCGTTCGAGAGTGTTTGATATTGTAGCGCATCTTGATAATATAAAAGTATTTAATTATCGATTAGATGAAAATGTACAGATTCCACATTACGAAAGAATTGCTAAGGCATTAATAGAAACAAATACAGCAACGGAAGTAAATGCTGGATTATATTATCGTTATCCTGTTCGAGAGATGTGTCCAAGTCCACTTTATTTACAAGTGTTGGCAAAATATAAAGTGCCAATTACTCTTTCATCAGATGCTCATTACCCAAATGATTTAGGAAATTATGTCCAAGAAAATGTGAAAACATTACGTAATCATGGTATTTCTCATGTTGCTACATTTGAAAAACGGGTGAGGAAGATGCAACTGCTTGAAGAAGAATCGGTAATTGTTTCAAAGTAAAACATGATTTCGTGATGAAAACCTTTCTTTTTGCTCAAAATAATAAAGAATGATAAAGGAGGGTTTTAAATGGTAAAACAAAATAATAAACAGAGTATGAAAGTGACGAATCAAAGTTATACTTCCCAAACGAACGAGGAAGTTGATTCTGTAGTACAAGAACAAATTAGTGATACGGTAGCAGAGGGAACGATTGATGCAAAGCTGGGAAAACAATCTAGTGAAGAACAATAAGTAAAAGGGGAGATATCCATCTCCCCTTTTCTTATGAGAAAAAGTGTCGATTTTCAAAACTGTAATCAAATTTCTTGGCTTTTTTGACATAGATTTCTTACAATAAAATGTAAGGAAGTTCTCATTTTTAAATAGAAGAGGTGCTTAGTAATGGCGAAAATATTAGTAGCAGGAAATATTCCAGAAATCGGATTACAGTTATTACAAAATCATGAAATAGAAATGTATGACAAAGAAGAGTTAATCAGTACCGAAGAATTAGCAAAGCGAGTTAAGGATAAAGATGCACTGTTAAGTTTACTTTCTACAAAGGTAACAAAAGAAGTGATTGATGCAGCATCAAATTTGAAAATTATTGCCAACTATGGTGCAGGTTACGATAATATTGCTTACAAGTATGCAGCAGAAAAAGGAGTTGTAGTTACAAATACACCGAAAGTTTCAACAGAAGCAACAGCAGAGTTAACATTTGCTATTCTTTTAGCGGCTGCAAGACGAATTCCAGAAGGAGATACACTATGTCGTACAGTGGGATTTAATGGCTGGGCACCACTCTTTTTCCTCGGCCGAGAAGTATATGGGAAAACAATTGGAATCATCGGTCTTGGTGAAATTGGAAAAGCAGTTGCGAAACGTGCAAAAGCATTTGGAATGAATGTGATGTATACAGGTCCAAACCGTAAGTATGAGACAGAAAGTGAAATAGAAGCAACATATGTAACATTAGAAGAACTATTACAAACAGCAGACTTTATTACGATTAATTGTGCGTATAATCCAAGTCTTCATCATATGATTAATGAAGAACAATTTAAAATGATGAAGAAAACAGCATATATTATAAATGCAGCACGTGGTCCAATTATGAATGAACTAGCGCTTGCTCATGCGTTAGAGACAAATGAAATTGAAGGGGCAGCTCTTGATGTATTTGAGTTTGAACCGAAAATTACAGAGAGATTAAAGGGACTGAAAAATATTGTCCTTACTCCGCATGTTGGAAACGCAACATTTGAAACTCGTGACGCTATGGCTGAAATGGCAGTGCGTAACATTTTAGCTGTATTAGAAGGAGAAGAACCATTAACACCTGTAAACCAAAAGGAATTTGTTACAAAATAGAAAGAACCCTTCCAACTGGAAGGGTTCTTTCTATTTTTCTTTATTTGCTCGTTTTTTATGAGAAGGTCTTTGCCTAATAAATTGAGATAACATAAACAAAATATAAAGTGGAATAGCAATGAATAGAAATACTGAAATGTTGCCAAAACTTGTTTTATACATTGTATAAATACTGCCAATTAAAAATAGTGTAACAATGATACTGTATCGTGGAATTGGCACATCTTTTAAACTTGGGATGCGAATACGGCTTACCATTAAAAATGCAAACGTTACAAATACTGTAATGAGGACAATTTTTGGAATGGTATGTGAAAACAATGTTAAGAAGGCAACAAGTCCTCCTGCTGCAGTAATAGGAACGCCAGTGAAATATTTCATAGAAGTAGAGGAAGGCGTTACATTGAATCTTGCTAAGCGATATGCTCCGAACAGAGGGAATAGGCCTGCTATGTATAGTCCGATAATTCCGTAATTGGAAAAGGAAGTGTAGTACATTAAAACTGCAGGCGCAGCACCGAATGTTACAACATCTGCGAGTGAATCAAGTTCTTTTCCCATTTGTGAATCAACACGCAATAAACGAGCAACCCGACCATCAAGACTATCTAACATCATCCCGATTAGTACTAAAATAGCAGCTGGTTTATAATACCCTAAAGATGCATAGCCGATTGATAAAAATCCACTGTATAAATTTCCGAGCGTAAATAAGTTTGGAATTGCTGCTCTATACAAAATCTGATCCCTTGCTTTCTGTAATAAATTCTTAATTAGTGTATGAAAGTTTACTTGTTTTATCATAACATAAATTTCTTTCCACGTACGAAAAAATTCCCATTTTGTGAAAGATTTCATCAAGTGAAATCGTATTCAGTGATGTGGTTCATTAAGGCAGGCTTTCATGAGTAGTTTATCCCTTGTCTAACTTTTTTATCATTTTAACCGAGAAGACCCCCTCCTCTAAACGAAGTGAAGGTGGGGGGAGTTCAATTCTACTGAGCTTTGAGTTGGGGAGAGATTTTGTTAGATAAGATCATCATGTTTATGAAAGGGTAAAAATTTAATTAAGAAATAAGCAACCTCAAATTGTTATCATTTAAGGTTGCTTTTAGGGTTATTCAAATTCAGTTATCATTGTTCCCGTTTTGTATTTATTGTTAGGATCAAATCGTAATAAATCGCCATAGATAAGTTTATCAGAATAACTTAATTCTGTTTTTGATTTTTCAATATATGGCTGGCAAATTGCTAAATCAATAGATTCACCTGTGCTTTTTTTATAGCACATATTTTTTGTATAAACATAATCGTTTGTTACGAAACTACCATCACGCATAATCATAAGTGGATGCTCATTTTTTGCAAATAAATCGGTACCAAACTCAATGGATTGGTTTGTTTTGACACCAAGTAAATGGAGCAATGTTGGTTTTATATCGATTTGTCCAGATACTTTAGAAATAACTTTTCCTTCTTGACCAGGTACATGAATAATAAGTGGTACACGTTGCAATTGCATCGAATCAAATGGAGTTATGGATTCTTTACCGAGAAATTGTGCCATAGCAGCATTATGATTTTCAGAAATACCGTAATGATCTCCGTAAATAACAATAACTGAGTTATCGTATAACCCTTCATCTTTTAATCGATTGATAAATAGTTTCAGAGATTCATCTGTATAGCGAACGGTTGGGAAATAACGATTTAGTACACCACTCTCAGAATTATACTCATTAATATATTGATCTTCTGGATTTAAAAGAAATGGGAAATGATTTGTTAATGTAATAAATTTTGTATAAAACGGTTGTGGTAAAGATTTAAGCTTGGAGATCGATTGTTCAAAGAACTCTTTATCTTTTAGTCCCCATCCAACAGACATTTGTTCTGTTCCTGTATAATCATTTAGGTTAAAATAACGATCGTATCCGAGTGCTGGATACATTACATCACGATTCCAGAAAGTTTTATCATTCGAATGGAAGACTGCGGAATAATACCCATATTTTTTTAACTGCTCAGGAGTTGCTGTGTACTCATTGTTTGCATGTGTAAAGAATACAGAGCCACGGTCTAATGGATATAATGAATTTTCTACAATAAATTCGGCATCGGATGTTTTTCCTTGTCCAGTTTGATGATAAAAGTTATCGAAGTAATAACTATCTTTTATAAATTGATTTAAAAATGGAGTAATTTCTTTTCCATTTATTTTTTTGTTGATAACAAAATTTTGTGTAGATTCCATTGAAATTAAAATGACATTTTTTCCTTTTGCAACTCCAAATAAACTTTTATCAGCTTGTTTATTTTTTGAATTCACGTAGTTTTTAATCTCAGAAAAACCGTCTCCACTTGCAAATACACGCTCTGCAGAAGATTTAGACTGAAGTGTAATGTCAAATAGATGATATGTGTATAAACCAAGATTTTTCACAACGGTTTGACGATCAAAAGAGTGTGAAAATAACTGCGGTTTATGAACGATAGAAACAATAACTTGCAATGCTAACAGAGCTGTTATACCACTAAAAAAGCTTTGTTTTTCAGAGCGAGATAGTGGCGTATTATCACAAAATTTCGGGAACTTACGTAAAATAAACATTAGAATAATTGCATCCGCAAATAGAAGTAATGTCTTGTACGTAAATAGTTCTTTAATACTGGTTCCTAAATCAGCCATGTTATTTGTTTGGAATAAAACAGGGAATGTGACAAAGTCATTATAAAAACCGTAGAACATCGCGTTTCCAAATAAAATAAATGACAGCAAAAAGCTGATTCCAATAATAATTCGATTTCGATACTTTGATGCTAATAAAGCTAGACCAAAAAATAAAAGCAATGAAGCAATTGGATTAAACAAAAGCATCATTTCTTCAAAGAAGCTATCAATTTTAATATCGAAGGCTAGCTTGTACACTATATATGTTTTTATCCATAATAAAACGACTGCAACAAGTGCAAATCGTAATTTTGGAAACAAATGTTGTAGCATAACATACTCCTCTCCTACTGTAAGTGACGGTTCTAGTGATTGTAGTTCTAATGATAGAAGTTTCACTTTAAATATACGAACAGTCGTATATCTTTATGTACTATTATACGAAAACAAAGCAGAATTGTGGATAATTTTTATAAGAATTGGTTAGAAAAAGAGAAAACGGAGACAATAACCATATCGCATTTTGATACGGAGGTTATGATGAAAAAGTTATTTTGTTTCATATGTAGTGGTTTTTTATTCTTTTCTACCCCTACAGTTTTTGCTGCACAATATGATGCGCCATTATTAGAAGATGCTCTTTATTCCGTTTTGTTTCCGCAAATAAATGTAGCGATTGAGAAGCATTATGGGAAACAAAAACCGTATGAATGCCCGAAGATTGTTAGTTTGAAAAAAATGTATAGTGGTACATATTTATTTCAAGCGGTAATTGAAGTGACGAAATATGAAGCCATAGGTGGGAAAGTACTTCCGCCATTCGAAAAAATAAGAATTACGTTTAATAATGATGAGGGAGAATGGACTGTGAAAAAAATAGATATAAAGCGCTTACCAGATGATACGAAATTAAATTGTAAAAAAACAATGTGAAAAATTGTTTGACAAATAATTTATTCGTTTGGTATTGTTAATACCAATATAAGATGTTTGAAAATTAAATAGACTTACCTCATCTACT
Source organism: Bacillus sp. 95MFCvi2.1 (assembly GCF_000374965.1). Lineage (NCBI taxonomy): Bacteria > Bacillati > Bacillota > Bacilli > Caryophanales > Bacillaceae > Bacillus > Bacillus sp. 95MFCvi2.1. Next base: position 130,242 of record NZ_KB895692.1, on the reverse strand, counting down.
CTCAAAGGTAGAGGCCGCGATAGGAAAGAGTAAGCTATGGGAGATTTAGTGGAATCTGTGATCATAGATTGAAAGGGACTATTGCCGAAATATAAGAGTGACCACGTCATTCATATATTGGGACTGCATTGAATAAATGTAGTACTGTCATAAGATTTTATTTTATGGAGAGCTATTTGGAGATGTTGATGCGGTTTCTTATTTGAGAAGATAACAACTCGTTTATTTTTTCATGATACATTATTCCTAATAAGAAACGCGTGTGAACATTGTTCCGCGCGTTTTTTGTTTACCCCGCTTTAACGGGCAGTAGGATCTCATATCTTAACATTCTGAGAAAACAAAGAAGTTAGGTGGAGGATCAACTGCCCGTAAAAGCCCGATTGGTGAAGGCTAATAATCATTGGGGATGAAACTCCCACTGAATAAAGTTTCACTTTATCTAAAAACGCGCTGCAATGAATAGAAGAAGATTGGGGTTATGAGTTTTAGAGGAAATAAGGGAGGAATTCAAATGTATTTACACGGCACAAGCCGAATCAATGAGCAAGGACACTTAGAAATTGGAGGATGCGATACAACGCAGCTAACTAAACAGTATGGGACCCCACTTTATGTATACGATGAGGCTTCTATTCGGGAAAAATGCCGCGCGTTTCATCGTGCTTTCCAGGAAAGTGGATTCTCTTACCAAGTAGCGTATGCAAGTAAAGCGTTCTTGTGCATGGAGATGTGCCGAGTAGCTCGTGAAGAAAATATGTCTTTAGATGTTGTTTCTGGGGGCGAATTGTATACTGCTTTGCAAGCTGGTTTTCCTGCATCACGCATTCATTTTCATGGTAATAATAAGACCGAAGAAGAGATTGTCATGGCGCTGCAAGCAGATATTGGCTGCTTTGTGGTAGATAATTTCTTTGAAATGGAAATATTACATGACTTAGCACAGCAGTATGGAAAAATTGTAAATATATTAATTCGAGTTACACCTGGAGTAGAGGCGCATACACATGAATATATTACAACAGGGCAAGATGATTCGAAATTTGGTTTTGGAGTTTCGGCTGGTCAGGCAATGCAGGCGATTCGAATAGCGCTAGAGAAATCAAATTATAATGTGTTAGGTATTCATTCACATATTGGGTCACAAATTTTTGAAACAGCAGGATTTGTTCGAGCGGTTGAAGTATTGCATAATTTTTTAGAAGAGATAAGGGAGCAGACTGGTTATGTTGTAACGGTGTTAAATGTTGGTGGAGGTTTTGGTATTCGTTATACGGAAGCTGATACACCACTTACCCTTGAAACATATGTGCATGCTGTAACAGATGCAGTGAGAGAACAATTTACAAGAAATAATTATCCACTTCCTGAAATATGGATTGAACCAGGTCGTAGTATTGTTGGGGATGCAGGAACAACAATTTATACAGTAGGAGCTGTAAAAGATATCCCTGGCATTCGTAAATATGTGTCAGTCGATGGGGGAATGACAGATAATTTAAGACCAGCTTTATATGGAGCTCGTTATGAGGCGATGCTAGCAAATCGAGGGAAAGAAGAGGCTGAAGAAGTTGTTTCAATTGCTGGAAAGTGTTGTGAGAGTGGAGATATGCTTATTTGGGATATAGAACTGCCGCAAGTTGCTACAGCAGATTTGTTAGCGATCTCTTGTACAGGAGCATATGGATATTCTATGGCTAATAATTATAATCGTATTCGCAGACCGGCTGTAGTATTTGCAAAAGGTGGGGCATCACAAATTGTTGTTGAACGTGAAACATATGAAAATATAATTGGGAACGATCGCATACGTATAAAAGAGCTTGTGTAATGATAAAAGGAGTTGTTCAAATAGAGCAACCCCTTTTTAAAAATATAAAATATATCGGAAAACTAGGATTGAAAAAAATCAGAATTATGATAAAATACAAATACAAAGCTTATCAAGAGAAGCGGAGGGAACTGGCCCTACGAAGCTCAGCAACCTGCTTATAAGAAGCAAGGTGCTAAGTCCAGCAAAATGGCATCCATTTTGAAAGATAAGGTAAATATATTACCGAACAGTCTTTTCGAAATGGAAAAGATTTTTTTTATGAATAAAAAGGGGGGCTGTTCGTGGGAGTGCGTGGACATTTTGACGAAGTAGCTGAGAAAATTCAAACGATGCTTGCGGATATGAAATATGGTTCTATTACAATTGTTGTGCAAGATGGAAAAGTGATTCAGCTTGAAAAAAGTGAAAAGGTACGCTTAAAGTAAAAAGCGCTGACTAGAAAAACTAGAGGCGGTTTTAATCTATTTTATTAGGTTAAAACCGTCTTTTTGCGTTACAGGGGGGGGAGAACATGCTGACGTATGAAACGTGGAAAGAGGATTTCGTTTCTTTTTTTGAGAAAGATGAAACAAAAGGAGCGTTACAAGTATTAGAGTGGGCCTATAAACATTATGAAAATGAAATTGTATACGCATGTAGCTTTGGTGTAGAGGGGATGGTGTTGTTACATCTTATAAACCAAGTAAATCCATCTGCAAAAGTTGTATTTTTAGATACAAACGTTCATTTTCAAGAAACATACGATTTAATTAAACGGGTGCGCGAAAGGTTTCCGGATCTTGAAATTATTGAAAAGCAACCCTTGCTAACACTTGAGGAGCAAGCAAAAAAGCATGGGGATCGTTTGTGGGAACATAATCCGAATCTTTGTTGTAAATTAAGGAAAATTTTATCACTTGAAGAATCTTTATCGAATGGAAAAGCGTGGATATCAGGGCTAAGAAGGGAACAATCTGAAACGCGTAAACATACAAGGTTTATAAATCAGGATCACCGCTTCCAATCTATTAAAATTTGTCCGCTTATTCATTGGACGTGGAAGGAAGTGTGGCGTTATGTATATAAGCATGATTTGCCTTATAATCCATTGCACGACATGGGTTACCCAAGTATAGGGTGTGAAAAATGTACGTTGCCTGTGGGAGAGGGGCGAGATTCAAGGGATGGACGATGGGCTGGAAAGATGAAAACGGAATGTGGCCTTCATGATCAATAAGGACATGGTTGATTTTAAATATATGTGAAAGAGGCGGACAGGGGAATGAGTAAAACCAAAATATTAGTAAATCGTATTGATGAAACATATGAAATAAAGGGGATTACAAAAGAAATTGAATTGGACAAAATTGCTTTAAGTGATTTAGAGCTTATTGCAATAGGTGGTTATAGCCCGCTTACTGGATTTTTAGGGAAGAAAGATTATCAATCTGTTATAGAAAACATGCGTTTAGTAAGTGGTGATGTATGGAGTATACCTATTACACTACCAATAACAGAAGAGAAGGCGAAGCAATTAAAAATTGGTGAAGAGGTTCGTCTTGTCAAAGAAAGGACCACATATGGTGTGATTCAAATAGAAGATATTTTTACACCGGATAAAGACAAGGAAGCATTGCTTGTTTATAAAACGACTGATACTGCCCATCCAGGTGTGAAAAAGTTATATGATCGACCAAATGTTTATGTTGGAGGAACAATTACGCTTGTGAAGCGTTTTGAAAATGATAAGTTTGCTTCTTATCATTTAGATCCAAGTGAAACACGTGCAGAGTTTGCAAAACGTGGCTGGAAAACAGTGGTAGGTTTTCAAACGAGAAATCCTGTTCATCGTGCACATGAATATATTCAAAAGTCTGCACTGGAAATTGTAGATGGCTTATTTTTAAATCCGCTCGTTGGTGAAACGAAATCAGATGATATTCCAGCTGATGTACGTATGGAAAGTTATGAAGTGCTTTTGAAAAATTATTATCCGAGTGACCGTGTCTTTTTAAGTGTTTTTCCAGCAGCAATGCGCTATGCGGGACCACGTGAAGCGATATTTCACGCACTGGTTAGAAAAAACTTTGGTTGTACACACTTCATTGTGGGACGTGATCATGCTGGGGTAGGGAATTATTACGGTACGTACGAAGCGCAAGAGATTTTTACGAATTTTACAGTAGAAGAGTTAGGGATTGCACCACTCTTCTTTGAACATAGTTTTTACTGTACAAAATGTGAGGCGATGGCCTCTACAAAAACATGTCCGCACAGTAAAGAAGAACATGTTATTTTATCAGGGACGAAAGTAAGAGAAATGTTGCGAAATGGAGAAATTCCACCAAGTGAATTTAGCCGTAAAGAAGTTATAGAAATATTAATTCGTGGTTTACAAAAAGAAGTCGTTACAAAATAAGGAGAGAGTAGGATGGAAACAAATATCACTTGGCATACAGCATCTGTTTTAAAAGAGGAAAGACGAAAGAAAAGTGGTCACCACAGTTTTGTCCTTTGGTTCACAGGTATATCAGCTTCTGGAAAATCAACAGTAGCAAATGCGGTTGCCCGAAAATTATTTGAAAAAAATATTGGTAATTATGTACTCGATGGCGATAATATTCGTCATGGTTTAAATAAAGATTTAGGATTTTCCGAAAGTGATCGGACAGAAAATATTCGTCGTATTGGTGAAGTGGCGAAGTTATTTGTAGATCAAGGGACAATTGTATTAACAGCATTTATTTCTCCATTTCGAGTGGATCGCCAGCAAGTAAGGGATATTCTTGAAAAGGACGAATTTCTCGAAGTGTTTGTAAAGTGTCCAATAGAAGAATGTGAGAAACGTGATCCGAAAGGGCTCTATAAAAAAGCGAGGCAAGGTGATATTAAGCAATTTACCGGCATTGATTCGCCATATGAAGAGCCGTTTGGAGCAGAAGTGGTTGTAGAAACGCAGCTTTATTCGATTGAACAATGTGCAGAACAAATCATCGGTTACTTACAAGAGCGTAGCTTTATATAGGGGGAATAAAAATGAGTTATGACAAAGTGTGGGCAAACAATGAAAAGTTAAATGCTACAGAGAAAAAGAAATTAGAAAAAGATGGCTTAGAAATCTTTAAAGCTATTCCGTATTATGCTGAAAATGGATTTGATTCTATTCCGAAAGAAGAGTGGGATTCATTTAAGTGGGCGGGGTTATATTTACAACGTCCAAAAGAGGCAGGGTATTTTATGATGCGCGTTAATATTCCTTCTGGTATTTTAACGAATGAACAAGTGGAGGTATTGGCTTCAATTGCGGAAGATTATGGTCGTGATGTTCTTGATATTACTACAAGACAGGCGATTCAATTCCATTGGCTTGAAATTGGTCAAATACCAGATATTTTTAACCGCTTAGAAAAAGTAGGATTATCATCAGCGGGAGCTTGTGGTGATATTACAAGAAATATTATTGGGAACCCCCTTGCTGGTATTGATGGTGATGAACTATTTGATACAGCATCAATTGTAAAAGAGGTATATGATTTCTTTCAACATAATGAAGAATTTTCAAACTTACCTCGAAAGTTTAAAATGTCGATCAGTACAAACGTATATAATGCAGCAAATGCTGAAATTAACTGTGCTGCCTTCATTCCGGCTACAAAAGAGATGGATGGAAAAACGGTGGAGGGATTTCATTTACGAGTAGGCGGGGGGTTATCTGCCCGTCCGTATTTAGCACAAGAACTAGATTTATTCATACTTCCTGGGCAAGTGAAAACAGTTGCGATTGCAATTGCTACTGTTTTCCGTGATTTTGGATATCGTGAAAAACGACATTTGGCACGTTTGAAATTCTTAGTTGCGGATTGGGGACCGGAAAAATTCAAAGAAAAATTATTAGAATATACAGGACATTTACATGATAAGGGGAAGGGTGCTTTAAAAGGATGGAATGCTGGATATTTCTACGGTGTTCATAAGCAAAAACAAGGGGATTTATCATACGTTGGTTTTAACGTACCGGTTGGTCGCTTACACTCTGAGGAGTTCTTTGAAATTGCTAGAATTGCGAAACAGTACGGAAATGGTGAAATTCGTACATGTAACTCACAAAACCTCATTATTCCGAATGTTCCGAAAGGTAATGTAGAAGGACTGTTAAAAGAACCTTTATTTGAATCTATTTCTGCAAGTCCAAAATCTTTCATCGGATATGCGGTATCATGCACAGGTATTGAGTATTGTAACCTTGCATTAGTAGAAACGAAAGAAAGACTACGTAATATTGCAGATTATTTAGATACACAGTTTGCTTTAGATGTTCCGGTTCGTATTCATATGGTAGGATGTCCAAATTCATGTGGACAAAGACAAATTGCGGACATTGGTTTGCAAGGGGTGAAATTGAAAACGAAAGAAAAAGGAATTGTTGAAGCATTTGAAATTTATGTAGGTGGTACGTTATTAGATGGTGGTGTCTATAATCAAAAATTAAAAGGAAAGATTGATGGAGAAGACCTTCCCAATGTTCTTGTATCGTTTTTAACATATTTTAAAGAACATAAACTGCCAGCTGAAACATTTTATGAGTTTGTAGGACGCGTTGGTATAGAAGATTTACAAGGGGCCTTAAATCATATTTTAGAAGAAGTGATTGCATCTTAGGAGGGAGCAATATGGATTTGTATCGTTTTGAAGCAGTATTGGCAAATGGTGTTGTTCCTGTAGTGGTTGTTGCGCAAAGTGAAGAACAGGCTTTTAAACTTGTGGAAGTAGAATTAGAGAAGTATTTTTTACCGCTTCCAGAAGTGAAGGAAATCTCTCTATATGAAAAGAAGAAGATTCGAAAAGGTGCAGCATTTGTCATTCATGAGCAGGAGACAGTGTAATACAAATTGAAAAACCGATATCAAACCTTTCTTTTTAGGTGGGAGAGAGCATTCGACCATGCCTAGCAGCGGTCAGCTCCTCTTCTTGCCTCATGTCGAGTGAAAACAAAGAGAGAAAACGAGTGCGGGTTACCTCTTGTTCTTTATAGCAGTGATTTATATGTTGGAAAATCAAAATGGATTTATATAGTAACTTCTATTCGTAATAGGGATGGAAGTTTCACCTTATAGTAGAAATGAGGAGAGATGATGGGAAAAGTATATATCGTTGGTGCGGGGCCGGGAGATCCAGAGTTAATTTCTGTAAAAGGGGTAAAGTGTATCGAACGAGCGGATGTCATTTTATATGATCGTCTTGTAAATAAGGAATTACTTTCTTATGCAAAGTCAGATGCAGACTTAATATATTGTGGGAAGCTACCAAACTATCACACCATGAAACAAGAAACGATTCATGCTTTTCTTGTTAAATATGCGAAAAAAGGAAAAATTGTAACCCGTTTAAAAGGTGGAGATCCATTTGTATTCGGAAGAGGTGGTGAAGAAGCGGAAGCGTTAGCAAAGCATGGTATTCTGTTTGAAATTGTACCTGGTATTACAGCTGGGATTGCTGCTTCAGCATATGCTGGTATTCCTGTTACACATCGGGACGCGAGCGCAAGTTTCGCTGTTGTGACAGGGCATCGGAAAGAGGGGGCTGGAGAAGAAGTGAAGTGGGAAAGCTTAGCGAAAGGTGTTGACACGCTTGCTGTTTATATGGGAGTAAGCAATCTTCCTTATATATGTGAACAGCTTTTGAAACATGGAAAAGGAGAAGATACGCCAGTTGCTATTGTGGAGTGGGGAACTACATCATCTCAGCGAACCATTACAGGAACGTTAGGAACAATTGTAACGATTGCTGGAAAAGAGTGGATTCAAAATCCGAGTATGATTGTGATTGGAGAAGTTGTTCGTTTTCGTGAAAAAATTCATTGGTTTGAACGCCAGGCTGACATTACGTATCCAGTAAGCGGAGTGTTATAAAATGAAAGCTGTGTTATATATATGCCATGGAAGTAGGTTGCGAGAGGCGAAAGAGGAAGCGATAGACTTTGTTTCTTCTTGTATGAATCGTGTATCAGCTCCTATTCAAGAGCTATGTTTTTTAGAGTTAGCAAAGCCTTTTATTTCAGAAGGCTTTGCTGCTTGCGTAAGAAGAGGCGCAACAGAAATTGTTGTTGTTCCGGTCTTTTTATTAGCAGCAGGGCATGTGAAAGAAGATATCCCAAATGAGTTAAAAAAAATGAAAAATAAATATCCTCACATTGTAATGACTTACGGGAATCCGTTTGGTGTTTCGGAATCACTCGTATCGGCTGCGTATAAGGGAAGTGGCATTAAAGAGTATGAAAATGAAGTGACCCTATTGCTTGTTGCAAGGGGGAGTAGTGATCCTGAGACGTTACAAGGTATTAAGCGTATTGCTTTTTTGTTTGAACAAGAAGAGAAAGTTGGAAAGGTAGAAGTATGTTATTTAGCTGCAGCGGAGCCGCGATTTGAGGAAAAGTTAAAAGCAGTTGTAAACCGAGCTAATGAGAACATCGTTGTTCTTCCTTACCTACTATTTACAGGATTGTTAATGAAACATATTGAACGAGAGGTTCGCAATTATAGTTATTCGAGTATACATGTATGTCCTTATTTGGGGAAAAATCATGTATTTCAAGAAATGTTGATTCAGAAAACGGAAGAAATTTTAAGGGGAGATGAGCGTGTACCCACTTACAGTTCGAATTAGAAATAAACGAGTTGTTGTCATTGGTGGTGGCCGAGTGGCATCATATAAAATCGCGCCTTTACTAAAAGAAGGAGCGAATATAGTAGTAGTGAGTCGTGGTTTAGATAAGAGTTTAATGAAGCTTGTAGAATCAAAGAAAATTCACTGGTTTCAAAAAGACTATGAAAAAAGTGATCTAGAAGATGCATTTTTAGTAGTAGCAGCTACAAGTGATGCAATATTAAATGAGCATATTGCACAAGATGCATCATTAAACCAGCTTGTGAATGTGATTACTAATCCTGAAAGTGGAAATGTTCATTTTCCAGCAACTATGCATAGAGGAAAGCTCAATGTTGCCGTTTCTACTGGAGGTGCAAGTCCAAAACTTGCGAAAAAAATTCGGGATGATATTGCGATGAAATATGATGAGACATATGAAGACTATCTTGATTTCTTATATGAAGTAAGGATGAAGGTGAAACAATTACGACTAGAAAAAAGACAACAGAATATTTTATTGCAAGAAGTGTTGAAGCTTGAGTATATTCGAAACCAGCAGAAAAGAGGAAGGTTTTTACAAGAGTTAGCTGAAAGAGTATGTGTAGAATAGAATACACGTATTGCTTAAAATATAAATTGAAAAACTGAGATAAACCTTTCTTTTTAGGTGGAAGAGAGCATCCGGCCATGCGTAGAAGCGGTCAGATCCTTTTATATAGCCGGACAAATTAAATTCCTCTTTACAAATATAGCAATCTACTCTATAATCACAAGTAACTTCAATAGATGAAATCGATGAGCAAGAAGAGTACGTATATTTGATGCGTTCAGAGAGCTGGGATAAGGTGTGAGCCTGGTACGATAAAATATACAGAATGGGCTTGCGAGAGGTATGCTGAACTATTTAGTAGGCACCCCGGGTTCCGCCGTTACAAGGATAGGGTATCGGAATTTTTCCTGTACCTGAACAAGTGGGATTGTTTAATCCAATCGAGGTGGTACCACGGTATTATTACATATATCGTCCTCTACATGCATAGTAGCGTGTAGGGGGCTTTTTTATTTTCTAAAGGAGGTGTGCGAGTATGAAATGAAAGTGTATAATTAAGAAAAGTGGAAATGTTCAGAAAAGGAGAATTTACAATGAAAGAAACACAGCAATGGACATCGAAAATAGGTTTTGTACTCGCAGCAGCCGGAGCCGCAGTAGGACTTGGAGCGATATGGAAGTTTCCGTACGTTGCAGGTAATGGCGGAGGGGGAGCGTTTTTTCTAGTCTTCTTATTATTAACTTTATTTATTGGTATGCCTCTTCTTTTAGCAGAGTTTGTTATTGGTCGTAGTACACAAAAAGAAGCGGTTACTGCATATAAATTGTTAGTACCAAATAGTAAATTATATCCATGGATTGGTCGTATGGGTGTTGTCACTTGTTTTAGTGTATTATCCTTTTATAGCGTCGTAGGTGGATGGATTTTATTATATTTATATTATAGTGTGACAGGAAGCTTTTGGAGTGGGGCAGTTGAATATGGAAAATTGTTTGAACAAACAATTTCGAATCCTGCTAGCGCAGTAGGTGCTCAGTTAATCTTTATGCTTTGTACTATTTTTGTTGTAAGTAAAGGTGTAGAAAAAGGAATCGAAAAGGCAAGTAAGTATATGATGCCGCTATTATTTATTTTGTTTATTGCTATTATTATTCGTGCTCTTACACTTGATGGTGCATGGGCTGGTGTAGAGTTTTTCTTAAAACCGGATTTTTCAAAGCTAACAGCCGATACGATTTTATATGCGATGGGACAATCTTTCTTTTCACTAACAGTAGGTGCTTCGGTAATGGTAACATACAGCTCATACTTAAAGAAAGAGGAGCATTTAGCGAAATCAGCAACATCAATTGTAAGCTTAACGATTTTTATTACAGTGCTTGCGGGACTAGCAATTTTCCCGGCGATTTTCGCATTAGGGGTTAAACCGACAGAAGGACCAGGTTTATTGTTCATTATTCTTCCAGCTGTATTTGCGAAAATACCATTCGGACAATTTTTCTTTATTATGTTTTTAATTTTATTCTTCTTTGCAACCTTAACTTCTGCAATCTCGATGCTTGAAATTGTTGTTGCATCTGTAGCGAAAGATAATGAGAAAAAACGTCCTTCGGCATCATTTGTTATTGGATTACTAATTTTTGCGGTTGGAATTCCATCTGCACTATCATTTGGAATTATGAGTGATGTAAAAGTTTTCGGAAAAACATTTTTTGACTTAGTGGACTTTACGGTAAGTAATGTATTGCTGCCGTTAGGGGTACTAGCAATTTCATTGTTTGTACCGAATAAAATGAGTAAAGATTTACTAATGAAAGAATTAGAAGTTACAGAAACAAAGGGAAAAACATTATTTAACATTTGGTTTTTCTTACTACGTTATATAATTCCAATTACAGTAGTAATCGTATTTTTAAATGCAATTGGTATATTTAAGATGTTTGCAAAATAAAAAGGCGAGGGGAGATTCCCCTGCCTTTTTTATTTTATCCCGCTATTCACGGACAGTAATACTCTCGCTGATTAAAGTTTCAATTTATTGTGATGCAGATGTTTTTAATAAACGAGTATATGTTTTATAAGCTGTAGCAATTGATATAACGGAACCAATTAAAAATAGGATCGCACTACCAAGCGTAAATAATCGGCCAACATATGTTTCTTGGGCTTCTTGTAGTTCTGCTTGTTGTTCTGTATTCATGTGTATCCCCCCTAGATGAATAGGCATTTTGTTTTAGTTTATGTAAAATGCCTATAAAGTGTTAAAAATAATTTTGGGGACAAAACCATTGCTTTCGGGATAAATAGAAGACTCGGTATGTACCGAGTCTTCTATTTATCCGCCAGTAAAACCCATGCCTCAAAATTTCCACATGCGGAGGAAAAAACAATGATTAAAGTTTCACTTTATAATCCGATATAACTAGAAGGATCAACTGCATTTGTTTTACCCACGTTCCATTCGCCAATATGAAGTTCAAAATGTAAATGTTGTCCGAAAGATTGACCGGTGTTTCCCATAAATCCTAATTGTTGACCTTGTTTTACAGTTTGTCCATTAGATACAGAACGGCTGCTCATATGAGCATATACTGTTGTATAAGTTTTTCCGTTTATACGATGTGATAAGTAAACGACGTTTCCATAACTGGATGATAATTCGGAACGAATAACAACACCGTCTGCAGCGGCGATAATTGGAACTGTTCCAGCGGCTGCGATATCAATGCCTTTATGATTATCTAGGGAACGAGCGCCGAATCCAGAAGTTTTTGAACCAGCGGCTGGCTTAATAAATCCACCTTTGTTCGTATCTTGCGGTGTTGGTGCAGATTGTTTTTTTGCGTCCTCTGCCTTGCGTGCCTCTTCAGCTTTACGAGCTTCTTCCGCTCGTTTTTCTTCTTCAATTGCTTTTTGAACCGCTTGTCGTTGATTTTCTAAAATGCTTTTCGATTCTTCTAATCCCTCAATCTCAGAATCTACTTTGGATACTTTCGTATGTAAATCGTTAATGAGCGCTTGTTGCTGCTGTTGATTCGCTTGCAATTCTTGTTGCTTATGTTCTAATTTTTGTTTGGATTCCTCTAATTGCTGTTCCTTTTTCTCAACAGCCTCTTTTTCTGCTGTTACAGCCTCTTGATCACTTGTTTGTTTTTTTACAATATCGGTATCATTATTTAAAATCAAACTTACGGAATATATATTGTCAACAAGATCTGCGATGTTATTTGAATTTGTTAACACTTCCGTAATGATATTTGTGCGAGGTTTTTCTTGCATAGATTGCAGTCGTTGTTTAATGACATCTTGACGTGTATCTATGTTGATTTGTAATTGCTCAATATGTTTCTTTTTCTCAGCAATGACTTGTTGAGTCTTGCTAATTTCTTTCTTTGTATCATTTAAATCAGCTTCATTTTTATTAATAGAAATAGTTAGTTCATCAATCTTTTTTTGTAATTCTTGTATTTCTTTTTCAATTTGTTCTTTCTCTGCTGATTTATTTTGTAAGTCGCTTTGTTGTCCTTCTAATTCTGATTCAATTGTAGATAATTTATCTTGATTTGTTTCCGCGTGTACTGGTGAAAGTAACGGAGAAACAAAAATAGTTCCTGCTGCTAAAACGCTGAAAGTTGCAAATTTTTTCATTGTTGTCTAGCTCCTTTCCCTATGAATGTATATATCATAAGAAGAAGAAGGGTGTCTATTGTTGTAATCATACTGTAAAGAAAATTTTATAAAATTGCTAAGTATTGTCGGAATTAAGAATATTTTAGGAGAGTTTGTCGTCTAATTGTAAAGTTGAAATTGGTATTAAGAATCGAATTTTTTAATTTTAGCAGCACATAAAATGAATAAAAATGATTTCATTTTACACAATAAAGCTTTGTTTTAAAATCTATAAGTGAATAGTGAGGAATCGTTCTCATGTTAGGTTTTCTGACATGAGTTTTATTTTTGTCAAGAAAATTATTTGTATTCACACAAATTTATTTTGTTGTCAGATTTCATTTTTTGATTTATGATTTTTAACAGGGACAAAATGTAGTGAATTGTCGAATAATATGTAATACTCTTAATTTCTTAGTTTCATAGAACAAGAGAAGGGGAGAGTTAATGCATCTAAGAAGGGGGTTGCAGCAAGTATGAAAAGGATAGGACTTGCATGGCAAATTTTAATAGGTCTTGCGCTTGGTATTGCAGTTGGGGCGATTTTTTATGGCGATAGCACAGTGGTAGGATACTTAAAACCAATTGGTGATATTTTCATCCGATTAATTAAAATGATTGTTGTACCAATCGTCGTAGCGAGCATCATTGTTGGGGTTGCAGGAGTTGGTGATGTTAAAAAGCTAGGTCGATTAGGCGGAAAGACAATTATTTACTTCGAAATTATTACAACGATTGCGATTGTTGTTGGCCTACTGGTAGCGAATATTTTTCAACCAGGAAAAGGCGTGAATATGGATCAATTAACAAAGACTGATATTTCTAAATATGCAGAAACGACAGCTCAAGTGCAAAGTCATTCGTTTGCAGATACATTTGTAAATATCGTTCCGACGAATATTATGAAATCATTGGTTGATGGCGATATGCTTGCCATTATTTTCTTCTCTGTACTATTTGGTTTAGGAGTTGCGGCGGTTGGTGAAAGAGGACGACCGGTTCTTCAATTTTTCCAAGGCGTAGCAGATGCAATGTTTTACGTAACAAACCAAGTTATGAAGTTCGCACCATTTGGTGTATTCGCATTAATCGGTGTTACAGTTTCTACATTTGGTTTAGCTTCATTAATTCCGTTAGGGAAATTAGTAATCGTCGTTTATGGATCCATGATTTTCTTCGTCGTAGTTGTATTAGGACTTACGGCAAAATTATTCAGGATTAATATTTTCCAATTCTTCAAAATTTTAAAAGATGAGCTGATTTTAGCGTATTCTACTGCGAGCTCAGAAACGGTTTTACCGAAACTGATGGAGAAAATGGAGAAATTCGGTTGTCCGAAAGCAATTACATCTTTCGTTATTCCAACTGGTTACTCGTTTAACTTAGATGGATCGACGCTATACCAAGCGATTGCGGCAATTTTCTTAGCGCAAATGTACGGTATTGATTTATCCATTACACAACAAATTACATTATTACTTGTATTAATGGTTACATCTAAAGGGATTGCCGGTGTACCAGGAGTATCATTCGTTGTACTATTAGCGACACTTGGTACAGTAGGTATTCCAGCAGAAGGTTTAGCATTTATCGCAGGTATTGACCGTATTTTAGATATGGCTCGTACAGCAGTTAACGTTGTAGGTAACTCTTTAGCAGCTGTTGTTATGTCTAAGTGGGAAGGTCAATATGACGATGCAAAAGGACAAGCCTATTTAAAAGAGATTTCAGAGAAACAAGCAGCGTAATAATTGTCGTAAAAGCCCTCACATAAGATGTGGGGGCTTTTTTGCATAGTAAAGGAGAGAGAATAATGAAACGGAAATACGGAGATGGTTCGTCCTGGGAACGGCTAATAGAGAAAACATATGAAGTGAAGATCATAGAGCAAGGAATGTTAGGGATACTGCATACGCCCAAAGTGACAGAGCCTAGTTACAAGCAATATAATAATCAAGAACTTTGCATTGTAAATGATGGATACACATGGGTGCAGTATTTTATAAATGATAAGAACTTTGCGATTACAGCTATGCTCGATGAAAAGAAGAACTTAGTGCAGTATTATATTGATGTGGCAAAAAAATTTAGAATAGATGGGCGAGGTATGCCCTATTTCGACGATTTATATTTGGATGTAGTGTTATTACCTAACGGTGAGGTATATTTACTGGATGAAGATGAATTAGAAGAAGCGTATATAGCTGGAGATATTTCTGAAGAAGAACATAATGTAGCGTGGGATACGGCCAAATGGCTTATGGAGGAAATTGAAAAAGAAAAGCTTCCTTGGATTGCAATTTTAGAAAAAGAAATTCAAAAATTAAAATGACTATTTTCCTTTCTTTATGCTGATTTATTCGTGTTTTTGTATAAATATCAAAAAAATACCAACTGTTTTTATACAAATAATAATTGACTTTTGATTTGTAAGCGAGTAAAGTTAGGAAAGAAATTATTATTAAAAATAAAATATGAAACCTTCTTATAAAGAGAGGCGGAGGGACTGGCCCTACGATGCCTCGGCAGCGGACTCACGATGGAGTGCTGTGCCAAATCCAGCAAGCATGTGCTTGAAAGATGAGGAGAGTGTTTCTTATAGAATTATAAGACCTCTTCTTTTCGGAAGAGGTCTTTTGTTATTGAATAGAAAAGGTTTAGAAATAGGGAGAGATGTTATTTTGAAACAAACGAGAGGGAATGGTTTGGCGTTATTACCGCTTGGAATATTTTTGGGGCTATTTATTGGTTCTGGCATTATTACAGGTGATTTCTATAAATTGCCGATACTTGTTGCGATTTTAATAGCTGTAGGAACAGCGTTAGTGATGAATCGTAAGGAAAGCTTTACAGTGAAAGTTGAACGGTTTGCCAAAGGGGCTGGTAATCCGGATATTATGATTATGGTGTTGATTTTTGTACTTGCTGGTGCGTTTTCTGAAACAGCAAAAGGAATGGGTGGAGTTGACTCTACAGTTAATTTAGCACTGTCTATTTTACCGCAAGGGTTTATCGTTGCTGGGATTTTTGTTATAGGGGCCTTTATTTCACTAGCGATGGGAACTTCGATGGGAACTATTGCAGCGTTAGCACCAATTGCTGTAGGGATTAGCCAGCAAACAGATATTTCTATTGCGTTAACGATGGCAACAGTTGTCGGTGGGGCAATGTTTGGTGACAATCTATCATTTATTTCTGACACGACAATTGCAGCTGTTCGTTCGCAAGGAACAGAAATGAAAGATAAGTTTAAAACGAACTTTTTAATTGTACTGCCAGCTGCAATTATAACGATTGTACTATTAGTAGTTATTACATTAGGGAATCATACAGAAATTAAAGCTCATATGTTTGATTGGGTGAAAATTTTACCATACGCAGGTGTACTTGTTACAGCGTTGCTTGGATGGAATGTGCTCATCGTATTAACAGGTGGAACTGTATTATCTGGCATTATCGGCCTAATAGATGGAAGTTATACATTAGCGAGTTTCTTTAAAAGTGTAACGACTGGCATTGGCGGTATGATGGAGTTAGTATTACTAGCAATTTTAATCGGTGGAATGGTTGAACTCATTCAATATAATGGTGGTATTCAATATTTAATGGATATATTAACACGTAATATTCGTTCGAAAAAAGGCGCGGAGTTTGGAATCGCCGGTTTAGTGAGTATGACGAATATGTGTACAGCGAATAACACAATTTCTATTATTTTCACAGGACCGCTTGCAAAAAATATTGCCGATCAATATGAAATTGATCCACGAAAATCAGCGAGTGTGTTAGATCTTTTCTCTTGCTGCATACAAGGATTAATTCCGTACGGTGCACAAATGTTAACAGCAGCAGGATTTGCCGCATTATCTCCAATTGAACTGTTACCATATGCGTTTTATCCAATTTTAGTTGGAGTATGTGGTATAGTCTCCATTTTAATTGGTTTTCCGCGGTTTTCGAAGGTAGCGGAAAAAAAAGAATATCATAAAACAGCGTAAAGAAGAGGATGTCTTATATAAGGCATCCTCTTTTCTTTATGAAGCGTATATACGCTTTGTTTAACTTTATATGCATCTTAATGTAGGGCTGACCCGGAATAGGTCTTAAGTCTGATTCGAAAACGGTTCTTAAGCTCGTTATGGAAAGTCAAAAAAATAGTTAAGATAAGAGTATCAAATCGAAGGGAGGCAAGCACAAGATGAAACAATTTTTAGCGTTTATCGCGGCCGGTATTTTGGCTTTGATTGCTCTTGGTAGTCTTGCTGGTATTGTAGGATTCGCAATTGGAGCAGGGATTGTGTACTGGAGCTATAAATCATTTGTGCGAGCACAATCATTTTTTGGAAAGTTAGTTTGGGGTATTGGCGGTTTAATCGGCTTGTCAATTGCCCTTTCCCATTCCCCAGCATTAATCGGTATCGTAGCATTAGTAGTTCTATACTATGGATACCGTGAGTGGAAAAAAGAAAAAGATGTAGTAGTTGATTCTGCTTCAGAAGGCTCTAAACGATATAGCAACTTTGAAGATGAGTGGAACAAGTTAATGAAAAACTAATATAAAACAATTTAAATCATAAAGTAGAAGAGAGGAAGATTATAATGAAACAATCTTTATTCGGACGTGTACGCGATGCAATTTTAGCAGATTTTCATAATGTTTTAGATGAGAAAGAAAGAAAAAATCCAATCGCTATGTTAAATCAATATTTACGCGATAGCGAGCGTGAAGTAACAAAAATTGAAAAATTAATTCAGCGTCATAAAACACTAAAATCTAATTTTGCTCGTGAACTTGAGCAGGCTCGTTATTTCGTAAATAAGCGATCAAAACAGGCGATAATTGCACAAGAAGCAGGGGAAATGCAATTGCATGAACGTGCATTAGAAGAAGTAGCATATTATGAAGGGCAAGTAGCTCGACTAGAAGAAATGTATGCAGGTGTAGTGGAGCAAATTGATGAGTTAGAACGACGTCTTTCTGAAATGAAAAATAAACTAAAAGAAATGAATGCAAAGCGTATGGAATTAATGGCACGTGAAAACATGGCTCATGCGAACCGTCGCATGAATACAGCTCTTCATAAAATGGATGAGAACAACCCATTCTTACGATTTGAAGAAATTGAAGATCACATTCGTGATTTAGAACTTCGCATGAATGAAGATCATGAGCGTGATACATTTGATATGAAAATTGCAAAGCTTGAGCGTGAAATGAAAGAAAAGGATGAAGTATCCTTAACAAAAGAAGTAACAAAATAATTGTAGTACATTATAAAACGAGCTTATGATATAGTGATAGAAGAAAAGGTGTTGGAAAGCAATACCTTTTTCTTCTATTTATATGTGACAAGAAGGAGGGGAGCTGAAATGAAGAAACAATTTTCAAAATCACAACTAGTGGGGATGCTCCTCATCATATTTGGATTTGGTCTTTTTCTTGATATGATTCTCGGACATTTTGAACCGGGTGCTCTTATTTTTGCATTTATTATGATTATGTTCGGAAGACATTATCGGAAAAAGAATCGCTATGTGAGAGGTAATGTGTTTTTATTTGTCGGAGGACTTATTTTTTTATTCTTCCTGTTTTCATCAGCAGCCTTCGTACTTGTTGTAGTTACTTGCTTAGCTTTCATCGGTTATCAGCTTATACAAGGACAGCAGAAGCCAAAAACTGTACAGGTAGAAATTAAGGAAAAAGGATATATAGATGAAGAAAAACAAATCTATCGTACAGAACCATATCTTAAAAATATGATGGTAGGTAACGTAAGAATGATGGATCATATTTATGAATTAGAGGATATTAATGTCCAGTACGGAGTCGGTGATGTTGAAATTGACTTGACGACGGCGATGATTCCTGAAGGAGAAACGATTATCGTTATTCGTGGCGTTATTGGTAACATTCGTTTGTATGTTCCGTACGATATTGAATTATCTTTAAATCATTCTGTTATTGTTGGTAGAGTATTACTTCCAGGACATGAAGAGACAGGATTTAATCGAAATGTTACATTCAAAACAGAACAGTATAGGGAAGCTCCTCGGCGTATTAAAATAATTTCTTCGCTTGTCGTAGGCGATACGGAAGTGAGGAAAGTATAATGAAAAAGCAAAAGAATATTTCATGGATGTATATTCGTTACTCTATGTTATCTTCTGTTAGTATTGCAATTATTTGTACGATTGTATATGTATGGAAAAGTAGAGAAGATGTATACGATTTATTGTGGAAAGAATCCATTGCTTCTGTTCCAATTAGCTTGTTCATTATGAGCACAAGTCTTCTTATTGGAGGAATTGTTGGATATGCAATTGGTTACTATATGCAGCAGCGTATTCAAGGTTTAAATACTTTTTTATTTGAAGTAGAGCGAGGTAATTTTCCAAAAGACGTTTCGTTTACTGCAGAGGATGAATTTCATGAAGTAGAGAGAAAGGTAATTGCGCTTGCTAAGCGATTAGAGGAACAAGCCGGATTATTTCAAAAAGTAACGAATGAACGAGCTCATTGGAATGAAGAGATGAGACAAGAAGCTATTTCTCAAGAAAGGCATCGATTAGCTAGAGAACTGCATGATTCAGTGAGTCAGCAGCTTTTTGCAATGTCTATGATGATGTCAGCTATTAATGAACAGGTGGCTCAAATTCCAGAAACAACAAAAAAGCAATTGCAGCTTGTGGAAAATATGGTCGTAAATGCACAATCAGAAATGAGAGCATTGCTGCTTCATTTACGTCCTGTACAACTTGAAGGTAAAAAATTAACAGAAGGTATAGAAGAGTTACTAACAGAGCTTTCAAGAAAACAGCATATGAAAATTGAATGGTTGATTGAGCCAATTCAATTGAAAAAAGGTGTGGAAGATCATTTATTCCGTATTGTGCAAGAAGCTTTATCCAATACGTTACGGCATGCGAAGGCAAAGAAAACAGAAGTTCGTCTTCGTCAAATCGATCAATATGCAATTTTAAAAATCATTGATGATGGTGTTGGGTTTGAAGTAGGTGTCAATAAAGCTGGATCATATGGTCTGAGGTCTATTCAAGAGCGTGTTCATGAAATTGGTGGAACACTAAAGGTACTAAGTTTTCCGAATAAAGGTACACAAATTGAAGTGAAAGTACCAATTATAATAGAGAGAGAGGGGGAGTAGCATGATTAAAGTACTGCTTGTAGATGATCATGAAATGGTGCGGATGGGTGTATCAGCGTATTTATCAACTCAGCCGGATATCGAAGTGGTTGGCGAAGCTGAAAATGGGAGAAAAGGTTCAGAATTAGCATTAGCATTAAAGCCAGATATTATTTTAATGGATCTTGTTATGGATGAAATGGATGGTGTTGAGGCAACGCGTGCCATTATTCAAGAATGGCCGGAAGCAAAAATAGTTGTCGTGACAAGTTTTTTAGACGATGAAAAACTATATCCTGTTATTGAAGCAGGTGCAACGAGCTATTTATTAAAAACATCAAGAGCGAGCGATATCGCAGATGCAGTACGAGCGACTTATGATGGGGAAACAGTACTTGAGCCGAAAGTTACTGGGAAAATGATGTCCCGTATGCGTCAAAAGAAAGAACAGCCACTTCATGAAGATTTAACAGAACGAGAGTTTGAAATCTTATTATTAATTGCAGAGGGAAAGAGTAATCAAGAAATTGCGGATGAGTTATTTATTGCATTAAAAACCGTAAAGACACATGTAAGTAATATATTAAACAAGTTGAATGTAAGCGATCGTACACAGGCTGTTATTTATGCATTTCGACATCAATTAACGAAATAAAATGTGGCTTCCACTGTATATGACTTGTTTCATTGGTGGAAGTTGCCTTTATTTCGCTATTTACGGGCAGTAAGATCTCCACCTCAAAATTCAGTGAAAGCAAAGAGGCTAGGGGTGGAGCAACTGCCCGTAAAAGCCCGATTGGTGAGGGTTAATAATCAGTGGGGGATGAAGAAAACCCCACTGATTAAAGTTTTACGTTATTGATGCATTCATTTGTAAGCGTTATCATTCGATTAGAAATAGTACATATAAAGGGGGAGATTGTGTATGTTAGTTCAAACAGTATTTGAAATGGGTAAAAATAAAAAGTTAGGAAACTACGTGAATGCATTGCAAGCACTTAAGGTGCAATACGATATTGAAACAGGTTGTATTGCGATAATTGAAGCGACAGAAGAATATTATTTATTTCTAGTAAAACAAACAGATTGCTATGATGTTGTGAAAGTAGAAACAGTTGATACAAACCTTGAGTATTATACGAAAGCGTATAAAATAAGTAGTTTCAATCATACTTCCTACCAAGTGTGAAAAACTCCCTTAATCGGGAGTTTTTCACTAAGACACTTTAGGTTCAGAAGGAGTTTCAGTTAGTGGTATTGGTTTTGTGCTCTTTAATTTTGCGACTACAAGCCCGATTGTTGCTCCAGCAATCGCTGGTAATAACCAACCAATTCCTTCATTATAAAATGGAATGAATTCAAAGTAAGAGGTAATGAATGTAACAGATACATTTCCTTGCTTTAGCCCATCAAACATACTTATTACTGCAGCCCCGATTAAAGCACCAACATAAACAGAACGGTAACCACCAAAGTACTTATGGAGTAATGATAATAGTACGAGTACGATAGCAATTGGATATACAACTAGTAAAATTGGAACAGAGATTGCAATGATTTTTGTTAAGCCTAGGTTTGCTACTAGAAGTCCTAATACACAAATGATACCTGCTATCCCTTTGTAAGAAAATTTTGTAAATAATGTTGAGAAATATTGGCTACATGCTGATACAAGTCCAACGCATGTTGTTAAACAAGCCAGTGTAACGATAACCGCTAATAAGGCAAGGCCATATGGGCCGAATAACTGTTGTACAATAACAGTTAGTAATTGACCGCCATTTTTTGCATATCCAAGTGAAACACTAGTTACACCTAGCCAGCCAAGTGCTCCATATACGAGTACGAGCCCTGTAGCTGCAATAAGTCCTGCTTTTGTCGTTGCAATTGCAACAGCTTTACGATCTTCTACACCTTTTGAGCGAATTGCATTCACGACGATAATCCCAAATGCAAGTGCCGAGATTGTATCCATTGTTAAATATCCTTCCATAAATCCTTTGAAAATAGGAGAAGTTTGATACTCTTGCATCGCTGGACCTGAATTTCCAAGTGGTGTGAAAACACTTTTTGCAAACAATAAGAAAATAGAGAATAGTAAAATAGGTGTTAGCACATTTCCGATACGATCAACGAGTTTAGAAGGATTTAAGCTAAGCCAAAATACGATAGTGAAAAAAATGACCGTATATATAAATAAGGATAAGCTACTAGTACGAATTGTTTCTGGTAAGAAAGAACTAACACCCATTTCGTAAGCGACGTTAGCGACACGTGGAATTCCCATGGAAGGGCCAATTGCAATATATACAACTACTGTAAATAAAATTCCAAATAAAGGGTGGACATGACTTGCAAGTTGTTGCATTCCATTTCCTGAAAGAGAGATTGCAATAACAGTTAATAACGGTAAGCCAACTCCTGTTAGTAAAAACCCGAGCATTGCTGGCCAGAAGTTTTCACCAGCGTTTTGTCCAAGCATTGGAGGGAAAATTAAATTACCTGCTCCAAAAAATAAAGAAAATAGCATAAGACCTGTGAAAAAAACATGTTTTTTTGATACAGTGTTCATTGTGTTTCCTCCTTTTATAAAAATTCATTCGTAAGAACACAAAAAACTCGCCCCTTAAAAAGGGACGAGTTATATTTACCCGCGATACCACCCTAGTTCATACACGTAGAAATACATCTATATGTATGCGGCTTTGCAACGTACAACATGATACGTGTTCCTTGTAACGGGGGACGACCGGTAAGAACTTACTACATCCTTCGGTTCTACTTCTCGGAGATGATTTTCGGTTACGAGCTGTACGTTGGCTTTCAGCAAGATGCCAACTCTCTGGGGAACAGCTTTATATAACGTACTCGTTCTCGTCAATGAATTTTGTTCAAGTATTCTGACAGTATTTTTACATGTTTTTTTCATAAAGTCAATAGATTTTCTGTAAAAAATTTTGAGGGAGTGTATCTATATGAGAAATAGAACGAATAAAATTTGCAAAAGCTTCCTGATCTGTCGGGCCTTCGGAGCGATTTCTGCCCTCTTTAAATGTCAAAAATTTATCTCCTCCATTTGCTAAGAAAGAATTGACTACTACAGAGTATATTTGATCATCGCGTAATGGTGTTCCGTCATCTAATGAAATTGTTTGGACGATGTTATTTTTCCAACTATAACGAATCCCTGAAATTTGTAGCATGCGAGTTTCTTCTTTCCATTGCTCTTGCAAGACGTTTCGAATTTCTTTTCCAGACAAATACATTTTAATTAATTTGTTGCCGAATGGTTGTATGAGGAAGGTATCTTCCCATGTAATTGTTCCTTTTTTTAAATTATGCCGGATGCTCCCAGGATTTACAAAAGCAATATCCGCCTGCATAGTTTGGCGCTGGGCTATTGCGAGAACTGTTCCTAAATTTGATTGGCCGTGTTCATTTTGATTACGAGTTAACTCATGGTCCGTTATTCCGAGTTGTTCCTCTACTTTAGATTGGATTTTTGAGGCGTAAGAATCTATCCAGTTTCTTGTGTGTAAATCAGGAGAAATTGCATTTTGATAGACAGGGACAATTGTTGCCGCTTTTTTCGTAATATCTTTCGTTTTACGATTTAATGTAAAGGTGACGTTTGAAAATGCTTTTCCGTATGAGTAGGCTTGAACAAGCAATTTGCCGTTCACATTTCCATTTATATAGGAGTGGGTATGGCCACCAAAAATGATATCAACATCAGGATCTATTTGATTAGCTAAATCAGCTAAAGGTCCATTTGTATTACTTTCTGTCGTATTACCACCTAGGTGGGCAAGAATAACAAATGCATGAATGCCTTTCTTTTGTAGTTGATACACATAAAGATTAATCGAAGAAGCTTCATCTAAAAAACGAATAGAAGACATATCGTTGTACATTGTTAAAAAAGGAGTATCGTTTGTAGAAACGCCGATGAAGGCGATTGGAATCCCATCAATCCATTTAATTATATAGGGGGGGAAGAGTGGTTGATTCGTTTCACTGTATACAATATTTGCGGATATATAAGGAAAGGAGCTACCTGAAAATGAACTTGTTTGTGTAACGGATTCGCCATTAATTAGTTGTTGCAGAGCAATGGGACCCCTATCGAACTCATGGTTTCCTATTGTACCAACATCAAATTGAAGATTATTTAAAAACTCCATCGTTGGTTCATCATGAAAAAGTGCTGAAATCGGAGGACTCCCACCAATCATATCTCCTGTATGAACAAGTAAGGTGTTAGGGTTTTTATCGCGGTAGGATTGAATGTAAGCAGATATGTAATCAGCACGCCCTACAGCTTTATCGTGCAACGCTGAAGTCGTATTTAATTGGCCGTGGAAATCATTGAGGCCGAGAATTTGCACGGATACGTCGGTAGGTGGAGAAGAAGGGGATAGAAAAGAAAAAATTAGTTTGATAAGAAAAGGGAGTAATAAGAAATAGTTCATATTGACACTCCTCAATTAAAATTATTTTAGGGTGTGGATTTTTACTTACTGCCCGTAAAGACCCGATTGGTGAGAGTTGATAATCAGTGAGGGATGAAGAAAAGCCTTACTGATGGACGTTTCACTTTATTGTATGAGAAGTGGAAGGGAATCTTTTGTAAAAAGTACGTAAAAGTATAGAGGTTATGTAAAATTTTTTTGAGAAATATGACAATTAGAACAGGAAGGCAGGAATCTTTTTTATTAATAGAGAATAATACTACAATCCACTTGCTGGAAAGAACAAACCAAAAAGAGGTGACGGAAATGCTTGCGATGGGTGTATTGTTCGGAATTATAGTAATTTGTGGTTTCATATGGTTATATTATTCGCGGTCATTTAAACAAGCAGAAGTGTTACTTTTTCAAAAAGGAAGTTTGTTGACAAGTCAATCCAGATACTTAGTATGTCCAAAGTGTGGAAGTGCACAGGCCAGAAGTGGAGGGTATCAAGAATGTTGCAAAATTAGGTTATGAAAGGAGAAAGCCTCATAAAATTATGTGAGGCTTTCTTAAAATTTTGTGGCACTCCAAATAGTCCAACGATCTTGTTCAATAATCGGAGCTATATTGTTTAGTTTAGAGTGAATGTGATGGAGTAATTGAGAAAGTTCATTGTCTGTTAATTCGTATAAAATGGATCGGCCTGTGCGTGGTGATAAATCTTGTAATAATGTTTCAATAGAATCATGGATTTTTCGCACTTCCCACATTGTTTGAAGGGGAAGTGGATACATGCCGTTTTGTGCGATTAGTTGTTGTATGTGCGTTGCTTTTGGTCTTCGCTTTTCCTCTATTTGAATGAGTTTAGGATAGATGGAGAAGAAATACCCACGAATATGTTCTGGGCTTCCAGGAATTGTACAATCTTCAATGGTACGATCTTGAAGAATGAGCATTCCATTTTTCTTTAAGATACGTGAGGCCTCTTGTAAAAATTTCGGGATGTCTTGTAAATGATGGATAACAGCACGAGAAACCACAATATCAAAAGTTTCATTAGCAAATGGCATATGGTGGGCATCACCATGAATAAATGAGATGTTTGGGACGGAAGCGCAATTTTCTGTTGCCGCTTGCAACATTTTTTTTGAGAAATCGAAGCCGATGACTTTGCTAGCTCTCATAAGAGCCAGTTCTTTCGTATAAATACCACCACCGCAGCCGATATCAATTATGTTTTTACCACTTACATCAATTATATTTTGAATCATTTCACACCAAGAGGAATCTGCTTTTCGCGTGGCGTAGGTGTACTTATTATGAGCATCATGAAAATTAATGGACATGTGAAAACCTCCCTTCGTATTTAGTATATCTTATTTCATCATACATAACGTTTTTGTTTCATTTTCAAGAACAATAAGCTTTTCTTATTGTTCTAGATAGGAGGGAAAAAGTTGAAAAGAAAATGGATGTTTTTCTTACTATTTTTTTTATTAGCATCGTGTAGTCAAGTTGAACAAAAAAAGGAGAAAAAACAAGTAGAAGAGACGGTGAATCCTATGCAGGAAAGTATACAAGTAACAATTATACAAAAAGGAAATCTTGAAAAGGTTTTAAAGCAAGAGGAAGCAAAGAAAGTGGTAGATATTATTAATAAAGCTGAGAAACAACAAATAACAGGGGGTTTTGGAGAACCAGAGTACGAAATCCAAATTGAGAAAAACGGAAAGAAGAAAATATATCGTGCATGGCTAAGAGGGGAATCTCGCCAAGGGTGGCTGCAGGATGAAAAAGAGACGTATATGCTTACAAAATCTGATACAGAGCAACTTTTATCTATACTTCCAGGTGCTACTGAGCAACAAAATGATGATACAAAAGTGAACGCTTTAATAGAAGTGACAAAAAAGGACATGCAAATTACTGCTTTTCATATTAAAACAGATGAGAAAAAAATAAAATACACAGTATTTTATACAATCTCGGATTCTTTATATAAAACTTTAGAAAAAGAAGGGGAGTATTATTTTCAATTGATCTTTCCTGAAAAAATGCAACAGGTAGTCGGAAAGAAAATGAGTGAAACTATTGCAGGAGAAAAAGTTAGAGAAGGATATAAACAATATGAAGTGAATCTTACTGTACCTATAGAGGGGGCATCAACTTCCCAGTTAAAAGCATTAGAAACTTATTATGATCATTATGATTTACAAGTATTGAATCATAAAAAAGAAAAAGTAGGTACGTTTCAAAATATTATTCAAATTGTAAAAGAGTATGGTGAAAAAATGAATTTGCAAAGATAGTCAAAAACTTTCCTAGGAAATGATAATAGAGTGAACCTAAAAGGTTCACTCTATTATTTTGTTTTGGTAGACGGCTCATTTAACGATTTTCGTGTAATAAGATAGGAAATCATAAGAGCAGAAAGAATAATAAGAATAATAAAGAGATGCTTTGGTAACAAATCTAATAGTAAGACATAGCCAACTGTATAAAAGATTAATGCCGAAGCTAAAAAAGAAAGGGCACTAATCATGAAAGATTGTAATCTCATTTTTGTCTACCTCCTTTCGTTATTAGTTTTGGCTAAAATTGGATGAAATAAACGTCATTTTTAATAATTGAACACGCTCTACAAAAAAAGAAATAAGCTATCCAAAATTTTGGTTAGCTTATTTCTTTTTTGGAAAAATATAAAGGTGTATATTTAATTCGTTAGTTTAGTAACAAATAGCGGGATAAATCTAAATCGTTCATATATTTTTCACAAAAACACCATGTTTATAGTGATTAAAATCACAACCTTCCATTTTGGCTTCGTTTACAATAACAATAGACAAGGAAATAGAGGAGTGGGATACAATGTTAAGTGAAAAAACAATGGAAATTGTAAAATCAACAGTACCATTATTACAAGAAAAAGGTGTTGAAATTACGACACGCTTTTATCAAATTATGTTCTCGGAACATCCAGAATTATTAAATATTTTCAACCATACAAATCAGAAAAAAGGAAGACAGCAACAGGCTTTAGCAAGCGCAGTGTATGCAGCAGCAACGTATATTGATAATTTAGAAGTTATTATTCCTGTTGTAAAACAAATTGCTCATAAACATAGAAGTTTAGGAATTAAAGCTGAACACTATCCAATTGTAGGGAAATGTTTACTACAAGCAATTAAAGAGGTTGCAGAAGCACCACAAGAAGTGTTAGATGCTTGGGGAGAAGCGTATGGTGTAATTGCTGATGCATTTATTAGTGTCGAAGCAGGAATGTATGAAGAGGCAGCGGAAAAAGAAGGTGGATGGAAAGATTTCCGTAACTTTATCGTTGTAAAAAAAGAGAAAGAGAGCGACGTAATCACATCATTTTATTTAAAACCAGAAGATGGAGGGAAGCTATCTTCATTCTTACCTGGTCAATATGTAACGATCCAATTAAATATAGAGGGTGAAACATATACACATAATCGTCAATACAGCTTATCAGATGCTTCTGGCAAAGACTATTATCGTATTAGTGTAAAACGAGAAACAGCTACAGAGACACCGGATGGAAAGATATCTAATTATTTACATGATCACATCCAAGAAGGAGATATTCTTCCATTAAGTGCACCAGCAGGAGATTTCGTATTAGATATGGATTCAAACTTACCGGTTGTGTTAATCAGTGGCGGTGTTGGTATTACGCCGATGATGAGTATGTTAAATACATTAATTGAGCAAGCTTCAAATCGTAAGGTATACTTTATTCACGCAGCATTAAATAGCAATGTGCATGCGATGAAAGAGTATGTACAGCAAGTAGCGAGCGACTATGAACAAGTAGAAGCATACACTTGTTACTCTTCGCCAACAGAACAAGACCTACAAATGAAAAACTTTGATAAAGAAGGTTTTATTGATTTAGATTGGCTGCAATCTATCATTCCTACGTCTGAAGCAGAATTTTACTTCTGTGGCCCGGTACCATTTATGAAGCATATTAATGCGGCTTTAGTAGAATGGGGAGTTTCACCTGAACACATTCATTATGAATTTTTCGGACCGGCAGCAAGCTTATCATAAGGCAAACAAAAAAACGAGGTGTTAGTTTACCTCGTTTTTTGTTTGTTCTCGTAACAAGCGATTTACTGTTTCACGGCGTACACCGATAAGTTGTCCAATTTCTGTTTGTGTTAATATTTCATAAATAAGAATTTCTCCTAAATAGAGTGCGAACCACTCTTGTAGACGGTGGAGACGTTCTTTTGGAGAAACAGTTGTTAATTGATCGATTCGTTGCTGCATCATTCGCAATTTCGTTTGTAGTTGCATGGCGATGTCAGCATATAATTCTGGATTCTCCTGTAGTTTTTCGTACCATGTATTACATACAATGGGCTGGACCTCTGTCTTAATTAAAGCGATGGCTGTACCATGATATTCTTTCGGTGAAATTAAAGAATGGTGAGGAATTGTCTCACCAGGAACGATAATATTAAATAAAAATGGCGTTCCGTCTTCTTGTAACCGAACGACCTTTAATAGACCAGTTTTAATAAAATATAAAGGTCCTTCTTCACCTTGACGAAATAGTATATCCCCTTTATGTAGAATCAATGTTAGCACCCCATTATTTAGTTCTATTAGTTTATTGTAAGTGATATACATATAAATTTAAATACAAAAGGTGATGTATATATCCATTTTGATTTTCCAATATATAAATCGTTGCTATGAAGAACAAAATGTGACTGCACTCGTTTTTCTCTTTGCTTTCACTTGGTATGGGGCAAGAAGAGGGGCTGATTGCTTCTATGCATAGTCGGATGATCTCTCTCACTTACAAAGAAAGGTTTTATGTCAGTTTTTCAATTTGTATTTATATTGTTATAAACAGCAATTTTATTGACGAAACGTATGCTATTACAGTAGTATACTATTTAGTGTGTAATAGTACTAGCAATGAATACGCTGTAGGGGGTTTAGTATATTGTTAGATGCGAAAATGACTGATATGAAAATTCCAGCTAATGCTGTCATACATGTGGAAGAGATGAAAGGTGGAGTCGTTCTATCAGTTGAAATAGATAGTCAAATTATTTATACAATGGCTTATGACGAAGAAACGGATAGCTACGCTGAATTGTATGATAGAAATGATAAACGAGCACGTCAAGTCCATGAAGATTTTATGGGGTGGTCACTCCTTCACTAAAAGATGTCAATATGACATCTTTTTTTTGTTGAATCGATTGATTATACGAATTTATGTAATAAATAGATAAAGTTTGTAATAATTGATTTTGCATTGTTAGCATATTGTAAAGGCAAAGTGTCTTTTTTTTCGCTATCATAGGGGTAACAGCCCAGCTATAGGAGTGTGATCACCATGGACAAATTACATGTTTCAAATTTGATGTTGTTGTGTGTGTGTACAGTATTATGTTTTATTTTAGGGATGTTTTTGTATTCCTGCGTATGAAAAAACGCATTCTAAAAAGAACGCGTTAGAGGAAAGAACTGATAATCAGTTTGGTTCCAAGAATAATTAATGTGATACGCAATAAATTGATAATCGCATTACCGCTTAATTTTGTATTAATGTAAGCTCCGATTTTTCCGCCAATCCAAGCGCCTGGAATAAGAATCAATGCATAAATCCAGCTTACATTGCCAAGAGAAATATGAGTCAAAGAACTTACAATTGCTGATAAAAAGACAATAAACATTGAAGTTGCAACAGCAATTTGTGCAGGGAATGCAAAAAGAAGCATCATTGCTGGAACGAGCAATACACCGCCACCAATTCCAAATAATCCAGATATGAAACCAACTACAAATGCGATAATAATCGAAAGAAACGGTGGGAATTGATAATAAACGGTTTTACCTTCAGAATCCGTGAAAGATCGTTTAATAACAGTTGCATTTGAGAGGGAAAGAGGTTTCAATTTATCACGTAACAAAAGAAGGATAGATACAAAAATAAGGAAAATTCCAAAATATAAAGAGAAAGAATCCTGATTCAAAAATTTGTTTGCCCACGATCCAATAATCCCTCCAGGACCGCTCCCTATAAATAAAATAAGTCCACTTTTATAATCTACTCGCTTATGTTTCATATAAGTAAGAGTAGAGGAGAGACCAGTGAAAACTACGGTCACAATTGATGTTCCAACTGCGAGTTGTGGTGATAAACTATGCAGTCCAATTAGTAAAGGGACGATGATAATTCCTCCGCCAAGTCCTACTAGGCTTCCGACTGTTCCTGCGATTAATCCAATGAAAAGTAACATGATATATTCCAAAATTGCCAACTCCTCTGTATAACTAATCCAACATTCATTATACACACTTTTTGAAAAGAAATAAGATTGTTCACAAAAAAGTCGTCTTCCTAGAAAAATAAGGAAGACGACTTTTGATTAGAAAATTAAATGTAATAGATAATAGAATAGAGCAGCTAATGAAGCTGAAATTGGAAGTGTAATCACCCAGGTAATTAACATGCGCTTTGCAGTTCCCCATTTTACACCTTTTACACGATGTGAAGCACCTACCCCTAAAATAGAAGAAGAGATAACGTGCGTTGTACTAACTGGTAAATGAATAAATGTTGCTCCGAAAATGACAAGAGATGATGATAAATCAGCAGCTACACCGTTTACAGGACGAATTTTCATAATTTGTCCCCCAACAGTTTTAATAATTTTCCATCCACCGACAGAAGTACCAAGACCCATTGCAAGAGCACATGAGAATTGAACCCATAAAGGAATATCTCCAGAATTATGAAGGCCATTTGTCATTAATGCCATTGTAATAATACCCATTGCTTTTTGAGCATCGTTTGTACCATGTGTATAAGCTTGTAGTGCTGCGGTAAACACTTGGAATAAACGGAAGTTTTGATTCGTTTTCGTTAAATTAAAGTTTTTAAAGACAACTTTAAAAATACTATACACGATAAAACCAATAACAAATGCAACGATTGGTGAAATAATTAAAGCTTCAATAATTTTAATAAATCCTTTGAAATTAATTGCACTTAGACCAGCAGCAGCAATTGCAGCACCTGCGATTGCACCAATAATTGCATGCGAAGAACTACTTGGGATTCCATAGTACCAAGTAATTAAGTTCCAAACAATTGCAGCAAGCAGAGCGGCTAAAATAACATATGATCCATGTTCTAAAGCAAAAGGATCAACAATGTCTTTTGTAATTGTTTTTGCTACACCTGTAAATGTCATTGCACCTAAAAAGTTCATAATAGCTGCCATGATAATGGCTTGTCGTGGCTTCAAAGCTTTGGTAGAAACAGCTGTCGCAATGGCGTTCGCTGTGTCATGGAATCCATTAATAAAGTCGAAAGCTAAAGCACAAATGACTATTAAAACAGTTAAAATCAAGACTGTATCCATGATCAAACTCCTTACGCGTTCTTCATAATAATTGTTTCTAATACGTTTGCAACGCTTTGACAGCTATCAGCAACTTCTTCTAGCTCTTCATAAATCTCTTTGAATTGAATGATCTTGATCGGATCTTTTTCACGAGAGAATAAATGTTTAATGGCGTGACGACGAATATCATCACACTGTGATTCGTAATCCTTAATTTTAATTGCATTTGTGCGAATGTCCACTAATTTCTTATTCGACATAAGTTCAACGGAATTTGCAATTTCAATCGCACATTGATTAATTGCCTCCACAAATTTAATCATGTATTCATCTGCCTCTGTAATAGAATACATTTCGAATAAACCTGCACTGTGGTCTAATCCGTCTAGTACATCATCCATGCTCATTGCAAGTTGCAGGATGTCTTCACGTTCAATAGGAGTAATAAACGCTTTGTTTAGCTCCATAATGATTTCATGAATAAATGAATCACCTTTTGACTCATATTCTTTCATGCGCATAGAAAATTCTTTTAAATCGCTAGCATTTTTAATTTTATACTCCACGAAAAATTGCGCGCCTTCTTTTAAATTTTCAGAAACATTCATTAACATTTCAGAAAATTTATCTTTTTTAGATTTAAATACCATTATTGTTACCCCCACGAAAAGTAATATATGTAAAATATATTGGCTAGTCAATTCTAACAAAAAACTGTCGGTTTTTAAAACATTTTATCGAAAAGTTTACAAAAACTTAACATAATACATATTGATGCATTAATAATATTAATAACGACTAATGAATATCTTACTTGTAGAATGTCCTTTTCTTGCAAAAAGTATGAATGAGAAAGAAATACTTTACACTTGAAGAACTATTACGTTATTATAATAAATTCAAAAGGAGGGAGTTTCTTCCTTTTCCTGATGAAAGTGTAAATAAATGAAGGAAGTGAATAAATGAAATTGAACAACACTCATTTCAAGAAAATGCTTGAGTGGTTCAACAAGAGGAAGAAATTGCGCAATATATTATTAATTTTTGGCGGTTTTTTCGTTACCCTATTTATTGCGGTAAATATAATGATCTCCATTCAAGACATATCTGCATTAAAACAGGCTGTTCCGCAGCCAACACTTATTTATGATACAAATAAAGAAGTGGCAGCAAAGCTATCTTCTTCCAAGGCGGAAGGTATTAAAAGAAAAGATATTCCCGATATTATGATTCAAGCGGTTGTAGCAGTAGAGGACAAAGAGTTTTTTAGCCATCATGGTATTGACTATAGTGGGATTATGAGTGCCCTATTAAAAAATATTACGGCGGGAGAAGTAGTTGCTGGTGGCAGTACAATTACACAACAGCTTGCGAAAAATGTATTTTTAACACAAGAACGTACATTTTCACGGAAGTTTAAAGAGTATTTTTTGACGAAGAAGATAGAGCGTACGTATACAAAAGATGAAATTATTGAAATGTATATGAATCAAATTTATTTTGGTGAAGGAGCTTGGGGGATAAAAAAAGCAGCGAAATCATATTTCGATAAAGAAGTAAAAGATTTAACAATAGCAGAAGCTGCGACAATAGCAGGATTAATTAAGGCACCATCAACCTATTCACCATATAAAAATTTTAATAAGTCAATTGAAAGACGGAATGTTGTTTTAGCACTAATGAAAGAGCAAGGGTATATTACAGAAAATCAATACAAGAAAGAGCAAGAGACAGGCCTTGCATTACGACGAGGTGTTGATGATAAGTATAAAGGAAAATATTCGCAGTATGTGGATTATATTGTACGTGAGGCAATGGAGAAATATGAATTGACGCAAAATGAAATTTTAGCTGGTGGATATCGTATTTATACAGAACTTGATCCGAAAAAACAACAAGCAGTAGAAGATGTTGTGAATAATGATAATTATTTCCAAGGGAGTAACGCTGATCAGCTTATGCAAACGGGCGTTGTTTTGATGGACCCGAAAACTGGTGGTGTACCCGCACTAGTCGGCGGGAGGGGGACGTATCAATTTTTGCAATTTAACCATGCAACGCAATTAAAAAGGCAACCTGGTTCAACCCTAAAACCTTTTGCCGTATATGTACCAGCATTAGAACAAGGATATGAAGTGTATGATGTTTTAAAAGATGAGCCGCTTAATATAAAAGATTATGCGCCCCAAAATAGTGATCATGCTTTTCATGGTGATGTTACAATGTATGAAGCGATTGCTAAGTCCTATAATGTACCAGCTGTTTGGTTGTTAGAACAAATTGGATTGGAAAAAGGTTTGAAGTCATTAGAGCGTTTTGGTATCCCACTACAAGCAGAAGACCGTACTCTTCCTATTGCTTTAGGGGGAATGCATACTGGAACTTCTCCGTTTGTAATGGCTCAAGCTTATGCTACTTTTGCTAACGATGGTGTACAAGTTGAAGGGCATGCAATCCGGGAAATACAGAATGCTGAGGGAGAAACAGTTGGGAAATGGTATAAAAAAGAAACCCGTGTAACGAGTGAGAAAGTTGCTCAAAAAATGACGTACTTATTAAAGGGTGTTGTTGAAAAAGGAACGGGTGAAAAAGCAAAGGTGAAAAATATTGATACTGCTGGAAAAACGGGAACCACTCAGCTTGTGGATGGTCCAAGCAGCGGAGCGAAAGATTCTTGGTTTGTTGGCTATACACCGGATTTAGTGGGAGCTATTTGGATAGGATATGATAAAACAGACAGTGAGCATTATGTGCCAGGTGGTAGTCAAATTACAACGACAATGTTTCGAGATATTATGAAAAAAGCTGATGAAAACCCTAGTCAAAAAGCATTTCAATTATCACTTATATCAGAGGCTGACTATTCGAAACAATTAAAGACAATTGAAGAAGAAAAGAGAAGAAAAGAAGAAGAGAAAAAGCGTCAAGAAGAAGAAAAACAGAGAAGAGAACAACAAAAAGAATGGATTGATAAAGTAAAAGAGTGGATTCCATTTTTGTAAAAATAAAAAGAGGCGAATGATTATATTCGTCTCTTTTTTTATGAAGGGAAAAAAATTTTTAGCAGGTGTATTATTGTTCATTGAGACGAATGATTACGTTGGAATGGGATTGTGAAGTGTAAATAATGGAAATTGTTCCTTTGCTAATTGGCTCATAAGGTAGGTCTTCTTCGTATTTTCCAATATTTTTATTGTGAATGGATAATGTAATTTCATCGATTTTCTGATTTTTATATTGTTCTTTAATTTTTTTAGCAATCTGATTCAGGTCATGATGGGAAGCAGCTTTTGTAATAATCATTCCTTTGATAACTTTTTTTTCTTTAGATGAGGAAGAAGATAGAGGGACTGTATTTTGTTTTGCATATAGTAGCTCATATGGAGCTATATTGCTGTTTTCTGCTGCTTTTGATGTAGCCGTATATTCTAAAGTTAAAAAGAATGCTGAGCATAAAAATATACATGACATAAGGGAAATCCAAAAGCGTATTGACAATAAGACGTTCATTTTCATCCCTCTTTCATATCATTGTCTTCTTTACCTATCATACAAAATAAGCGTTAAGCTAGAGTAAATTTGAAGTAAAGAAACGTAAAGAAGGAAATCAAATATTTAAGATGAGATGAATAGCATCTAGTTATTCCTTATTGTGTATGTATGTTAGATTTGGAATGGAGGAAGAGACAGCAGTTAGAAAAGTGAAAAAAGAAACAGGAATAGACATCGAACGAATTAAGCTTTGTGGCATTTCTCATGAAAGAGGAATAGATAATACATATTGATTAGGGGAATGGATTGGCGGAGAGCTAATGACGTGTGCTGAAAGTTTACAAATCGCATATTTTGAATATATTTATTTGATTATATCAGTGGGGCTTCATCCCCACTGATTATTTTTAGGGAGATGCTATAAGCCAGCCCCTTTTTGTGCTAATGGAATTGAGATGATAAATGTTGTTCCGTTTTCATTACTAGAAACTTTTAAAGTTCCATTGTGATTTTGAATGATTTTTCTTGTTACTGATAATCCGAGTCCAGTTCCTGCATCTTTTGTAGAGAAGAATGGATCAAATATATAGTCTTGAATCGCTGGAGGAATACCAGTTCCATTGTCTTGGAAAGTAATGCGAGCAAAATTATCCAAACGATGACTAGTGATTTGAATGGACAAAGGTTTATCGCTTTTTGCATCCACAGCATTTTGAAATAAGTTTAGGAAAACTTGAACGAGCTCATGTCGATCAATATTCACTAATATGTCTTCTAAATCGGAGGATAAATTATATTCAATAGAAATGTTATGCAAAAATACTTCACTAGCTAGTAGCTGTTGGATATATTCACGTAAAAAAGTATTGATGGGAAATGGTTCTCTTTTAAATTCGTGTGCTTTTGAAATAGATAAAAATTTCGTGATGATACTATTGGCACGATCTAATTCAGGAATGAGTAAATTTTGAAAAAGCTCTTTATTAGAAGGTGAAACACTTTCTTGTAAAAATTGTAAATAACCGCGTACTGTTGTAAGTGGATTACGAACTTCATGTGCAATTCCAGCTGCAATTCGACCCGCTAATGCAAGTTTTTCAGCATCACGTTCGGTATTTAAATAATGAAAGACACTAATCACACGGAAGATCTCTCCATTATAGTCACGAATAATTCGGTTATTAGAAATTCCATAATTTGTATCTAACACTTCTTCGTTATAAATTTCTTTTCCGCTTCTTAATGTTTCTAATGCCTTAATTTTTTCTTCAGGTAGGTTTAATAACTGTTGAATCGGTTTGCCGATGATATCGCTCCGTGATATTCCCAAATCATCTACTGCAGATTGATTACATAATGTAATGATGCCTTTATTGTCAATAAAGGTGACATGATGCGAAAATGCATCAAAAATATGAACAAAGTGCTTTTCAAGTTGCTCAAATAGAAATAAGGAATCGCAAGTTAGTACAAGGTTTGATTCTCTCTCTTGCTTTGGTATGCGATTGATGGAATGAGAAGTCCCTTTTTTATGTAACTGTAAACCTAGTT
Source organism: Bacillus sp. 95MFCvi2.1 (assembly GCF_000374965.1). Classification (NCBI taxonomy): domain Bacteria; kingdom Bacillati; phylum Bacillota; class Bacilli; order Caryophanales; family Bacillaceae; genus Bacillus; species Bacillus sp. 95MFCvi2.1. Next base: position 93,525 of record NZ_KB895692.1, on the reverse strand, counting down.
GTGAGTTTTTATATGTAAAATGATGTGGTAGTTGATTCACCAACTGCTCATAAAACTGTACTTTTCTTTCTAATTCTTTTATTTGCTTTTCATGAGATAAAGTAGTATCCTCTTGAATCATAAATAAATAACTCCTCAATTTAAAAATTCTTCCATCTAGTATATCATATTTTATAAAGATGCTCTTGAAGAAGATTGAAACTTTGTTAATTAGGTGTGTACAGATTTATAGAAATGGGATAAGGAGGGGGAAAGGTGATTTCTATTGGATTAACAGGATGGGGAGATCATGATTCTTTATATGCAGATTCCTATGAAAATAGAAATAAATTGCGAACATATAGTGAGTATTTCCCTATTGTTGAAGTAGATAGTTCATTTTATGCTATGCAACCGGTTCGAAATTATATGAAATGGGCGGGGGAAACGCCAAAAAATTTTTCGTTTGTTGTTAAAGCGTATCAAGGGATGACGGGACATATGCAAGGAGAGATTCCATTTTCAAATATTGATGAGATGTTTGAAATATTTAAACAATCGATTATTCCGCTTCAAGAAGCGCATAAATTAAAGGCGATATTATTCCAATATCCACCTTGGTTTGATTGTCAGAAGAAAAATGTAGATTTACTTCGTTATACAAAAGAAAAGATGGAAGGCTTACCGTGTGCCATAGAGTTCCGAAATCAAACGTGGTTTCATCCTAGTATGCATGATAAAACGTTGCAATTTTTAGAACAGGAAGAATGGATTCATACGATCTGTGATGAACCACAAGCTGGCATTGGTTCTGTTCCACTTGTATTAGAAGCAACTCATCCTGAAATGGCACTGATACGCTTTCATGGTCGTAATATTCATGGATGGCTTGATAAAGGAGAAAATTGGCGAGCAGTTCGCTGCTTATATCGTTATAATAAACAAGAGCTAGAAGAATGGACAGAGCGATTACATACATTGCAGAAAAAGACAAAAAACATATATGTACTATTTAATAATAATTCAGGCGGGGATGCTGCTGATAATGCAAAACAACTCATGGAGATGATGCATATTACATACGGCGAACCAAAACCGGAGCAACTCAATTTATTTGAATAAACGCAAAAAAGAAAAACACTGTACAAACAGGGGGAATGTACAGTGTTTTTCTATATGAAAAAGAGGGGTAACAATGTTACTGAGCGTTTGGTTGATTCATCAATTGTTGGCTTCTTAATAAATGATAATGGTTATCATTATCGTTGTCAATATTTTTTCGTAAATAAAATAAAAAACTTGATGTTTATGCGGAAATAGCCTGGTGTGGGTTTTGAATAAAGTTTAACAGTACTCCAACAGAAGTCCCATTCCTCAAGCACGTGTAGGGCATAGCCCGGGTGGTAGGGAGGGGATGAATGTTGGTCGTGCATAGCACGAAGTTTCTATTTCCTTTTTATGTAACTTTGTGTATACTAGCAGAAAAGGGAACGTACATTCTGTTTCGTGTTTAGGAATCTGAAAAACTATATCGAAAAAAGGGGGAGGGGATGACAATGTTGCTAAGCCAAAAATACGAGATTTTCCCAACCAAAGAACAAAAAGAAACGTTAGATCGTTGGCTACAATATTGTCGTCAAGCTTATAACTCTGCTTTTTTAGATAAACAAAGAAAATATAAGGAAAACAAACAATTGTATACACGTTCTGACATGCAAAAACAACAAGTCATCGATAAGAAGAGGTATCCTTTTCTAAAAGAAGTGCCATCACAGCCTTTACAAGAAGTATTTTTACGACTCAAAAAGGCATATGATGGCTTTTTTCGTGGGGATGTGGGTTATCCAAAATTGAAACAGTATAAAGACTATAATAGTCTCACTTTCCCTCGATTTGGATTCAAACCGAATGGGAAACACCGCTTTGCGATGTCATTTGCAGAGAACGGAAAATTATATAACAAACGATTAGGGGAAATGGATATCCATCTGCATCGTCCAATAGAAGGAACCATTAAACAATTGATTATAAAACGCCAATCTAAGAGATGGTACGCTATTTTTAGTGTCGAAAGACAAGTTGTACCTTCCTCTATTACGATAGAAAGTGCGATTGGTATAGATGTGGGACTGAATAAATATGCTGCTCTTTCCAATGAAACTGTATTTGAAAATCCAAGATTTCTTCTGCAAAAAGAAAAGCTACTGAAGAAAGCGCAGCGTAACCTTTCGAAGAAAAAGAAAGGCTCTGCGAACTATAAGAAACAAATAGAACGGATTCGGAACCTTCACGAAAAGGTAACGAACCAAAGAAAAGATTTTTTGCATAAATTAAGTTATCATCTAACGCAAGTGTATTCGGTGATTTGTATAGAAAATCTCGATATCCGAAATATGGTTCGGAATCGGAAAGTATCGAAGTCGATTTCGGATGCGGGCTGGGGTGCTTTTCGCAGGATGCTTTTGTATAAGTGCAAGAAATTTAGAGGCCTACTTGTGAAAGTAGATCCAGCATACACATCGCAAGATTGTTCTGGTTGTGGAAATCGTGTGAAAAAATCACTTTCTATTCGGACGCATATTTGTGCAAAGTGTGGAACGGTATTAGACAGGGATCATAATGCAAGTCTAAACATGTTGCGAAAAGGGTTAGAACAATTACTTGTGAGAACGACTGAAGACTGAAACTGTAGGGCAAGGTTGTGTCCAAACAGTATAAACGACGCCTGTGGAGAGTATGTAAGACTGCTTGGATTCTCAAGCAGCAAACACTCTATGAAACAGGAAGCCCCTTCTTCAAACGACTCGTAAGAGTGTTAAGGAGGGGTCATTCACTTGAAAGTGGTAAACAAGCTGAAGAAATATTAAGGAATTAACGTGCAGACGTAATAGCAACCGGAAGGCCTTTATTAGTAAATCCATTTTGGAGCGTCAACGCATCGAAAAGTTTAAAAGTTTAAAAGTTGAAATAGATGGTCCTGGTGTATATAAGAAGTATTGGTACGCTTAATGTGTATTTAAAACAAAGCTTAACCGTTTGCAATAAAGTTGTATGGTTTATAAAAAAGAACAGCGATTAGCGCTGTTCCTTTTTTATTACATATTGTTGTAAATCAAAAGGAGTGATTTCTTGAATAAACTCCTTCGAGATAAGTGATTGAACGAGTGTACTTTCTGAGATTGTAGCACCTGTTTTCTTTTGATAAGCCTGTTTTAATAAACCAAGTTTTTCTGCTATTTCTTTTGGTAATTCAATTGTTAATGTGTTCATAATTTCTCCCCCTTGTTATTAGAGTACCACTACAATATAGGAGAAACAAGAAAAGAGAATATGAAACATAAAAAAGGTTACCAAGTTTAAAGTTGGTAACCTTTTTTATGTATAAGAACCATGGCTGTTTTTTATGCAATACCGATATATTTTAAAGTTTTTGATGGGGTACTATGATCAAAGAAGTGTTGTAAAAATGCAATATCAACACCAGATTTATATGCACAATATCCCCAAGTTTTTCGAAGTGTATGTGAGCTAATCCCTTCTAAACCAACTTCTTTTGCAGCTTTGTTTAAAATATACCATGCATGCTGTCTTGTAATGGATTTTGTTCCTTTTTGAGACTTTAATAATGGTTCATTTCGTTTCCATGTTTTACGTTCTCTCATATAATCTTCGATTGCATGCTGTAAGTCTTCGTTTACAGCGAACCATTTATGTTTTTTAACTTTTTCATTGTAAAATAAAATGGAGTGACGAACATTTTCATTCTCATCGATGACATCACCAACTTTTAATTGTAAAATCTCGCTTACTTTTAGACCGGAATTTACAGCTAATACGAATAATAAGCCATCACGTTTCGAAGATTGTAAAAGTATATTTTTGATTTTTTCTAATTGTTTTTCGTTTTGAATAGGTTGTCCTGCTTGTTTCATTTCACGCACTCTCCTCTTTTATATGTGTAAAGGAAAGGATTAACTTGTTTACTACTATAAAGGGAGAGTGTGAATTTCATGTGAACTCCTCGTGAAATTAAGACAAATTATTTGACTTCTTTTATTTTTTGTAAATCAAAATAAAAGACGACACTATCATTGGTATTATATACACCATATTTGGCATGGTGTAGTTCCAAAATGTTTTTTACAATTGATAAACCAAGTCCAGTTCCTCCAGTATGGCGGCTACGGGAAGCGTCTAGACGATAGAAGCGATCCCATATCTTTTGTAAACTTTCCTCTGGGATTGGATTACCGGTATTCTCAATTTCCACTTTTACTTTTTCTTCATTTTCTATAACACGAATACGAATTTCTTTACCATCAGGTGTATAGCGAATTGCATTGCTGAGTAAATTCACAACAACTTGCTCAATGCGATTGCGATTTGCTTCAACATATATAGAGGGATTTGCATCGATTTCTACTTGTAATTGTTTTTCTTCCATACTAAATAATAGCTTCGTATACACTTGTTGGACAAGTTCACCAAGTGAAAAAGTATTCATTTCTAGTTTATACGTGCCAGATTCTAGTTTTGCTAATTCTAGCATTTCGACGATGAGTCGATTCATGTTTTCTGTTTCTTCTAAAATAACATCCGTATAGTATGTGTTATCTTTGCTGACGCCATCTTTAATACCTTCTGCAAAGCTTCTAATAACACTCAGTGGTGTTTTTAATTCATGAGATACGCCAGAAATAAATTCTTTTCTAGTTTTTTCTAATTGGCGTTCTCGTTCGATATCTTGCTGTAATTTTGTATTCGCAATGTTTAATCGATCGATTCGATCTTTTAAGTTTACTGATAATGTATTAATACTACTAGATAAACCGCCAATTTCATCATCTACTGAAACGGGTAACTTTTCGGTGAAATCAAAATTAGCCATTTTTTTTGTGACTCGGTTCATTTTAATAAGCGGTTTAACAATGATTTTTGAATAATAAAAGGATAATAAAATAATAACGAGAAATACGACAATTAAGGCATAAACGTAATAATCTTTTAAAACGAGCATTGCTTCATTAACAGGCTGTAAGGAGGTCATCGTAAAAGCAAATTCTTTAATTTTACCTTTTTCAATAACTGGCTTTACAAAAACTTGACTTTTTCCATTCTCCTCTTCTCCGATTGTAAATGTTGTCAATTCATTTGAATTTGTTTTACCTAGTATCACAGATAGTTCCCAGCGCTGAATTCCTTGCAATGTCTCTAAATTATTTGCGAGACGAAGGTCGTTTTTGGAAGGAAGGTGTATTTTGGATACAATCCCTTCAAATGTATGGACGACAGGTTTTATGTCTTTTGCATATTTATTTTTCTTAGCGTTTGTCCAATCAATATTGAATAATTCAAAGTCAGAAATGATGTTATCATTTTTCCATGTATTATAACGAGTCGTAATCTTAACAGGTATAACTATATCTTTTTTGAAAATTCCATCTATGAGAATAACATCATTACTTTTTAACTGTAAATTCATAAACTTCGTATATTCATCGATTGTTAAAATATTGTTGAGTGGAATGGAATACGATTTATTTGATTTATCCACAATCTCAATATAGTAATTATTTTCATCTTTTATAATTCCATTTGGATCTAATAAAACGACGTCAGCGTTTGTTTTTTCATGAAATTCTTGTTTGAGTTTTCTTATTTCCTCAAATGTTCCCTCACTTTTTTCATAACTTGATAAAAACTTTTCAAAGGCAGTTTGGACAGTTTGAACCTTTTTATTAATATAAAATGTTTCTAAAAACAATGATTGCCCAACGAAAAAAAGGAGGAAGGTAACAGTAAATAATGTTGATGTTAATAAAAATAGTTTAAAGACAATGCTTCTTTTTTTCACTTCTTCACCTCATAAAAGAATACTCGCATAAATATTTTCTCTATTATAACAAACGATAAAAGAAAGTAGATGCTGAAAATCTGTCTCTATCTGAAATAGTTTTTTATTAAAAGTCATATAAAGTAATTATTTGATTTAGAAAACAATAAAAAGAACTCGCCAGACGTATGACAAGTTCTTTTGTGTATTATTGTTGAATTGCCGCGTCTAAAGCGATTTCAATCATTTCATTAAATGTAGTTTGACGCTCTTCAGATGTTGTTTCTTCTCCAGTGAAGATGTGGTCACTTACTGTTAATACAGATAATGCATTTACACCGTATTTCGCTGCTAATGTATAAAGAGCAGTTGTTTCCATTTCTACAGCTAACACACCGTATTCACCAAGTTTTTTCACCATGTCCATGCTTTCACGATAGAATACATCTGCCGTTAAAACATTACCAACGCGAACATGTAATCCTTTTTCTGTTCCTGCATCATATGCTTTCTTTAAAAGATCAAAGTTTGCAGCTGGTGCAAAATCAAATCCAGGGAATGTTAAACGGTTCATGTTAGAGTCTGTACAAGCCGTCATTGCAATAATTACGTCACGTACTTTTACATCTTTTTGAATCGCGCCACATGTACCTACGCGAATTAAGTTTTTCACTCCATAGCTTTGGATTAATTCGTTAACATAGATAGAAATAGAAGGAACACCCATGCCTGTCCCTTGAACAGAGACACGTTTTCCTTTATAAGTTCCAGTGAATCCTAACATACCACGTACATTGTTATAGCAAGTTACATCTTCTAAAAATGTTTCTGCAATATATTTTGCACGTAGTGGATCACCAGGTAGTAAAATAGATTCAGCAATTTCACCTTGTTTTGCTTCAATATGAACGCTCATAAAAATCCTCCTTGTTATGTATAGATATAAATCAACATCACCTGCATTATACACTAGGAATCCTACCAATTAAAATCTTTTTCTTATTTGTAGTATATGCAAGATTCAACGTTTTCAATAGGTTGTTATTTATTACATAGCGGATTTTTGTAAAAAAGAAATATATAAATACAAGTTGAAAAACCGATATAAACCTTTTCTTTTTAGGGGGGAGAGAGCATCCGACCATGCATAGAAGCGGTCAGACCCTCTTCCTGCTCCATGCCAAGTAAAAACAAAGAGAGAAAACGAGTGCGGGTCACCTTTTATTCTTCATAGCAACTACTTATATGTTGGAAAATCAAAATGGACATATGTAGAAAGAAGATGTAGCAATGTTCTTTTTATAGGTGAAATAGTCAGAATTATGTTACAATTTATAAAAAAAGTATGGCAGGTGATTGTTTGAAAAATCTTGTCATTGGGCTAATTGCGTTACTATTTATTGTAGCTGGTGGATTTTACATGCAAAAGTATAAAGGAACGACAGAAACAGCAGGGGACATTCGAGAGGTAAAATGGGATATAAAAAATAGAAAGGGAAATGAAAAAATAGATATTACATTTCAACTGTTTAATAAAAATAACAACGAAATTCGTGGAGTTAATGATCGTATTAGAGCTATTATCGTGGACGAGCAGTTAAAGGGAATTCAGCGAATCACTCCTGCATTTGCTGGAAATGGTTCATATAAGCTATCCTCAGGCAAAACGAAAGATAAAGCATATACGATTTTCTTATATGAGGATCATGGTAAAACAGAACAGTTCTTTTCTAGGAAGAATTTTGGGGAAGAGGAAAAAGAGAAGAAACAAAAGAATGTAATAGAAGATACAGTGCTCACCAAAAAAATTGGTGATTACCAAATGTCGCTTTTATTTGGAGCGCTACATCCAAATGAAGCAGCTACATTGACATTTCAGCTGCAAATAAAAAAAGGAGAAAGTGTGAAATTTAATTCCAATACTGGAGAACAAGCGACGCTTTATATAATCGATGAAAAACGAGAACATTTTTTATATGCAGTCCCTGTAAATGAAGAAGAGCAATTGCAATATCGTATTACATTCCCAGAGCAAGGGACGTATAAAATATGGGGAACATTTTATATAAACGGAAAAAAGTATGAAAAAGAGTTTATACTCCAAGTTCAGAAACGAAAAAGCAGCTAGTGATGCTAGCTGCTTTTTCGTTTTCCTATTAATTTTGTTACGGCAAGCATTGTAATTGGCAAGGAATGATTTTTCCGGAATGCTAAATATTTTCCACTCCACGCCGGTTTATATTTTTCTTTAAAATGCCGTAAACCACTAAAACTATATGTATAACGAACGTTATTGAAAATTGCTGCAGCGACGCGCTCAGACCAAAAGGATTGTGTGGATAAACCAACATTAGAGAGCGGGGCCATACCGATGTTAAAGGAATGATAACTGTTTTCTTTTGCCCATTGGAATAAATGAATAAAGATTGCATCCATAATCCCGCCAGGTGCATCTGGATAATAACGCATTAAATCGATAGAAAGTTCACCAGTTTGATAAACAGGCATAAACGTTGTAAATGCAATGATTTTTCCCTCAGCATCAGATAAAGTTGCAATAGGGGCGCGACTTATATACTCACGATCAAAGTATCCAAGAGAAAAGCCTTTTTCTTTTTTTCCCCCAAGCCAAGCGTCTGAAACATTTTTTAATTCTTCATATAACTCGTCTGAAAATGGTGGTTGATGAATGGAAAAGGTATAACCTTCACGTTCAAAACGGTTAAAAGTTGCACGTAATCCAGCACGCTTTTTCCCTGATATAGTAAATGTATTTAAATCAACAACAGCTTCTTCACCAAGTTTAAAGAAGTTATAGCCAAAATCATGGTATAAACTCATCCATTTGCTTTCAATTTGATAGAAAACGCAAATATATCCAAATCGATCCGCTTCAGCTAAAAATTCTTGTAGTACGTTACGGAAAGAAGACGGATCCCCAATTGGATCGCCGAGTACAACAAGTCGTTTTCCTGTTGTTGAAAATAAAAGAAGTGCTTTTCCATCACTACTAAAGAAGAATTGTTTATCTCCTAAAAAACCTAAATGACTTAGTACATTTCCGCCATATTCATCTAAGAAGTTTTGCAGACGTTTATCGTTTGCTGATTGCTCAGGGAATACACTACGATAGCGATTCGCGATAAGAGAACCGATGAGTAAAAAAGTTGGAACAAAGAAAGCAGCTGCAAGTGCACTTCTCTTTACTTGCGTAATATTACGAACGACAAAATCGGGCTTGAAAGCTTCTTTTGCTCCTGCGAATAGGATGCCTAAGTTTTTATACAAGTATAATGTTAGTAGTAAAAATATAAATACTTTTACTACATCGGAAAGCGAAACTGACATTTTTTCACGTACAAATCTTTTGCGAAGCATATATAATACGGCTAGCACGATTAGTAAAATAAAGGTTTCTTCAATATCGATTCCTTTCAATGTATTAAAAATGGCTGCTCCAATTAAAGAAACAATAGTCATATAGTAGGAACGTTTTGTTCCATAATAAATACCTCTTGATAGAATAAGGAGCAGAATTCCAAATGTTAATGATAAGCTAAAAGAAAATTGAATAAGATGTTTTGGAGCTAAAATGTGTAATGCGTGAGCACGATTTATACTCGTCGGTAAAATGGTCGATAAGATGACCATTAGGCCGGTAAAGACTGTTAAAGCAGCTGATGCCCATGGACCTAGCTTTCCTAAAAAATCACGTTGTAATGTCCAAATGACACCTGTTGTTTCTAAGGCGGGTGCAATAAATGGTTTATCTTCAATCTTTTTTAGGGCAGCTCCGGTCATTTCAAAAGCGGCAAAAATTAACCCAAGACAAAATGGTAAAATATAGTATACGAGGCGGTATAATAACATGGCAGGTAATAATACGCCTGTATCGATACCGTATTGTCCTAATCCAGTTAAAAAGACAAGGTCAAAGGAACCAAGACCACCGGGTACAAGACTAACAACCCCTGCTAATGCTGCAATAACATAAACCCCTAAAAATTTCCGGAAATCGATGTCAATTCCAAATAATATTAAAATAACATACATGACGATGCCGGCAGAAAGCCATTCCACTAATGAAACAAGTGAATATAGAACGGTTGGGTTCTTCTCTTTGATTTCTTCCTGTCCTTCTATGTGTTGCTTTTTTCGATTTTTAATTTTGGAAAATCCAATATATAGCGGTACAAAAAGAGCAAAAAAGATGAGGACAGGCCATAGCCAAGGTTTTTCATGTAAAATAAAACTTGTATCTAGTATTCCTATGAGACCGAGGAATGAGAGAAGGGATAATCCATTTATAAAAGCAGTTGTCATCCAAGCGATGCTTTTGATAAGTTTACCATTCTCTTTTACGTGAGGCCGATATAACATTGTCCGTATACCTGCTCCAACAAGTCCACCAAAACCGATAAATCCATTTAAGGTGTTAGCAATCCAAGAAACACGGAAAATCTTTTGAACAGGTACATCTGCTTTTAAATAGCGGAGCATAACAAAGTCATAAAAGAACATTGTTGAAACAGCAAACGCACCGAGCGTAATAGCTAAAAAGACTCCTCCAGTCGGAATGTTTTTAATTGTTTCAATTGCTTCTCGAAATGAAATACCTGACAATTCTTTCCGAGCTTGAAAGAATACAATTGTCAAGACAACAAATGGGAAAATAATTTTTCCGATTTGTAAGAAACGTTTCCACGAAAACGACATAAATACAACTCTCCTTGCATAAGAAAACTGAGACAATATTCTTATTATGACAAACTTCATGAAAAATAAAAAGGTAAATTGCAGGATATAAAAACTATTTTTTATATAAATATAGAAATGTTATATATTTTTTTGCTAAGAATTAATAATAAATTAAAGTTTTGTTTATTCAGAAAAGTGAGTTAAAATAGAACGAAATAAGGAAGAGGGGGAAAGCGGATGGTTATAGTAGGTTACGCAGGCCATGAGCTAGAAAAAGCACAACCTAATACATCAGAAGATTTCTTTAATCGATCCGAAGTAACTTATATTTTGGGTGAACAAGAAAAAACATTTTCTGTATTATATGTCCGTTATTTTGAAGAAATTTTACAAGGAATTACTCCGTTTGAAGGAAATCCAGTTTTTAAAATAGAAGAACAAGACATATATTTACGTGATATCGTTGCTCTAGCTTGTTTTATTAAAAATAAAGAATTTCGTGGGCAAAAGCGTGTATATATTAACAGGATAGAAGATTTTCAAAAAAATTTTGATGATAAAACAGTGGTAAAAGTACAAGACATAATGGCTGAGTTACATAAAAATAAAAAAGTAGAAATAGCGTAAAATGGAAAAGGAGAGAAAAGGATATGTCTAATTCAATGGTTGAAAATCAAACGCATCAAGTTTCTGAATTTTTAGAAGAAGTTATTGATTTAATGACTGATTTTGTTAATTATCATACATTACCTTCTTTATTAGAAGAGTCACCAGAAGGGAATAAACATTATTATGAAGGTTTATTATCATCATTAAGACGACTCCTTGTATTTTGTGAAGAAGGCTTGGATGCGTGCCTTGTTTTATTGAGTAGTCAACCATTTCGAAAAACGGCTGCTGAGAGAACATTATATAAAATCTATCATCAAGTAATTGCTGAATTCTTTTCGCCAAAAAGTGATCAGTGGTATGAAAATAGTCGCTCGGCATATACAGGGAAAAATTCCATTGCTTTTCAACAAATACCGCCTAGCTCAATTGAAAAAGTAATGCAAGAATTAGAAGGAAAGTTTCAAACAATGCGTGAGGAGCTGGAATATTACGAAACGGACTATCAAACAAAGATGTTACACAAGTATTAATAAAACCATTTTCTTTAGGTGTGAGAGAGGATCCGGCCATGGATGGAAGTGGTCAGATCCTTTTTCAGCCCCATGCGAAGTGAGAACAAAAGGAGAAAGTGAGTAGGGGTTCCTTTTTATTTTTATAGCCGCGACTTATATGTTGGGGAATTAAAATGGATGTATATAATAAGATGAGGGAACTACTGTCTTTGATTGTAGGGATGAATAGCTCTAGTATATGTTTTATATAAGTATTAGAGAATACTCAAAGAAGCTAGAGAAAGACTAGCTTCTTTTGCTGTTTTGTACGGTATATACGATGCGGGCGCTGAATATAGTTAAAGTGGATAGCATAGAGGAGGTGTCGTATGAATCAGCAAGGTGTATTTACGGATTATTTTCATGAAGTAGAAAATTGGTGTGAAAGCGTTCTTCACGTATTAGATAGTCGTGCAACTGAAGTTTATGACGTCCATATGCTTGCTTATAAAATTCAAATGCTATTAGACCGTATGAAAGAAAATGAGTATGAAACAGATGCTGAATTCCTGTATGAGATAAGTGATGATGTGGAACACATCCAGAATCATTTACAAGAAGTATTTATGCAAGAAAATGAGCAATATGAGTTATATGAAAGAACGTATACTGAGAGATCTGTTCCAATTGGGGGTCACACGCTTCCTCCGTTACCCTATCCATATAATGCACTGGAACCATATATTTCTCGAGAGATTATGATGCTACATCATGATAAACATCATCGGAGTTATGTGGAAGGGCTGAATAAAGCAGAAAAAATGATGGAAGAAGCAAGGAAAACAAATAAGTTTGATTTAATCAAGCATTGGGAAAGAGAAGCGGCTTTTCACGGTTCAGGTCATTATTTGCACACGATATTTTGGAATAACATGAAAAAAGATGGAGGGGGAAGTCCAAGAGGTGCATTATCTCGAGAAATCGAGAAAGATTTTGGGGGTTTTTTACGTTTTCAAAAGCATTTTACAGAAGCTGCATCGAAGGTAGAAGGATCTGGCTGGGCTATTCTTGTGTGGGTACCTCGTTCGGGAAGATTAGAAATTTTACAAAGTACCCTTCATCAATTATTCACACAGTGGGATACGATACCGTTACTTGTGCTTGATGTATGGGAACATGCATATTATTTGCAATACCAAAATCGGAAAGATGAGTACATTAAAAATTGGTGGAATGTTGTGAATTGGTCCGATGTGGAAAAGCGATTTGAAAGTGCGAAACAGCTTGAGTGGACACCGTATTAGACGCATATTTGTGCGTCTTTTTTGCTGGTATAGAAAAGAATATTTCGTTCATATTTTAAGGGGCCAAGCATACACTTGTACAAAAAGTGCCAAAAGGACGTGGGGGAATATGAGACGAACTTGGATTGTAATTGCACTTATTATAATGTGTGCAAGTGTTATACCGATTCATACATATGCACAAATGAATGATGTAAGCGCCCATAATGCCATATTGATGGAAGAACATTCAGGACGTGTGTTATATGGAAAGTTAGAACATGAATCACAAAAAATTGCTAGCATCACGAAAATTATGACTGCCTTACTCGCTGCCGAATCAGGGAAAATGAAAGAAGTTGTACCTATTAGCGATAAGGCTGTTCGAGTAGAGGGGTCGGCAATTTATTTACAACCTGGAAAAAAAGTACCGCTAGAGGATTTAGTTTATGGTTTAATGCTTCGTTCCGGTAATGATGCAGCACAAGCAATTGCTGAAAATGTTGGGGGAAGCATAGAGGGGTTTGTTTATTTGATGAACGAAAAAGCGAAACAAATAGGAATGAAAGATACACATTTTTCAAATCCACATGGTCTAGATGGGGATGGAACGCACTATTCGTCTGCATATGATATGGCACTTTTAACACGTTATGCAATGGGAAATGAAACGTTTCGGAAAATTTTTGGAACAAAAACATATCAATCGAAAATGTGGGATTATCCATGGAAAAACAAGCATAAACTTGTAACTTCTTATTATGAATTTGCAACAGGAGGCAAGACGGGATTTACAAAAAAAGCAGGGCGTACACTTGTTACAACAGCTTCGAAAGATGGATTAGATTTAATTGTAGTGACACTTAATGCGTCTAATGATTGGGACGACCATATGTATTTGTTTGATCAAGGGTTTAAGCAATATGAGTTAACGAAGGTTCTAGGGAAAGGAGCGCTCTCTGGACTGCAGGAAAAGAAGTATACAAATCATGTTTATATAAAAAATGATTTCGCTATACCGCTAACGAAAGATGAGAAGAAACAGGTTATCCTAAAGGTTGAACTTGATAGGAGTGCAAAATTAGTAGATGGAGAGAAAGTCGGTAAGACAATAGTTTATATTAATGAAGAAAAAGTAGGGGAACGTAATTTGTTTTATAGTAAGCGAAAGTTGGTTGCTACAACTGGAGTATATTGGAATGATGTGATAGAAATCTTCTCTCATATGTTAGGTGTTGGAACAGATGGTTAACCTCGTATGGGTGGCGATGGCGGTTATTGGGATTGTATATGCGATGATAAACGGAACGATGGAGGAAGTGAATAAAGCAGTCTTTGAAGGGTCAAAAGATGCAGTAACCATTTGTATTGGGCTGATTAGTGTTTTAGTCTTTTGGCTAGGGTTAATGAAGATTGCTGAAGAAGCGGGCTTATTAAAGAAATTAGTCTCATTTTTTATGCCAGTTGTAAAAAGATTGTTTCCAGAAGTACCAAAGGATCATCCTTCGATGGGATTTATTTTGTCAAATATGATGGCAAACTTTTTTGGGTTAGGAAATGCAGCGACGCCACTTGGTATTAAAGCAATGGAACAACTTAAGGAACTGAATGGAGGAAAGGATTCAGCAAGTCGTTCTATGGTGACATTTTTAGCTTTGAATACATCTGCAATTACATTGATACCGACTACTGTGATTTCAATCCGAATGACGTATGAATCGGCGAATCCGACTGAAATTGTTGGTGTTACGTTTATTGCACAAGTACTATCGATGATTGGGGCTATTTGGATTGACCGCTATTTTTACCGCAGACGGAGTAGAAAGGGGCGGAAAAAGTGAGTATTGTTAATACAATTTCATTATGGGTGATACCTTGTGTGATTGGTTTTATTCTATTATATGGCACGATAAAAAAAGTTCCAACGTACGAATCATTTGTAGAAGGTGGGAAAGAAGGAATCCAAATTGCTATTTCTATTTTACCATTTATGGTGGGGATGCTCGTATCCATTTCTATTTTCAGGGCATCTGGGGCTTTAGATGCCATGATTTCTGTAATGAAGCCAGTGTTGGATATGATTCACGTGCCAGCAGAAATTGTACCACTTGCGCTCATACGCCCCATTTCTGGTTCGGCAGGATTAAGTATTACTACAGATTTAATTGCTACATATGGACCAGATTCATTTATTGGTAGGCTCGCTTCCACAATGCAAGGAAGTACAGATACAACGTTTTATATTTTAACAGTGTACTTTGGAGCTGTTGGTATTCGTAAAATGGGTGATGCTTTAAAGGTAGGGTTGTTTGCAGATTTAATTGGGATTATTTGTTCTATTGTGTTTGTTTCTTTATTGTTTCAGTAATCGGTATTCATTTTTTGAGTTAATTCGCTTATAATACGTATACGACCACTATTAAGGGTAGGCTTAATAGTGGTTTTTTTGTGGAATATTTTTGACAAAATAATGAACTTTTGTTGTGAACAACTATATGAGGGTAAACAATAAAAAAGAATTGAAACCGAATTCGGCCTTTATAAGTTTAGAAACATAGCTATGTTGTTTACGATATGTTAGGCTGGCTGCTATATGTTCTGGCGGTTGCCAACTCCTTCTAATGAAGGTAAGATAAATTTGAGGTGAATAATGGAAATGGAACGATTACAAAAAGTGATTGCGCAAGCAGGAATTGCATCAAGAAGAAAAGCTGAAGAACTTATTCAGCAAGGAAAAGTTAAAGTTAACGGTAAAGTAGTGACTGAGTTAGGAACGAAGGTAACTCCTCAAGATAAAGTAGAAGTAAATAATATCCCTCTTGAAAAAGAAGAACCTATTTATTTCTTACTATATAAACCAACTGGCGTAATTTCGAGCGTATCAGATGACAAAGGAAGAAAAGTTGTTACAGACTTTTTCCCTGAAATCACACAGCGCCTATTCCCAATTGGTCGTTTAGACTATGATACGTCTGGCGTACTTCTTATGACAAACGATGGTGATTTTGCAAACATATTGATGCATCCAAAATATAAAGTTGAGAAAACATATGTTGCAAAAGTAAAAGGCCCATTAACAGGAGAGAAAATTCGCATGCTAGAAAAAGGTGTTGTATTAGAAGATGGAAAGACAGCACCAGCACGTGTGAAAATCCTTTCTTGGGATAAGCGTAAAGAGATGGCAATTGTACAATTAACGATTCATGAAGGACGTAATCGTCAAGTTCGTCGTATGTTTGAAGCGCTTGGCTGTAAAGTAATGAAATTAAAACGTGAACGTTATGCTTTCTTAGAAGTAGGAAGTCTACGCCCTGGTGATGCAAGAGAGTTATCACCTCATGAAGTAAAACAATTACGTGCGCTTGCTTCTACAAAGCCGAGATAAGTGGTAAAGTGAAACTTCCATCCGTGGGGGAGTTTTATCCCCTATGGATGATTAGTTGAACCGACCGTTTTGGTGAGTGATTATGGAGGCATATATATTAAAATAAACAAATGCTTGAAATAAAGGACAAGTTAGTAGTTACAGAAATTTTTTACATATAAATTCATCAAAGAGAGGGGAGAGAGTATGAAGAAGAATCGCTTACTATTTCGCATTCTCATTTTGCTTATTTTAAGCGTGGCAGTAGGATTCACACTTTATCAAGGTTTTTTTGTTGATAAGGAAAAAATGCAAATCGGGAAAAAAGCACCTAACTTTGTTGTTTCAGATTTAGAAGGAAAAAAAATCGAGCTAAATGACCTGAAAGGAAAAGGGATATTTTTGAATTTTTGGGGAACGTGGTGCAAACCGTGTGAAAAAGAGATGCCTTATATGAATGAATTATATCCTAAATATAAAGAAAAAGGCGTTGAAATCATCGCATTAGATGCAGATGAAACGAATATTGCGGTGAAAAATTTTGTGAATCAATATGGATTAAAGTTCCCTGTTGCGATTGATAAAGGGCAAGAAATAATTGGTACATATGGCGTTGGTCCACTGCCAACAACATTTTTAATTGATAAAGAAGGAAATGTAATCGAGAAAATTACTGGTACACAAACAAAGGAACAAATGGAGGAATATTTAAAGAAAATTACTCCTTAGTAAAGAAAGCCTTTACATAACGAATAGTAAAAGAGTTTGATAGATGAAGGTGCTTTGCTTCGTCTTAGTACCTATCTTGAAAATTCTGAGTATTGTGGTAACTTGCATTTGGAAGATACAATGATAAATAGAAACAAGAGGCGGTGAGAATATTGGAACAGATAAAGTGTGAATGTGGACATGTAAATCCAATAGGCACAATTTTTTGTGAAGCTTGCGGGAAACCTTTTGAAAACAAGGAAGATACGAGGTTATTAGATATGCGATATGAGGGGAGTGCCCGGCGCTCTCTTATTCATACGAGAACGATAGTAGATAAAGTTTGGAGTTTTTTTTCTTCCGTAAAGGTGGGGGTATGGCTCATTGTTATCACTCTATTAGCATCAGCAGTTGGAACCATATTTCCGCAAGAAATGTATATACCTCCAGGTGTTACACCAAGTGAATATTATGAACAGGAATATGGTTTTCTTGGACAACTATATTACCAATTGGGTTTTAATAAATTATATAGCTCATGGTGGTATATAATTTTAATTGCGTCGATTGGTGTGTCACTTGTGATATGTAGTTTAGATCGTGTAATTCCGCTTTATAAAGCTTTAAAAAAGCAGGGTGTAAAAAGACACCCAAGTTTTTTAAAGAGACAACGATTGTATGGGACAGGTTCTCCAAAAGAGGGGGATTTAGAACAGATTCAAGCCAATTTAAAGAAAAAAAATTACAATGTAAGAATCGAAGGCGAAAATATTTTAGCGGAAAAAGGAAGATTTTCTCGCTGGGGTCCATATGTGAATCATATCGGTCTTATCATTTTTCTATTCGGAGCAATGCTACGTTTTCTTCCGAGTATGTATGTGGATGAAGCACTGTGGCTACGTGATGGGGAAACAAAAGAGATCCCAGGAACTGATGGGAAATATTATTTGAAGAATGAAAAGTTTATAAAAGAAGTTTATGACAAGAGTAAAGATGATAAAGTATTTAATGATGCGATTGAGCGTGTAGGCGATAAAATGATCGCTAAAAACTACCAAACAAATGCTGTATTGTATAAAGCTGTAGAAGAAAATATAGCTGGACAAAAACCAAAGTTAGAAAAGGTAAAGGAATCTAAAATTAAAGTGAATGAACCGTTAAAATTTGATCAGTTTGCTCTATATCAACTAGATTTTAAAGAAAATGAATTTGGTAGTATGTCTTTTTCTTTACAGAAAAAAGACAATCAGAAAAAATGGAAACCCATTAAAGTTAACTTAGAAAATCCAAAAGAAACATACGATTTAGGAGATGGGTATTCTATAAAATTATTAAGTTATTTTCCTGATTTTTATTTTGATGAGAATGGTCAGCCCAATACAAAAACAAAGATTCCGAACAACCCAGCTTTCGTTTTTAAAATGTTTACACCAGAGACGCCAGAAGGAGAAGTGAGTTTTGTAGGTATACAACAAAACATAGAACCAGAAGGAAATAATCAATATAAAATGACCTTTGCAGGAGTAGAAATGCGAAATGCAACGGGGCTTATTGTGAGAAAAGATTTGACACTATGGATTCTTGGAATCGGAGGATTTATCTTCATGGTTGGTGTGATTCAAGGGATGTATTGGAATCATCGTCGTATCTGGATACAACGTGTTAAAGATGAATGGTGGATTGCTGGCCATACAAATAAAAACTGGTTTGGCTTGCGGAAAGATATTGAGAAAGTGCTTGAAGGAACAACAATTCCACAACCATACGACAAAGTAAATGATCAAAAAATTAGTTAAGGTGGGGAGAATATATGGTGCAAATCAGCAGTAATTTCTTATTTGCCGCTTTCATCTTCTATTTAATTGCAACACTGTTCTTCGGGGGGGCGATTAAAGAAAAAGGTCGGAAGTGGGCAAATATAGGTATAACCATAACAATTTTAGGATTTGTCGCTCAAACTGTATACTTTGTAACAAGGTGGATCGCTTCAGGGCATGCACCAGTAAGTAATTTCTTTGAGTTTGGTACATTCTTCGGCATGATGCTTGTTGGTGCTTTTATTGTTATGTATTTCATGTATCGTGTAAGCATAGTCGGATTATTCGCTTTACCAGTAGCCCTTTTGTTAATTGCATATGCAAGTATGTTTCCGAGAGAAATTTCACCGCTTATTCCATCGTTGAAAAGTAATTGGCTACATATTCATGTAACAACGGCCGCAGCTGGGCAAGCTATTTTAGCAATTAGTTTTATTACAGGTGTCATATATTTGCTTAAAAATGTAGATCAGTCAAAAAGGACGAAACGGACATTTTGGTTAGAAACAGTTGTGTTTACACTCGTTTGCGCTGTCGGATTCATAGCGGTAACAACAGTTTATTCGGCAACGAAATATGAAGCAAAGTTTCAATGGGTGGATAAAAATGAACAAAAAGTTGAGATGAAATATAATCTGCCTGCACTAGTTGGACCCCATGAAGGGAAGTTAATAACAACTGGAAAACTTGAACCGATTGCAGAAATGCCTGCTATAATAAATGCAAAGAAATTAAATACAGTAATTTGGTCACTGCTTGTTGGAACGGGACTATATCTTGTATTAAGATTAATTTTACGAAAAAGAGTATCAGCGGCCCTTCAGCCAGTAGTGAAAAATGTTAACAGTGATTTACTTGATGAAATTGGATATCGATCTATTGCAATTGGATTTCCAGTCTTTACGTTAGGAGCGTTAATTTTTGCGATGATTTGGGCACAAATTGCATGGACGCGCTTTTGGGGGTGGGATCCAAAAGAGGTATGGGCACTCATTACATGGCTCTTTTATGCTGCAGTTTTACATTTACGTCTATCTAAAGGTTGGCATGGTGAGAAGTCGGCATGGCTTGCGGTAATTGGATTTGCCATTATAATGTTTAACTTTATAGCTGTAAACTTAATTATTGCTGGTTTACACTCATATGCGTAAGGTTTTTTCTCTTTTTTAGAGGGGACATACCGTTCAGTTAAGCGTAATAAAATAGGAAAGTGGTTGTCACTTTCCTATTTTATTTTTGTCAATTTCTTTTCTTTTTTGAGAAAAACATGGCAAAATAAAGGTTGATTTTGTAAAATGATGTCGAGGACTAAATGTCCTGTTCAAAAAAAATACATATTTTTGGAAAAGAAATGAACAAACTTTATTATTCTTGTGAAGTATAATTGTTAAGGTGGAAGTTGGACGCTTTAGAATTATCTATTATGAGATAAAAGTAAAAACAGTATTATATCGTAGAAGGGTAGGTGTGAACCGTTGTCATGTTTTTTTCGGGCAGCGGGAAGCAATGGAAAATGAACCAAGAATTTTAATTGTGGATGATGAAGATCGTATTCGTCGTTTATTAAAAATGTATTTAGAAAGAGAACAATATACAATCGATGAGGCTGACAATGGTGATACAGCCTTAGAAAAAGCATTGCAAAATGACTATGATTTAATCTTATTGGATATCATGATGCCTGGAAAAGATGGAATTGAAGTGTGTAAAGGGATTCGCGAGAAAAAAGCGACACCAATTATTATGCTGACAGCTAAAGGTGAAGAAGTAAACAGGGTGCAAGGATTTGAAGTTGGCTCGGATGATTATATCGTAAAGCCGTTTAGTCCACGTGAAGTAGTCCTTCGTGTAAAAGCGGTCTTGCGACGTTCTGTGACAACAACATTCTTTACACAAGATACAACAACAAAAGATATTATTGTATTCCCGCATTTAACAATTGATAACGATGCGCATCGCGTTACTGCTGATGGTGATGAAGTCAATTTAACACCAAAGGAATATGAATTGTTACTATTTTTAGCAAAGGCTCCTGATAAAGTATTTGATCGTGAGCAATTATTAAAAGAGGTATGGCAATATGAATTCTTTGGAGACCTGCGTACAGTAGATACGCACGTAAAGCGTTTACGTGAAAAATTAAGTAAAAAATCAGCTGATGCAGCGAAGATGATCGTAACTGTATGGGGTGTTGGTTATAAGTTTGAGGTTGTGAACGACTGATGCTTTGGAGAAGTGTAGTAGGAAAGCTATGGATGACCATATTGCTTCTTGTTTCATTTGTTCTTGGCTTTGTTGCCATTTTGCTTTCGCAGTTTTTTGATAATTACTATATTGAAATGAGTGAAAACAGGCTTACAAAAGTAGCGACAAGTGTTTCGGAATTAATTGAAGAAGGTGCAGACGAAAAAACGATTGAGAATATCGCGTATAAGTTTGCTGATCCGCTCTCACGGATTATTATTGTGAAGGGGGATCATGAAGTTTCTTCTTCACCGAAACAAGAAGGATTGGTAGATCTTACAATAGAAGATCTGAAAAAGGATAAAGATTTAGCAGCTGTTTTTATAGATAAAAAAGAAAATAAAGAAAAAATAAAAAAAGTGTCTGATGACAAAACGAAGAAGAACTCTGAAAATGATATTATGATTGTTGGCAAGCCGCTGCAATCATCAAATCATAGTGCGGTGTTTGTGTATCAATCATTGCAAGTTCCGAAACAGGGTATGGAAAAAGCGACAGATTTTATTTTTTTATCAGCGGGAATTGCGATTATTTTAACAACATTCTTTGCATTTTTCTTATCGACACGAATTACAGCTCCACTTCGTAAAATGCGTGAAGTGGCCTTTGAAGTAGCGCGCGGGAAATTTGATACGAAAGCACCTATGGTTTCGCAAGACGAAATAGGAGAGCTAGCAACGGCGTTAAATCAAATGGGAAAACAATTAAAGTTTAACATTAATGCACTACAGCAAGAAAAAGAACAACTTTCTAGTATCTTAAGCAGTATGGCAGATGGAGTTGTAACGCTGAATCAAGAGTGTGAGGTTGTTGTTATCAATCCGCCGGCGGAGCATTTTTTACAAGTTTGGCAAGAAGAAAAAGAGTTGGAATTAAGTAGGAATTTACCGCCGGAACTTGTTGAGTTGTTTCATCTTGTAGTAGAAAGTGAGCAACAGCAAGTCATTGAAATTAATTTACAAAAGGGTAACTACGTTGTCCTTATGACGCCGCTATATAATCAAACAAAAATTCGCGGTGCTGTGGCGGTGCTTCGTGATATGACAGAAGAGCGTCGCCTTGAAAAAATGCGTCAAGATTTTATTGCGAATGTGTCTCATGAATTGCGCACACCGATGGTTATGCTCCAAGGGTATAGTGAGGCAATCTTGGATGATATTGTTCAAACAAAAGAAGAAATAAATGAATTTGTACAAATTATTTATGATGAGTCAGTTCGTTTAGGTCGCCTTGTGAATGAGCTTTTAGATTTAGCGCGTATGGAAAGTGGTCATGTTGAATTGCATATATCTGAAGTGGATATTCATCCATTTGTTGAGAAGATTGGACGCAAATTTCAAGGGATTGCAAAAGAAAAAAATGTGCGGTTAACAGTTGATTTCCGTAATCCAATTGAGCAACATTCGTTTGATCCAGATCGTATGGAGCAAGTATTAACGAACTTAATTGACAATGCAATCAGGCATACAAATGCAGGTGGTCATGTTGAGCTTATTATTGATACGAAAAATAATGGACTCATGTTTGAAGTGCAAGATTCAGGTGCGGGTATTCCTGAAGAAGACATTCCGTTCTTGTTTGATCGTTTTTATAAAGCTGATAAAGCAAGAACACGTGGGAAAACAGGTGGTACTGGTTTAGGGCTTGCAATTGCTAAAAACATTGTACAAGGGCATAATGGTAAAATTTCTATATCAAGTGTCGTTGGAGAAGGAACAATATTCTCTGTATATTTACCAGGTCAATCAATATAAGTGATATTGTTGTGAGTGAATACTGAAGTTCTAGTATTTTTTATTCTTTTTGAGTTTATAATATTTTCTCAATGGAATGAAGAATATTAGAGCTTTTTGTTTTATTGTACTATTTGTAGATGGTAGTCTCTCTATGAAAGTTGATTGAAAGACAAGAAGCTTAGACTAAGGAAAGAATAAATCCATGTTGATTTGCTGGCATATAACTCACGGCTATGAAAATAAAAGAAGGTCTCCGCTCATTTTCTCCTTCTGTTCTCACATGGCATGGGGCTAAAAGGTACTGACCGTTTCTACGCATGGTCGGATGCTCTCTCCCATCAAAAAAAGAAAGGTTTAAGTCGTTTTTTCAATGTATACTTACATTTGATGGATCGTGTAATGAATAAAAATTAAAAAGAGAGGTGTAGAATATTTGAAACTATATACGAAAACAGGAGATAAAGGACAAACGAGTATTATAGGTGGACGAGTTGATAAAGATCATATTCGTGTAGAAGCATATGGAACAATTGATGAGGCGAATTCTCATATTGGATATGCGATGACTATGCTTCAAGAAGAATGCTTTCAAGACATACATGAGGAGCTTGAAAAGATTCAGCATGAATTGTTTGATTGCGGTGGGGATTTAGCAATTGTGCAGCAAAAATCACCTTATAAAGTAACAGAAGAAATGGTCATATATTTAGAGGGACGAATTGATCACTACATAGAAGAAGCGCCGCCATTAGAGTGTTTTATTTTACCTGGCGGGAGCCCAGCATCTGCGGTGACCCATGTTGCACGTACGGTAACGCGGAGAGCTGAGCGCTATATTGTATCATTAGGAAAGCAAGAGGAAATAAATGAAGTTGTATTACGATATGTCAATCGATTATCTGATTATTTATTCGCGATAGCTAGGGTGATAAATGCTCGCCTTATGGTGAAAGATGTTGAATATAAACGAAGTGCAATTGTTTTTCGTAAAAAGGAAGTGGAGTAATTCACTTTCTTTTTTGTATACTTTTTTCCGTAATATACCACAATAGAGAAAGTGTGGCGGTTATTAAAAAACGGAGGATGTATATGAAAGGCTTAAAAGTCGGGATACTTGTCTTTGGATTGTTTTTTAGTTCTCAATTATATGGTTATGCTGAGGACGGACGATGGACATGGCCGGTAGATGGAAGAATTAGTGACTATTTTGGAACAAGAAATGGAAAACACTATGGTATTGATATAGCTGCTCCAATCGGAACACCGATTGCAGCTATTCGAGGTGGAACGGTGACAAAATCCTATTTTTCAAATAGTTATGGAAATGTAGTGTTTATTAAGCATGGAGAATATGAGGCCGTTTACGCCCATCTAAATAAGAGATATGTATTTCAAGGGAATCATATTACAAGAGGTGAGGTAATTGGTGAAGTGGGAAACACAGGTGAATCACGAGGTGCACATCTGCACTTAGAAGTTCATAAAGGTGCTTGGACATTTGGGAAAAGAAATGCAATGAATCCATTGTTTGTTTTAAATGAAGAAAGGGATCAAGTGGTTTCATCATCGATGTATATTGTGCAAAAAGGGGATACATTGGTCAGTATTGCCCGTAAGTTTGGCATGACTGTTCATGAGATAAAAGTAAAAAATGCATTACAACAAGATCGAATTTATCCAAATCAAAAATTATATATGAATTAAAAAAAGGGCTAGTAGGACTAGCTCTTTTTTTACCAAAAAATAAAGACACATATAAATCCAGAAATGGCTAAATAGCTATAATAATAAAAGACCTTTGTCCTTGTTTTTTCCTTCGTTCGAAATAATACAATGGTTGGTTCGATTAGTCCAATTGTAAAGCAAAGTAGACCAAGGAGCATACAGCCGATAGAAAACGAATACAAGGCAACTTGTACTTGAAATGGAATTATCCACTTTAATAAAAATGCAATAAGTGCTGTATAACAAATGCTGCCTATATATTTGTTTAAAATTGTATTGGAACGAAAACCAGGAAGCTTTTTCAAAAAGGATCGGGAAACAACTTCTGTTTGTAAAGAAGTATGTTCTTTAATTATTTTTTGGGCCTCTTTCCCTTTATGAAAGAGAGAGAGAATCCAATTTCGTTTTCCTTGGAAAACAAATTGTGATGTTGTTAAATAGTGATCAATTTTCACTTTATCCCAACTTTTCCACAGATGACGCTCGCGTAGCTTTAGTTTACTTTCTGTTGTTTTATCATACTGATATACACTAATTCCTTCTTTGTCAAAAGTAGCATAGTATGTTTCTCTTGAAAATGTGCCTAAATCAATTGGACAGTAGAAAAGTAATTCCTTTTTTAAATAAAAGTATTCTTTTCTTAAGTTTTTTTTCATCGTTTCTTGAATAGAGTGTCTTTTTTCTTTCTTCATGACATTTCCTCCGTATTAAGAAAATGCTCTTATCTTAACAATTCAACATCTTATCACTTTTCTGTATGAATGACTAGGGAATTACGCAGGAAAAAGTCAGATTGTAAAAAATATGGATTGTGTTGTCAAATAATTCGATAGCTTTTTTATTGAGTATTAATAAGACAAATCTTATATAGAACGATGCTTACTATTCGTAAGTTATAAACATTTTTATTCACAACTGTATGATGTTGTTGTATAATGGTGAAGAAAATAGAATATCGGTCTATCTTCGGGGCAGGGTGAAAATCCCGACCGGCGGTGATGAACAGTTGCTTTTCGTTCTAAGCCCGCGAGCCGTTAAGGCAGGATTTGGTGAGATTCCAAAGCCGACAGTACAGTCTGGATGGGAGAAGATGGAGGTTCAAGCGTTCAAAAAAGATAGCTCTTTGAACGTCTGTTTGATGTGCCTAAAAATTCTCCCTTTGTGTAAACCACAAAGGGTTTTTTCGTATCATGAAAAAATAGGCATAGCAGAACCTTTCCACTTTCCATGAGATGATCGATGGAAAAGGAGAGAGAATGATGAAACAAAAAAACAATGTAGTACAAATGGTGAGTGTAGCGATGCTTAGTAGTATTGCGTATTTGCTTATGATGTTGGATTTTCCATTTCCAGGACTTCCGCCATTTTTAAAAATTGACTTTAGTGATGTGCCAGCTTTAATTGCAGCGATTATTTTTAGTCCGATTGCAGGTGTAGTTGTAGAAGGGATAAAAAATATCCTTCACTATGGGATTCAAGGAAGTTTAACCGGAGTTCCGGTTGGAGAGGTAGCTAATTTCATTGCGGGATGTCTATTTATTGGTCCAGCGGCATTCTTATTTCGTAAGCATCGCACAGTAAAAAGTTTAACAACAGGGTTAATGTTAGGAACGGTTGCTATGTCTATCATTATGAGTGTGTTAAATTATTTCATTATTTTACCAGCGTACACTTGGTTTTTAAATCAGCCTGCTATGTCTAGCAGTGGTATGCGACAAATGATTGTAGCGGCAATTCTACCATTTAATTTAATTAAAGGAATTGTTGTAACAGTTGTGTTTGTAGCGCTGTTTTCACGTTTAAAAGTATGGGTATTTGCAAAAATGAAAAATGCATAGAAATTTTGGCCATCAGAGGAGAGGATATCGCTGATGGCTTTTTAAATTGTAAGTTAGATGAATAACAAAAAATCCCCCTCATAAAATGAGGGGGATTTTTTGAAGTTAATAAAAAGACTATTCGAATTTTAAAGCGTCGCCATCGAATGATTCGTCAGCAACTTTAATTGAGTCAGTTGGACAACCTTCAAATGCGTCCATCATGTCGTCAATTAATACATCTGGAATTTCAACGATACCTTGGTTATCATCTAATGTTACAAATGCAATACCTTCATCATCGTAATCATAAATGTCTGGTGCAGCAGCTCCGCAAGCTCCGCATGCGATGCAAGTGTCTTTATCAACAATTGTATATTTTGCCATATTCTTTTCCCTCCTGATAATATGTATGTGAAAATATTCGCTATAAAAATTATAACCTTATTGTAAAACGGTTTTTCAAACTTTTCAACATAAAATTATAATGATAATGCTTATCAATTAGAGTGTCAACTTATTTTTGATTTATTTCACAAGATTTTCAAAATGCCTAAATGCTGTACAGTTTGATACAATAGAAAATATAAAGTGAAACTTCTATCAGTGGGGTTCTCTTCATCCCTATCGATAGAAAGCTTTCACCAATCGGGCTTTTACTGTCAGCAAATAGCGGGATAAATGTAATTGAAAGGTGGAAGCGGTGATGCAGTTACAATATACTTTACTATATTGCATAAAACAATTAAATGGTGAACGAACTGTTTCTTCCATTTATCACCTTTTAAAAGGAAAACGTTCTTCACAAACACTACAAGACGGAAATATATTTCACATTTCTTTTCTTTTTGGAATATACAAATCATTACAACGTTCTGATTATGATCAGGAAATTGAACATGTATTGCATAAAGAATGGATTCAGAATGTACATGAAAATACGTACATTTTAACTGATGCTGGAAAGGAACAACTGGAAACTTGGAAAAAAACACTTTCTTTTCCACAGTATTTACATGGTTTACACTATGGTGATCTTGGCGAGCTTTTTTGGAAACGACTTTCATTAATTATTCAAACTGTGTCAAATTTACAACAGCAAAATGCGAAATTTATTCCTATTCAACAAGATACAGAGATCATGATGTGGGTCAAGCAGTTCCTCATCGGGATACCGTATACAAGAAGTGAACTTGCGGCAGGTTTGTGGAAAGAGATACATATGCTGTTGAAAGATACTTTGCCAATAGAAGCAACGATTTTTACATATCGACTAACTGGGTATGAACGGATTGGATATACATTAAAACAACTTGCAGAAATTACAAATCAAGATGTATTTCGCATCTATCTCTTATTTTGGGGTACCATTCATTTCTTTATTCAATCTGTTCGAGAGAATGAAAAAGAGTTTCCGTTATTAACAAAAATTATTTCTTATCCGAATGAAAGGGCAGATTTGTTTAGTTTATCCACGCAGAAAACATATCAGCTTTGGAGACAAGGGCTCTCTTTAGATGAAATTGCAACGATTAGAAATTTAAAGGTTGCAACAATAGAGGATCATTTTGTTGAAATTGCATTACGAGAACGAGATTTTTCTATTGAAATGTTCATGGGGAAAAATAAAATTAAGCATGTGCAGCGCATTATTGAAACATTACAAACACGTAAGTTGCGTGTATTAAAGCAAGCGGTAGGAGAAACAGTTTCTTATTTTGAAATTCGTCTTGTGTTAGCACAGATGGAGGGTGTAAATGAGACTTGAGGATTATCTGTATAAGTGGTTTGGTTATAACGAATTTCGTCAAGGACAGAAAGATGTTATTGTGGATTTGTTGCAAGGAAAAGATGTTGTGGCGATGCTTCCAACTGGAAGAGGAAAATCAATGTGCTATCAACTTCCAGGTCTTATGCGAGATGGAACAGTACTGATTGTTTCTCCATTACTATCCTTAATGGAAGATCAGGTAGCGCAGCTTAAATATATAGTAAAGGATCGTGTGATTGCGTTTAATAGTTTCCGTACATTAACTGAGAAAAAAGAAGCGATAAAAAGATTATCTTCTTATAAATTTGTCTTTGTCTCGCCTGAAATGCTGCAAACTGAAGCAATAATAAGAGAACTAAAAAAGATTCATATTTCGCTATTTGTCGTTGATGAAGCACATTGTATTTCGCAATGGGGTTACGATTTTCGAACAGACTATAAAAAATTAGATCAAGTTATAGCGGCTATTGGACATCCTCCGGTATTAGCATTAACAGCTACTGCAACAAAAGAAGTATTACAAGATATTATAAAAAGTTTAAAACTTACGAATGTAGCAGAGCATGTGTATTCGATTGATCGTCCAAATATTGCAATGGAAGTACAATTTGTACAAACAATAGAAGAAAAAAAGGAAGCGCTTCTCACGCAAGTTACTTATTTACAAGGACCAGGAATTATTTATTGTTCTAGCAGGGCTTGGACGGAGCGCCTGACAGAATATTTAAGGAGTAAAGGTATAGCAGATGTTGCATTTTATCATGGTGGAATGGAACATGAAGAGCGGATGTTAATTCAGCAACAATTTATGAATGATCAACTGCAGCTTGTTATATGTACAAGTGCATTTGGTATGGGGGTAAACAAGCCGAATACAAGATATATTATTCATTTTCATTATCCAGCAAATATTGCTTCTTATTTACAAGAAATCGGTAGAGCGGGAAGAGATGGAGAGATGAGTATTGCGATTCTACTTTGTAGTCCATTGGATCATGATCTACCAGTTTCTATCATTGAGGATGAATTACCAAATAAACAGCAAATTCAATTTTTATTTTCCTTACTACAAGAGAAGATGTTCCAAACGAAAGTATTGCCAATGGAAGATGTGGAAGAAATTTGTTATAATGCCGCAAGGTTTAGTGAGCAGCATTGGCGTTTTGTACGTTATCATTTAGAAAAGATGAAAATCATACAACAGAAGAAGCTCATTATGGAATCCTTGTCAGATGAGAAAATGAAAAAATTGATGTTAGAAGTGGACGGGCGTCTTCGGAATAAATATAGGCAATTAGAAAATATGAAATCGTGGCTCCAGTTTAAAGGGTGTAGACGGGAACAAATGCTACATCAATTTGGATATAAGAAGGAAGCTGAGGTAAAAAACTGCTGTGACTACTGCGGTATTTCCAAAGAAGATTATAAAAAAAGACGAGCAAGACAATCAATTTTCGACTATAATTGGGAAGCGGAGTTACAATTGCTCTTTGGTATGAGAGAACGGAGGAATGATGGACATTCAAAGGCGTAGTATTGAAGACATAGGTCCGAAAGAAATACGGCTTAACCTCTATATAACACAATTAATAATTATAGGTGTTGGCTGCGCATTAGCCTATATATTATTTCCAAATAGGAATGAATTTTATGATTTGTGGAAATGGGAACCTGTTTCCATCCTTATAATAGGTAGTGGAGTTGCGGGTGGTGTCATCTTATTTGATTATATTGCAATGCAAGTGTTCCCAGAATCGTGGTTTGATGATGGTGGAATTAATGAGCGGATGTTCCAAGGGATTTCTGTTATACAATTATTAGTTATTACGTTTGTTATTGGATTTGCTGAAGAATTTTTATTTCGGGGTGTGTTACAGACGCATTTCGGACTTGTAATTGCTAGCCTTATTTTTGCTGTTTTACATATTCGATATGTGATGAAGCCATTCTTATTTTGCTTTGTATGTATGATTAGTTTTGTATTTGGATATGTGTTTCAATGGACAGGAAATTTGTTTATAACAATTTTTGCACACTTTCTTGTTGATTTTATAATGGGACTTCAATTAAGAAAATAAATGAAAGGTGGTGGTGAACAGCATGAGGAAACAAATTCCCGATTTTGAAGAAGAATTGGAAGAAGAGCAAACAGAAGAAGGTTTACCGCCGCGAAGTGAGGTTCATAGAAATAAAGAAAAGAAAAAATCTAAATTTAAGATTAACCACTTTTTTGTTCGAGTTTTAACATTTTTATTTATTTTGTTACCACTTAGTATTTTATGGTATACGGATAAGTATATCGAAGTAAAAAGTGCAAAAGAGAATGATGTCCCTGGAACAAATGCGTTTGAAGTGATTTTTTTCGATTCAAATAAACATGGCGAAGGAAAAAAGAAGCAGCCAGAAAAATTTGAAACGCATATTGTAAAAGCAGGTGAGACATTTGAAAGTATTGGGAAACAGTATTTTCCCAATGAAGATGGGGCTACAATCATTAAACGCTATAACAATTTACAAGACAATCAGTTAGAAGTGGGAAAAGAATTGAAAATTCCTGTCAAAAAGAAAACGGAGAAGGAATAGTATCTGTAAAATAATGGTTATATGAGTGATTGAAAAGGTGAATGAAGTCTTTTGTATCGGATGAGATTTTATTCATCTTTATTGCAATATAGCTTGATAAAATTACATTTTGTTGAGAGGGAAGTTGAGAAAAATATATGTTGTGGATTTTAGGTGGCACGTTCATATGTATTGGCTTTATTTGTCTTTTTATGATGTATAGAGAAGCATTGCGTAATACATTGCTAGAACACACTTTATCATTTGTAAATTTCCCGGAAAGCTTTGGAAAGGTCAGGATATTTTTCATTTCAGATATTCATAGGAGAATTGTTTCGCCTTCTTTAATTGAAAATGTAAAAGGAAAAGCTGATTTTGTTATTATTGGCGGTGATTTAGCTGAGAAAGGTGTATCGTTATCACAAATTGCTGCTAATGTTCAAACATTAAGTAAAATTGGTCCTATATATTTTGTATGGGGAAATAATGATTATGAAATTGACTATCATGAACTAGATGCGTTATTACTAGAACATGGTGTGAAAATTTTAGATAATACAAGAGTGCTGTTTGAATCAGATTCTGGCGACAAGCTTTGCTTATTAGGGGTGGATGATGTTGGATTAGAACGGGATCGTTTAGACTTGGCACTAGCAGATTGTCAAGAAAATGGCTTTCGTATTCTTATTAGTCACAATCCTGTTATTGTAAACAAAATGTCTGGACAAGAACAAATTTCCCTCGTATTAAGTGGTCATACCCATGGGGGACAAATTCGTCTATTTCATTTTAAACGATATCTAAAAGGCGGCGTATATAAGTATCCGAATACAACTTTATTTGTGAGTAATGGGTATGGAACGACATTGATACCACTACGTTTTCGAGCTCCAGCCCAAACGCACTTAATTACGTTGCAAGGAAAAAAATAAGAGATGTTCGGTTTAAAGGTGGGAAAAACATGCCAACTTTAAAAGGGAAATATAATATAAAAGCTGTTTCGAATATGCTTGGAATTCAGCCGAGTACGCTGCGGGCTTGGGAGAGACGATATCATATTATTGCTCCAAAGCGCAATGATGCTGGGCATCGCCTATATACAGAAGAGCATGTGAGAATTTTAAAATGGTTAATGTATAAAGTGAATGAAGGATTTACGATTGGTCAAGCAGTCCAGTTATTAGAGAGCAATCGATTGCAAAATCACAATTTAGTTGAAGTAGCGTACAGTACAGAAGTGTTTTTAGTAGACGATATCCTTCATTATTTGTTAAAATTTGATGAAAAGCATGCCCGTGAATTATTAAACGAGGCATTTGTTATTTATACAACAGAAAAAGTAATCACTCATATATTTGTTAAGATTATTGATAAATTGGAGACTATGCGGAGAAATGATGAGATAACAGCTGTACAAGAGCGGTATATAGATTCATTTTTATGTTCACGCATTGGAATGATTTATCATAATACGCATACTAATTTTATTTTGCCAAAAGCTTTGGCTATATGCGCACCAGGAGAATTGAATACATTAAACCTTTTTGTTTTCACAATATATTTACGTTTGAAAGGCTATCAAGCAACATATTTTGGGACAGGCCTAGAGGAAGATGAGATTCATACAGTTATTAAGCAATTTGCACCCAAATATGTGTTTATATCATGTTCAAAAGAGCGATATTTGAAAGGCGCACTAAATTTGATTAAGAAGTTGCAAAGTCAGAATTCAAAGATCTGCATAGGGCTTGTTGGATTTGCAAGTCAGTTTGTTTCAGATGAAGACAAGATTGGACTTCAAAATGTGTTCGTTGGTGATACAAAAAAAGAATGGGATAAATGGTTAAATACGTCGGAATAGTTGTTCGAAAAGAACCATCTATTTTCTATTTCATATAATAAAAATTAGATACAATGGTTACGTAGGGAGGTTACAAGATGAGGCTGGAACGTTTAAATTATAATAAAATCAAAATTTTCCTAACGTTTGACGATTTATCTGAGCGAGGATTGACGAAGGAGGATTTATGGAAAAATGCTCCGAAAGTGCAACAATTATTTCGCGATATGATGCAAGAAGCAAATAAAGAACTTGGATTTGAAGCGGATGGTCCAATTGCGGTTGAAGTTTTTTCTTTACAAGCACAAGGAATGGTTGTAATTGTCACAAAAGAAAATCACGAAACCGATACAGAAGATGAGTTTCGTGATGAGTTTATCGAGATGCAAGTAACTCTAGATGAGAGTGAACATATATTGTATGAATTTGCAACGTTTGAAGATGTGATTACGTTGGCAAATCGTTTGTATAATCTCGGTGTAACCGGAGGGAAACTCTACACATGGGATGGGCGTTTTTATCTTTGGATGGAAGAAGAAACACCATTATTAAAGGCAGATATTATTGCGATTTTGGCAGAATACGGTAATTCTTCTACAGCAACAATTTATCGTATTATGGAATATGGAAAAGAATTAATGGATTCTCAAGCAATTCAGCAAATATACAAGTATTTTGTCTTAAAACAAAACCTCAGCTAGTAGAAATAGCTTGAGGTTTTGTTAGTATTTTGCGATATTAGATAGACTAAAATACATTGTGATATAAAAAACATTTAAATATTTAAGTATTTTACTTTTCTAAAAGCGATAAAAGGACTATAATAATAGTGAAAACGCTTGCAATAAAGAATAGTTTGTATACATTTGTTAGCGTTTTCTATTGCATTCCAAATTTAACGGTGTATACTAGGCAATGAAGGTTTACTAAACAAGTGAAATTACAGGGGGTTTACTTACTATGGTAGCCGAAAAGGGAGCTCAAACACAAACACAACAAAGGGAGCAACATTTTGAATTGTTGAATTCAACACAAATTGTTATTAACGAAGCCCTAGAAAAGTTGGGTTATCCAAACGAGGTATATGAATTACTGAAAGAACCAATTCGTATGATGACAGTGAAAATTCCAGTTCGTATGGATGACGGGACTGTTAAAATATTTACAGGATATCGCGCACAGCACAATGATGCTGTTGGTCCAACGAAAGGTGGAATTCGCTTCCATCCAAACGTAACAGAAAACGAAGTGAAAGCACTTTCTATTTGGATGAGTTTAAAATGTGGTATTGTTGATTTACCATATGGTGGAGGTAAAGGTGGTATCATTTGTGATCCACGTGAAATGTCTTTCCGTGAATTAGAAAGATTAAGCCGTGGATATGTACGAGCAATTAGCCAAATTGTTGGTCCAACAAAAGATATTCCTGCTCCAGATGTATTTACAAACTCACAAATTATGGCATGGATGATGGATGAATATAGCCGCATCGATGAATTTAATTCGCCTGGATTTATTACAGGGAAACCGCTTGTATTAGGTGGATCTCATGGGCGTGAAACAGCAACTGCAAAAGGTGTAACAATCTGTATTCGCGAAGCTGCGAAAAAACGCGGTATCGATATTAAAGGCGCTCGCGTTGTTGTCCAAGGGTTTGGGAACGCTGGTAGCTTCTTAGCTAAATTTATGCATGATGCTGGTGCAAAAGTAATTGCGATTTCTGATGCTTACGGTGCACTACATGATCCAAATGGATTGGATATCGACTACTTACTAGATCGTCGTGACAGCTTCGGAACAGTAACGAAATTGTTCAACAATACAATTTCAAACAAAGAGCTATTAGAACTTGATTGTGATATTTTAGTTCCAGCTGCAATCGAGAACCAAATTACAGAAGAGAATGCTGCGGATATTAAAGCGAAAATTGTTGTAGAAGCAGCAAATGGTCCAACTACATTAGAAGCAACTAAAATTTTAACAGAACGCGGTATTTTACTTGTTCCTGATGTATTAGCAAGTGCTGGTGGTGTTACTGTATCTTACTTCGAATGGGTGCAAAATAACCAAGGTTACTACTGGTCAGAAGAAGAAGTAGAACAACGTTTAGAAAAAGTAATGGTAAGATCATTCGATTCTATTTACGAAACATCACAAGTTCGTAAAGTAAACATGCGTTTAGCAGCCTATATGGTTGGTGTACGTAAAATGGCAGAAGCTAGCCGCTTTAGAGGCTGGGTATAATAGAATAAAGAGTTTAGAGAGAACGTGGTTTCCTTCAAGGAAACCACGTTTTTTTATTGAAGTACATAATAAGGATCATAGAAAAGGTGGAGATAAAATTGCAAATGAAGATTGATGTGAGTGAGTGGATGAATTGGAAAAGAGAATCGTATATTTAGAAGAAAGGTTAAAGAAAAGGAATTCTAGTGAAAGGGCGAGTGTACTGCAAATATTTGGAGAAGGAATTATGTCTTTGTTGTTTGGAGTATGTATTGTTGGGCCAGTGATAGCTATCGTCTGGGGAATTATAATATTACTTTTAAAGTGGTTCGGTTAAATAATTACTGTTAATAGGTGTAATATTGTTAAAAGTGGATGATCGATTACAAAAAATAAAAAAGAACACTTGTTCCAACAGAACACTTGTGCTATACTCTCTTTAGATAAACAAAACGGAAACAAGATAAGGAGAGATTAATAATGAAAATGACAGCAGACCAAAGATTTATGATGCCAACAGATGTTATGGAACGGGTAGAGGTTTTACGAAAAAAACATGTAAAACGTTCCTCTTTGTTACAATCCGTAAATAAATTTTTCGGTTTAGATACAAAAGAAGACTGTGTTTGGTTTTATGGGTTTTATGGAACGGCTGTAAGTATTTTATTATTTATGGTATTTACTTCGAATATTTTTGATTTTCTCTTTGTGTAAGAAATGTGCTATATAGATATCGAGGTTGAATACATATATAAAGAAGAAAGGTAATTTTCTAGAGCGGAGTTGATAGACATGGTGATGTTCCCTATAGAGCGAAATTATATTGGGTACGGAAGCTCCCGACCAGGAATCCGCCTTTCGAAGGTGAGGTTCATTGTAAGCCATGATACGGGGAATCCTGGCAGCAATGCGATAGGAAATCGAGATTACTTTAACGAAATACAACCGAAAGCATCGGCGCATACTTTTATAGATGATACAACCATTTTAGAAATTATCCCAATTGATGAGGTAGCGTATCATGTAAGATATAATGTACCAACAGACAATGATTTGTTTGGTTATGATGCGAACAAAGCAGCAATTGGTGTTGAAATGTGTTATGGAGGTAATGTTAACTTTTGGGATTCTTACACGCGGTTTACATGGTACCATGCTTATTTATGTCATACATTCAATTTAAATCCTAAAAAGGATATTGTATCTCATAAAACACTTGATCCTACGAGGAAGATTGATCCAGAAAATGTATTGGGACAACAAGGAATACGATTTAGGCAATTTTTAGCGGACGTCTATCGAATGTACGTATCGTTTAGATGACAAATATATGAAAAATGAATACAATAAAGATAGGTGCCTACTGCTGAAAGTAGGTTTTTTCTTGTTTTGTAATAAATAGAGATTGAGGCAGAAGACTAGGAGTGAACCGAGTATGCAAAAAGAAACAGCTATTATAATCGGGGGCGGACCGTGTGGATTAGCAGCAGCGATTTCACTGCAGCAACAGGGAATCAATCCACTAGTAATTGAAAAAGGAAATATTGTGAATGCGATTTATCATTATCCGACTCATCAAACGTTTTTTTCCTCTAGTGAAAAGTTAGAGATTGGTGATGTTGCTTTTATTACAGAAAACCGCAAACCAGTTCGTAATCAAGCGCTTGCGTACTATCGTGAAGTGGTAAAGCGTAAAGGTGTGCGAGTAAATGCATTTGAACGCGTAGAACAAGTGCAAAAGGATGGGAACTTCTTTAGAGTAAGTACGACGAAGCGTGATGGAAATACGGAAACATACGCTGCGAAATATATCGTAGTGGCAACGGGATATTATGATAATCCAAACTATATGAACGTTCCTGGAGAAAAATTGGAGAAAGTATCTCATTATTTTAAAGAGGGACATCCTTATTTTGACCGAGATGTAGTTGTAATAGGAGGGAAAAATTCAAGTGTAGATGCTGCGTTAGAACTTGTAAAAGCTGGAGCACGTGTAACGGTGTTATATCGCGGGGGAGAATATTCGCAGAGTATTAAGCCGTGGATTTTACCTGAATTTGAAGCGTTAGTACGTAATGGTACGATTCAAATGCAGTTTCATGCTCACGTAAAAGAAATTACCGAACATACGCTTACGTATACAAGCAACGGAGAGTTATTTACAATTCAAAATGACTTTGTATTTGCGATGACGGGATACCACCCGGATCATAGTTTCCTAACAAAAATGGGAGTAGAAATTGATAAAGAAACAGGGCGTCCGATATTTACAGAAGAAACAATGGAAACGAATGTGGAGAATATCTTTATTGCGGGTGTTATTGCAGCTGGAAATAATGCGAATGAAATTTTTATTGAGAATGGAAGATTTCATGGTGGAGCAATTACACAAACAGTTGTATCAAGAGAACAAAAATAAGCTGTCGAATTTTTCGACAGCTTATTTTTTAATCGTGCATAAACATTTGTTGGATTTTATCTTGAGAATGAGTACATTCTAAAGCAACAAGTAGTTTAATACGAGCTTTTTGGGCATTTAAACCGTATGTGAAAACAATTCCCATATCTTTTAATTGTTTTCCTCCACCCTCATAGGAATATACGTCTTGGACAATTCCATTAAAGCAGCGAGAAACGAGAACAATTGGAATCCCTTTAATTATTAAGCGTTGTAAACTAGAAAGCGTTCGTGGTGGTAAATTACCTTGACCAAGTGCTTCGATTACAATCCCATCGACCGGTAGGTTTTCAATTGCTGCTAATAATGTATCATCCATACCAGCGTATGCCTTTAACACAACAACATTTTTAGAAATTTGCCCAATCATGTATGTTTCATGATTTACGAGAGCGTGATGGAAGACAACGCCGCGTTTTGTCACCATACCGATTGGTCCGTATTGAGGGCTTTGGAATGTTGCAACATTACTTGTATGTGTTTTTGTTACATTTGTTGCACAGTGAATTTCGTCGTTTAACACGACAAGAACACCTTTTCCAAGCGCTTCGCTGCTACTTGCAACCTTTACAGCTGATAAAAAGTTATATAAACCGTCAGCACCCAATTCATTGCTAGAGCGCATTGCACCTGTTACAACGATTGGAATGTTCGCTTGTACAGTTAAATCTAAAAAGTATGCAGTTTCCTCTAATGTATCTGTACCATGTGTAATGACAACGCCATGGATATCTTCATGTTTTACTCTTTCGTCAATGATGATTTGTAATTGTAACATCTCGCTAGGAGTCATATGAGGAGATGGAAGATGAAAGACATCTTCAACGATTAAATCAATATCATCCGCTAAATTTGGAATGAATTTTAAAAGAGGATTTTGTTCCCCTGGTTGTACAACCCCAGTTTCTTTATCTTCTTCCATTGCGATTGTTCCACCTGTGTGTAAAACTAGGATTTTTTTCAATGCTTATACCCCTTTCTAGTCAAAAAATACATTTAGAACATACCATGTTTTTACTAGATTCGACAATGGAAATGTATAAAAGTTTGTATTAGAAATGAAAATAAAGTTGACTACTTTATTTTGGAAATAATTGAAGGGAATGGATTCTTAATTTTTTTATCGTGAGTTGTTAGAATGAGTGAGAAAAATGAAAAGAGGATATTTCTTTGAAAAAAATTGAGGGAGCTTTAATTCGTATATTATTGATTCAATTTATTTGTCTCTGCATTATTCAATTGCTTTTCATGCAAGAATCCACAGTGAAATATTTATCAAAAATCGTTTATTATGAAGGAGTTACAAGTGAAAATATAACTGATATTTTACAAGTCAATAAGTAGTTTTCATTTTCTTCTAGTAAGGATTGTGCTACAATAATTGAGGGTTTAATCGGTATGAAACAAGCGTAGAGAAGCAGGGGATTTGTACCTGCTTTTCATTTTGTTTTATAAGTGAAAAAAATGAGGTGTTACAGTGGATAAACGAATTTCAATTGCGATAGATGGTCCAGCAGCTGCTGGAAAAAGCACAGTTGCAAAGGTTGTTGCGAAAGAACTTTCTTATGTCTATATTGACACAGGTGCAATGTATCGTACGCTTACATACGCTGCTCTGGAACAAAATGTAGATATTGAAAATGAAGAAAGTTTAATGGAAGTTTTAAAAAATGTGAATATTGATTTTCAGCAAGGTGAAAATACACAACTAGTTTTCTTAAACGGCAAGGATGTATCTGAAGCGATTCGTACACCGAATGTAACAAATCGCGTATCAATTGTTGCCAAGCATCGTCTTGTTCGCGAAGAGATGGTGCGCCGCCAACAAGCTCTAGCAGAAAAGGGCGGGGTGGTAATGGATGGTCGTGATATTGGTACGCATGTGCTACCTAATGCGGAAGTGAAGATTTTTATGCTTGCTTCTGTTCAAGAGAGAGCGGAGCGTAGACACCTTGAAAATGCGAAGAAAGGCTTCGCTTCTAGTTTGGAGCAATTGAAAAAAGAAATTGCCAAGCGTGATAAATTAGATTCAGAGCGCGAAGTTTCTCCGTTAAAAAAAGCGGATGATGCATTGGAGTTAGACACAACTTCTTTATCAATTGAAGAAGTTGTCCAAAAAATCATGGATATTGTTTCTGGAGCGTTTGCAAAATAAAGAAAGAGGGAATCCTCTTTCTTTTTTTTATTTTAAAAATATTAGTATAACAGAGAATAGTGAAACACTTCCCTTGACAAATAAGTCAATTTGTAAGAAGTTAGTAAAAGAAGAGAAACTGTCAGAATATATTCGCTATTATATTTTAAAACATACTTTATTCAAGGAGATTTTGCTGTATACTATTTATATAGGCTTCTATATCTTCTATGAAGTGTATAGCAAAAAATAGGTTGTTGTATGTATTGGAAGCGAGTATATGCTAAAAATTTCTTATAACATGCAAATGAAAACATTTGTTTTCATTTCGTATATACATAAAAAAGCTTTGTCAATTCTGTAGGGAGGTATTTCCATGGTAGAAAAAATGAATGAAGAAGTTGTGGATTCAAAAGCATTACAAGTGGGTGACGTTGTTACAGGTTCTGTAACAAAGGTTGAAGAAAAACAAGTTCTTGTAAATGTTGGATACAAAACAGATGGCGTTATTCCGATTAGTGAATTAGCTAACGTTCATATTGAAAAAGCGAGCGATGTTGTAAAATTAGATCAAAATCTTGAATTAAAAGTTATTAAATTAGAAGATGATGATCTTGTATTATCGAAACGTGCTGTTGATGCAGAAAAAGCATGGGTAGAGTTGCAAGAAAAATTCACTTCAGGTGAAGTTTTTGATGTTACTGTAAAAGATATTGTGAATGGTGGTTTAGTTGTGGATCTTGGTGTCCGTGGATTTATTCCAGCTTCACTTGTAGAAATGCACTATGTAGAAGATTTTACTGATTATAAAGGAAAAACATTAGCGGTGAAAATTGTTGAATTAGATCGTGAAAAAAATCGTGTTATTCTTTCACATAAAGCAGTTGTAGAACAGGAATTAGAATCAAAGAAAAAAGAAGCGATTTCTTCTTTAAAAGAAGGAGACGTTGTGGAAGGTACAGTTCAACGATTAACTGACTTTGGTGCTTTTGTGAATGTTGGTAATGTAGATGGTTTAGTACACATTTCACAAATTTCTCATGACCGCGTTGAACAGCCTTCTGATGTGTTAACACAAGGACAAAGTGTAAAAGTCAAAGTATTATCGGTTGATGCAGATACGCAGCGTATTTCTTTATCGATTAAAGCGGCTCAGCCAGGACCTTGGGAAAACGTTTCTGCTGAAGTTAAAGCGGGTGATATTCGAGAAGGTATAGTGAAACGAATTGTTACATTTGGTGCTTTCGTTGAAATTTTACCAGGTGTAGAAGGACTTGTGCATGTATCGCAAATTGCAAATCGTCACGTGAAAAATCCAAATGAAGTATTAGAAATGGGACAAGAAGTGAAAGTGAAAGTACTTGAAGTACATGCAGCAGAAAAACGTATTTCTTTAAGTATAAAAGAAGCTGTTGAAGAAAATAATGAAACAGAAGATTATAGCCAATATGAGCCGACTTCTGAGTCTGCAACTTTCCAATTTAGTGATATTATTGGTGAACAACTGAAAAAATTAAAGAAATAAAGAGGGGTACAAGTGGTAAGGGCAAAACGAAAATTAGAACATATTGAATACGCTCTTTCCACCGGACAGTCTCGTATACATGGCTTTCATGACATTGCTTTTGTCCATCAAAGCTTGCCAAATTCAAGTTATGAAAGCATTACATTTGAAACGGAAATCGGCGAACTTTCATTAAGTTCGCCGATTTTTATCAATGCGATGACTGGTGGTGGTGGAGATCACACATTACATATTAATGAACAGTTAGCACACGTGGCTAAGCAGCATAACCTTGCGATGGCTGTCGGTTCTCAAATGGCTGCGTTAAAAGATGAAAAAGAAGCATCTTCTTATCGAATTGTTCGAAAGGTAAATCCAAATGGAATCGTTTTTGCAAATTTGGGTAGTGAAGCGAGCGTTGAACAGGCAAAACGAGCGGTTGATATGATTGAAGCGAATGCTTTGCAAATTCATTTGAATGTCATTCAAGAACTAACGATGCCAGAAGGTGATCGGGATTTTACAGGCGTATTAGAGCGGATTGAACAAATTGTTACAAGTTCTCCGGTTCCAGTTATAGTAAAAGAAGTAGGTTTTGGTATGAGTAAAGAAACGGTACAGCAGCTAACTAATGTTGGTGTTACGGCTGTAGATGTTGGTGGTTATGGTGGCACAAATTTTGCTGCAGTTGAAAATGAGCGAAGGAAGCGAATGCTTTCTTATTTTAATGATTGGGGCATTCAGACGGTAGCTTCGATCATAGAAGCATCCTCTACAAATAAAAACCTCTCTCTTATTGCATCTGGCGGTATACAAACTGCGCTTGATGTAGCAAAAGCAATTGCATTAGGGGCACGGGCGACTGCTTTTGCTGGGTATTTTTTACGTATATTGATGAATGATGGTACCCAGAAATTAATGGATGAAATAGAACTTTTACATACGGATTTACAATTTATAATGACGGCTCTTGGAGCGAGAACACTCTCTGAGCTTCAGCGAGTGCCGCTTATTGTGAAGGGTGACACGTATCATTGGTTATCGCAACGTGGGATTGATACGACGTGCTATAGCAATAGGTAATGTTTTTTAAGTTTTTTTGCAGGTTATTTATAAATCAGAATAAGATAAGAATAAAAAATCAACCGAAAGAATCAACCGTTCGGTTGATTTTTTTTATGTACCCGCCTCGTACAATGAAGAGGAAAGGGGAAGATGAAATGAATAAGATTATTGAAGTGGATAAAGTAACGAAGTGCTATGAAACTTTTAAAGCACTATCTTTAAAAGTGAAGAAGTAACAAATACAGTGCTAAGTCAGAGAGAATTAGAGGTGTTAATTGTTCTAGCTACTGGAGCGACAAATAAAGAGATTGGTGAGAAACTCTTTATTTCAATTTCAACGGTTAAAACACACATTATTAATATATATACTAAGCTCCAAGTTTCTAATCGTGTAGAAGCAATAAAGAAAGCGTTGGAGCATGGATTAATAACATAATGAATTGTGGGAAAATGAAAAAACAGCCGATGTCGGCTGTTTTTTCATTTTGTTTAATGCTGATTTTGCTTGCGAGCTTGCTCTGGTGTATCAAGCCCAGTTGCTCCAGGATATTGCAGCGATTGGTCGCGGTCAGACTCGACACGGCGCGATTGTTTTAGTTTCTTTTCTTGGCGGTCTTTTCCCATCGTTATCTACACCTCCTTAATAGAAAGTGTTGCTGTTATAAGAAAAACTATGCAAAAAGAAGAAAAGGATTAGTTTTCATAAAAAGTTCCCATAATGGAAATGATAGGAGGAGAAAATATGGATGGAAGTTATTTTTATTTTTTAGCGTGGGTGGGCTGGGTTGTTACAACGTTTTTTTTGAAAAAAGATGAAATTCGTTGGAAAGTTAGTGCTGCTATATTAATATTTATTATTTGTTCACAGATAGCGGTATCTATTGCTTCTTTCACTGTATCATTAAACGCTCTTATACTCGGTATTATTTCCTTTTTGGGGATTGCTCTATATTCTGTGTGGAAAAAAATGTATGCCTTATTGTCGGCACTTATCATTGCTATGCTATATACAAGCTTTCATTTATTAGAGGTGTATGATCCGATTTGGATTGTTATTGATCGGATTTTTATGTTAAGCGGTGCTCTTGTATATGCATCAATTTTATTACATCGAGATCGTTTATTGCGTCTATGTTCTTTATATGCCGGAGCACTACAAGGAGAAATATTGGTAACATTTATTTTTCGCAGGCTTCATTTTCCATACGAATTTGGTGGTTTGACATTCTTTGATATCATTGCTGTTTCTACACTACTGGTTATGATGATGTCTTATATCGCAAAATTATCGGCGTATAGAGGACAATTTAGAAAAAAACATGTAAAAGAAAGGCAAGGGTAATACATGACTGAATATACACCAGCCATTTTATGTGGCGTCATTGCTGGAACAGTAACGCGAATTTTGATGCTTCGTACAGATACGAGGCAGTATCCGACACGTTTACATGGAAAAATCATTCACATTGCTATGGGATTAATTGCAGCAGCTTTAGGAGCAATTGCTATTCCATCCATTTTGAAGAAGGATTTTTCAGCGATTACTTTCTTAACATTAGCTGCGTCTCAATTTCGAGATGTTCGAAATATGGAAAGGAATACACTGCAGCAATTAGATGGGTATGAGCTTGTACCGCGTGGAAACACATATATTGAGGGAATAGCTCTTGTATTTGAAAGTCGCAACTATTTAGCGATGTTAACAGCATTTGTGACAACATTTACATATATAGGGTTTCATTCGTGGA
This sequence comes from Bacillus sp. 95MFCvi2.1, assembly GCF_000374965.1. Classification (NCBI taxonomy): domain Bacteria; kingdom Bacillati; phylum Bacillota; class Bacilli; order Caryophanales; family Bacillaceae; genus Bacillus; species Bacillus sp. 95MFCvi2.1. The sequence goes on along the minus strand of NZ_KB895692.1, from coordinate 49,913 downwards.
TAGCTGGTGTAGTTGCTGGCACAGCGGGATTCTTTATTGCCAAAATATTGATGTCTGGTAAAAGGTTACGTGATCTTGTAGACATTGAGCATGTCCCTCTCCGCTTTGAGGGAGCAGGACTATATATTGATAATATTTATATTATGAATATTGGATTGCCCGCAAGGCAAGAAGAAATTATGAAGTATGGAATGGGCTTTATTTTAAAGCCTAAGTCTATTGACGCAAGAATAACAATTTCCAATCTTGGACAACGACAAGCAATCTTACATGATGTATCGGTTGCATTAGGCATATTTAGAGATTCTGGAACCCCGGCGTTAGTCCCCTTAGCTAAGCGCGATTTAGAAGATGGAAGAGTAGGGGTATTTGTACTCCCGCAAGATCAAGATGTAAAAAAAGCGATTGCAGTAATAGGGAATGTACCAACATTAGAAAGTGCGGTTCATATGTCATCAGAGGCCCCAAAAGGAAGGGGAGATATACGATGATGTTAGAAAGCTATATTCTTGCTGTAATTACAACGACGCCAGAAAAGTTTGCTGGGGGGGCACCTTTATTTACTTGTGACTCAAAAGAAGAAATGGAATTTGTAGCAAATAATTTAGAAGCGATTTTAGACGGTATCGCACACCGCTTACAAGAGAATGTATATATTATTGTGAAACATTAGTAACGTGTGCTATAATATGAGATGTTTTGATACGATGAGAAATATTCTGGAATGCAAATCCCTTCTTGCACAAAGAAGGGTTTTTTACATAATAAACAGAAGCAAGTTGAAAGGATGAAATTATATGCCGAAACCAGTAGTGGCAATAGTAGGACGCCCGAACGTAGGGAAATCTACTATTTTCAATAGAATTGTTGGAGAGAGAGTTTCAATTGTAGAAGATATCCCAGGCGTAACGCGAGATCGTATTTATAGTGCGGGAGAATGGTTAAATCATGAATTTAACATTATTGATACAGGTGGAATTGATATTGGAGACGAGCCGTTTTTGACACAAATTCGTCAACAAGCAGAAGTTGCGATTGATGAAGCGGATGTTATCATTTTTATGACAAATGGCCGTGATGGTGTAACAGCTGCAGATGAAGAAGTAGCAAAGATTTTATATCGTTCTAAAAAGCCGGTTGTACTAGCGGTGAATAAGGTTGATAATCCAGAGATGCGTAATGATATTTATGATTTCTATGCATTAGGATTTGGTGAGCCATTCCCAATTTCAGGTACACACGGATTAGGTTTAGGTGATTTATTAGATGAAGCAGCAAAGCATTTCCCTAAGATTGAAGAAGAGGCATATGATGACGAAACAATTCGTTTCTCATTAATTGGGCGTCCAAATGTAGGGAAATCATCACTTGTAAATGCATTGCTTGGTCAAGAGCGTGTAATTGTAAGTAACGTAGCAGGAACGACCCGTGATGCTGTTGATACACCATATAGTAAAGATGGTCAAGATTACGTTATTATTGATACAGCGGGGATGCGTAAAAAAGGGAAAGTATACGAGAGTACTGAAAAGTATAGTGTACTTCGTGCATTGAGAGCGATTGAACGATCTGACGTTGTTTTAGTCGTTTTAGATGGTGAAGAAGGAATTATTGAACAAGATAAAAAAATTGCTGGTTATGCACATGACTCAGGAAGAGCAGTAATTATTGTTGTGAATAAATGGGATGCAGTTAAAAAAGATGAAAAGACAATGAAAGCATTTGAAGAAAATATTCGTGCGCATTTCCAATTCTTGGATTATGCACCGATTGTATTCTTATCTGCGAAAACGAAAAAACGTACACAGACATTATTACCAGTTATTAATGAAGTTAATGAAAGTCATAGTATTCGTGTACAAACAAACGTATTAAACGACGTGATTATGGATGCTGTTGCAATGAATCCAACACCAACGCATAATGGACAACGTTTGAAAATCTTCTACGCAACGCAAGTCGCGGTGAAACCACCAACATTTGTTGTATTTGTAAATGATCCAGAATTAATGCACTTTTCATATGAGCGCTTCTTAAAGAATCGTTTGCGTGAGTCGTTTGGCTTCGTAGGAACGCCAATTCGAATTATTTCTAGAGCAAGAGACTAATGGAGAGGATGTGATTTTATGAAAAAAATCACAGTAGTAGGAGCAGGTAGCTGGGGCACAGCGTTAGCGATGGTATTAGCTGACAATGGTCATGATGTACGTATTTGGGGAAATCGTTCGGAGCTCATGGATGAAATCAATATGAAACATGAGAACAGCCGGTATCTCCCAGGAATTACATTGCCAAGCACAATCGTAGCCTACTCTTCTTTAGAAGAGGCATTAGTAGATGTAGATACAGTACTTTTAGTCGTGCCAACGAAAGCGTATCGAGAAGTATTGAAAAATATGAAAGATATTGTTTCACAGCCAATTACTTGGATTCATGCAAGTAAAGGGATTGAACCAGGAACTTCAAAACGTATTTCAGAAATGATTGAAGAAGAAATTCCAGCGCATCTTATTCGGGATGTTGTTGTCCTATCAGGACCAAGCCATGCGGAAGAGGTAGGGCTTCGTCAAGCGACAACTGTTACTTCAGCTGCTAAACGTATGGAAGCAGCTGAAGAAGTACAAGACTTGTTTATGAATAGTTATTTCCGAGTATATACGAATCCTGATATTGTCGGAGTAGAGCTCGGTGGGGCATTAAAAAATATTATTGCACTAGCCGCGGGTATAACGGATGGCCTTGGATTAGGTGATAATGCAAAAGCAGCTCTTATGACACGTGGTTTAACGGAAATCGCTCGTTTAGGAAGAAAGATGGGTGGTAATCCGTTAACATTTGCTGGTTTAACGGGAATGGGTGACTTGATTGTAACTTGTACAAGTGTCCATAGTCGAAATTGGCGTGCGGGAAATATGCTTGGAAAAGGGTATTCATTAGAAGAAGTATTAGATAGTATGGGTATGGTAGTTGAAGGTGTACGAACAACGAAAGCTGCATATGAGATGGCTGAGAAAATGAAAGTTGAAATGCCAATTACGGCAGCCTTATATGATGTACTATTCAATGGAAATAATGTGAAAGATGCAGTAGGGTCATTGATGGGGCGTGTTCGTAAACATGAAGTTGAAGCGATACCTGATTTATTGTAAATAAAAGCTGTATGCGTGAAAAAAGCACGTATACAGCTTTTTATTTTTCTGGGTTTTTTCACCATTTATTTCTTTTTGCATACGATGGATTGTAACTTGAAGAGAGGGTGAAGAAAATGGATAATAACATTTTCAATAATATTGAAAAAGAAGCGAAAGTAAATAAAGACGATATTTTTAAATTAGCATCATCTGTACAAAATGCAAATTTACGCGATGAGAAAATACTACGCCAATTAATCCATCAGGTCGCAGTAATGGCAGGGCGAGAGGTACCAAAAGAGCAAGAAGATCAAATTGTAAAAGCGATTATTAATAATAATATGCCAACAGACTTTAGCTCGTTAAGTAAAATGTTTAAAAAATAAAGCATGAGAAACAAAGGGTTCGAGGATTGCATACGATAGCTATGAAGAAATGGGATTGGAGCTGTTTGTGGGCGTATTTGGTCAACCGAAGCGAAGATGATACATTCGCTTCGGTTTTATTTTTGTTTTTTATTTACATTTATCCATTTTGATTTTCCAATATATAATTCGCCATTATGAAGAACGAAAGGTGACCTACACTCATTATATTTATTTGTTTTCACTTGGCATGGACAGGAAGAGGGTCGGACCGCTTCTATGCATGGTCGGATGCTCTCTTCCGCCAGAAAAGAAACGCTTTCTGCCGCTTTTTCAATTTGTACGTATACATAAATATTCTCCAACATATAAGTCTCAGCTGTGAAAATAAAAGGGAGTCTCCACCCGCTTTCTCCTTTTGTTTTCACTTGGCATGGGGCAGGAAAAGGATCTAACCGTTTCTATGTATGGCCGGATGCTCTCTACCAGCTAAAAAGAATGGTCTTATATTATTTTTCTATTTGTTTAAAATTTTTAATTTGTTAAAATAGTATAAAAATAGATTGATAATTAAGGGGTGGGTATATGTCTGAAGGACTTATAAAAATGTGGTTTTCTTTAGGAGCAATGGGATTCATGTTTATTGCAGTAGCTTTTATTTTATTAAGTAGGCATAAAATAAAGAATAAAATTTTGAAAGGTATTACAGCGCTGGTTGCTTATACACTTATGGTTGTATCTGGGATTGTTATTTTCCTCGTTGTATTTAGTGGGCCAGTCGAACAATAAGAATGAATAATCGCCACTCTTTGTTTTCAAATAGATTGTGGGGAGGTAGGTGGAAATGAATAAACAAGATTTAATAGATGTGAGCGAGAAAATAAAGGATGGATTGACTGTGAAAAAAAACTATATTATTTTAATATTTTGTTGTATAAGCCTTTTGTCAGGATGTATGTATCCTAGAGAAAATATGAAACAGAATGCTGTCCCTTATGAAGATCAGCTGCAAGCTGTACAAAAGGCAGTCAATACATATAAGGAACAAAATAATGGTTTATTGCCAATTAAAACGCGTGATATGAGCACACCAATTTATCAAAAATATCCAATTGATTTTCAAAAAATTGCACCACGTTATATACAAGAAGCACCTGGAAATGCATATGAAAGTGGTGGTGTATATCAATATGTATTAGTAGATGTAGAAACAAATCCAACGGTAAAATTAATCGATGTAAGAATGGCAGAACAAATTCGGGATGTTAAGTTGAAATTGCAAATGTATCGTGATGAACATCAATATCCTCCCTTTAAAAAGGTTATTGCAGATGGTGTTTATGAGCTAGATTTCAAAAAGATGGGATATAAAGATGTGCCTCAAGTGACAAGTCCATATTCTGGAAAAGGATTACCGCTTGTAATTAATGAAAAAGGGGAAATTTTTGTTGATTATCGAATGGATTTATATGAAATGTTACAAAGAAACGGAGAAAAGTTGAAAGAGGGGGAAGATATTCGTAATATGCTTTTAAAAGATACACCATTTGTGCCCGCATACTCTTTACCGTATACAGTAAGAAACGGAGAACCAATTTTTTTTAAATGATAAGTCATGAACCTTTCTTCTAGCGAATAAGTTCTAGAAGAAAGGTTTTTTCATGTATTACAACTTATGATGCAAACAAAAAGTTTTTTTTAAATAGTCATATGAATTTAGGACAAAATCATATGATATATTGTCCACACTTCTAGAATATTTTTATGTTATTTCATATGATAGGAGACATCAGTGAAGGATATTGTATGTGAATACAAATTGGATTATTCCCAAAAATTTTGAGGGAGGGAATCACTTGGAAAAGGTCGATATTTTTAAGGATATTGCTGAGCGCACAGGCGGTGATATTTATTTAGGGGTTGTAGGAGCTGTTCGAACAGGAAAATCAACGTTTATTAAAAAATTTATGGAGCTTGTTGTTATTCCAAATATCGAAAATGATTCAGATCGTCAGCGAGCACAAGATGAATTACCTCAAAGTGCTGCTGGACGTACAATTATGACAACAGAACCGAAATTTGTTCCAAACCAAGCGGTTTCCATCCATGTTGATGACGGTCTTGAAGTAAATATTCGATTAGTAGATTGTGTTGGTTATACGGTTCCTGGAGCGAAAGGGTATGAAGATGAGAATGGCCCACGCATGATTAATACACCTTGGTATGAAGAACCCATCCCGTTTCATGAGGCTGCTGAAATTGGAACGCGTAAGGTGATTCAAGAACATTCTACTATTGGGGTTGTCATTACAACTGATGGAACGATTGGAGAAATTCCAAGACGAGATTATATAGAAGCAGAAGAACGTGTTATCAATGAGTTAAAAGAAGTGGGTAAACCGTTTATCATGATTATTAATACAGTACAGCCGTATCATCCAGATACAGAACAGTTACGTCAAAGTTTATCAGAGGAGCATGATATTCCTGTATTAGCAATGAGTGTGGAGAGTTTAAGAGAAACAGATGTTTACAATGTACTTCGTGAAGCTTTATTTGAATTCCCTGTTTTGGAAGTGAATGTGAATCTACCAAGCTGGGTTATGGTATTAAATGAGGGACATTGGTTACGTCAAAGTTATCAAGAAGCTGTTCAAGAGACAGTTAAAGATATAAAAAGGCTTCGTGATGTAGATCGTGTTGTTTGGCAATTTAGTCAATATGAGTTTATTGATCGAGCGAGTTTAGCTGGGATTGATATGGGGCAAGGCGTTGCAGAGATTGATTTATATGCACCAGATGAATTGTACGATCAAATATTAAAAGAAGTTGTAGGTGTAGAAATTAGAGGGAAAGATCATTTATTAAAGCTTATGCTTGATTTTTCTCATGCAAAAACGGAGTATGATCAAGTTTCAGAGGCTTTAAGAATGGTCAAACAAACAGGATATGGCGTAGCTGCGCCGGCCTTAGCTGATATGAGCTTAGATGAGCCAGAAATTATTCGTCATGGATCGCGGTTCGGTGTGAAATTAAAGGCGGTTGCACCGTCTATTCATATGATTAAAGTTGATGTTGAATCTACATTTGAGCCAATTATTGGTACTGAAAAGCAAAGTGAAGAGCTTGTCCGCTATTTAATGCAAGATTTTGAGGATGATCCGCTTTCTATATGGAATTCTGATATCTTTGGACGCTCGCTTAGTTCAATTGTTCGAGAAGGAATTCAAGCAAAATTGTCTTTAATGCCTGAAAATGCTCGTTACAAATTAAAAGAAACGCTAGAAAGAATTATTAACGAAGGATCTGGCGGATTGATTGCCATTATTTTATAAGGCCCCCCCTGCGAGCAGGGGGTTTTTGCTTTTTTATCCCGCTATTTGCAGGCTGTAAGACTCCAGTCTCAAAATTCAGAGAAAAGGGAGGAAGATAGGTGGAGAGGAGAAAAGAAATAGCCATTATCTAATATTTTGTAGCATATTGTCAAGTTTCATCGTTTTTTCACATTTTCGAGGTAACAATTTCTTTAAAAATATTGAATTATACAGGAGAATCGTATAATATAGGCGTTGATAATGATTTATCTACATCTTTGTAGTATAGAATTTGTAAAAATTGCCTACAAATGAAAGTAAGACTCATTTTATGATCATTATACAGTCTTATCTTTGGGAGGAGGTGAATGGCATGAACAAGACAGATTTAATCAATGCTGTTGCAGAAGCAAGTTCCCTTTCTAAAAAGGACGCAACAAAAGCAGTTGACGCTGTTTTTGATTCTATCTTAGAAGCTTTAAAACAAGGTGATAAAGTACAATTGATCGGATTCGGTAACTTCGAAGTTCGTGAGCGTGCGGCTCGTAAAGGACGCAACCCACAAACTGGTGAGGAAATTGAAATCGCTGCAAGTAAAGTACCTGCATTCAAACCTGGTAAAGCGTTAAAAGATGCGGTTAAATAATCCTTACATATTAACAGGGAAGAAGAGTTTCCTTTTTGGAAACTCTTCTTTTTGCTTTTAAAATCATAAATATGCTAGAATGTGTTCGTATCACTTTTAGGTTTTTCGGGAGGGTTAAGCGGATGGCAAAAGTTAACTTAGAACAAATCGAGCAAGCAGTGCGTCTTATTCTAGAGGCAATTGGAGACGATCCAAATCGTGAGGGAGTACTTGATACACCGAAACGTGTTGCGAAAATGTATGCAGAAGTATTTTCAGGTATGCATGAAGATCCAAAGGAGCATTTGCATAAAGTGTTTGGAGAAGAGCACGAGGAGCTTGTATTAGTAAAAGATATTCCATTTTATTCGATGTGTGAGCACCATCTTGTTCCGTTTTACGGAGTTGCTCATGTTGCATATATTCCACGTGGTGGAAAAGTAACAGGTTTAAGTAAATTAGCTCGTACTGTAGATACAATTGCACGTCGTCCACAACTTCAAGAACGTATTACGTCAACAGTGGCTAATTCTATTATGGAAGTGCTAGAACCACATGGTGTTATGGTAGTTGTTGAAGCGGAGCATATGTGTATGACAATGCGCGGTGTGAAAAAGCCTGGTGCAAAAACGGTAACTACAGCAGTGCGCGGTGTGTTAGAAAATGATGCAGCGGCACGTAGCGAAATTTTGTCTTTTATTAAGGCAAAGTAAAGGAAAGCGGGAAACTGCTTTTCTTTTTTATTTATATTATTTTACTTTTGATTCCGGTTGTTTGTAGGAAATACTGTCTGTATCCAACAAAACTAGGTGGGGATTATTGCCTGTGAAATCTAAATTCTTATAATGAGCAAGGAGAAATGAGAATTCCATTTTAATGTGTGTTTATGGAGTGAGAGATATAGTCTTTAAAAAATTACATATATTTTGATAGCTGTCCATAAACTTATAGGTGAATGAGTTTTTGTTTTTTATGCGTATTGTATGAATAGAAATCTAACATATAGTTTATCTTGATTCCCCAAGTTTTGGTTATAGAAAATAGAATGTATGTGTTATAATAGGTTTTATGAATTAGAAAACAAGGGTGATTTTTTGTGTGTGACATCTACGGAGGGTATGCGGATATAAAGGAGCAGTTGCTATCAAAACTGCGCCATCCTTATTTTATAAACTATATTGAAGAACCATTTATTGATGAAGAAAAGGTAGTGCTTTTATACGCTGCTTTAAAAAATGCAAATTTACATAAAGAACAGATTGATCACTATGTTTTAACGATTATGCTTGTACAAATCGCTCTTGATACACATGAAAAAGTATCAAACAAAGCAGATGAAGAAACAAGTGGATTTCATAAGCGTCGTCAGCTTACAGTACTTGCAGGTGATTACTATAGTGGACTGTATTATTATTTACTTTCAATGAATTGTGATATTGTATTAATTCGTGCACTTGCCGAAGGGATTAAAGAAATTAATGAACATAAAATTATGTTATATCAGAGGGCATATGAAACAGCTGATGAAGTAGTCAAAAGTGTTATGACAATCGAATCGGCACTTTTACAAAAAACATGTGATCATTTTCATTTATCACATTGGAAACCGTTTATAGCATATATGCTAGGGAATAAGCGTCTTCAAAAAGAGTATCAATTGCATGCTAAAAGAAAAACTGCACCTGTTTTTCAAGCGGTTCAAGCAACTCTATCAAATGATGATGACAGAAATGTGGAAGCGGTCTTTACAGAGTGGTTGAAAAAAATGGATGAACAAGAAAAATCATTTCTTCAAAGCCATAAAGAAATTGATGAGATAGTTTCCGCTTTAAAAGATAAATTGAAAACATAAGCAATTTTATATTGGAAGAAGGGTAAGCGCATGCAACAATCAAAAGAAGAAAGAGTACATGACGTATTTGAAAAAATCTCTGATAAATACGATGTAATGAATTCAGTTATAAGTTTTCAAAGGCATAAAGCATGGCGAAAAGAAACGATGCGAATTATGGATGTACAACCTGGAAGTAAGGCGTTAGATGTGTGTTGTGGGACTGCTGATTGGACAATTGCACTTGCTAATGCTGTTGGTCCAAACGGAGAGGTACATGGTTTAGACTTCAGTGAAAATATGCTATCTGTCGGTAAAGAAAAGGTAAAGGCATTAGGATTGACGCAAGTGGAGCTTCTGCATGGAAATGCAATGGAACTTCCATTTGAAGATAATACATTTGACTATGTAACAATTGGGTTTGGATTACGTAATGTTCCTGATTATATGCATGTATTAAAAGAAATGACGCGAGTAGTAAAGCCAGGCGGGAAAGTGATTTGTTTAGAAACATCTCAACCAACGATGATTGGTTTTCGCCAGATGTATATTTTATATTTCAAATACATTATGCCTTTGTTTGGCAAAATGTTTGCAAAAAGCTATAAGGAATATTCATGGCTTCAGGAGTCTGCTAGCACATTCCCAGGGATGAAAGAATTAGTGAAGATGTTTGAATCGGCAGGACTTGAGCATGTGCAAGTGAAACCATTTACTTTTGGTGTAGCAGCTATGCACTTAGGATTAAAACCGAAATTAAAATAGAAAAAAGACGTTTTTAGGTTAAGGTGAACAATATGAAGTTACAACTTATGTACTCTTTTTTACGATCGGATATTGATGTAATAGAAAAAGAATTAAAAAAGGTTGTTGCCTCAGAGCAACAACTAATAGAAGAAGCGGCATTACAGCTTATCGAAGCTGGTGGTAAACGAATTCGTCCTGTATTTGTGCTACTTGCGGGGAAATTCGGAGACTACAAGTTAGATGCAATTAAACATGTTGCAGTTGCTCTAGAGCTCATCCATATGGCTTCGCTTGTTCATGATGATGTAATTGACGCAGCGCTCTTACGAAGAAGTAGTGCAACTGTAAATGCAAAATGGGGAGATCGTATTGCGATGTATACGGGAGATTATTTGTTTGCAAAGTCTCTAGAGTGCATTACGAATTTAGAAGTTCCAGAAGCTCACCAGGCATTATCATATACAATTTTGGAAGTGTGTAAGGGTGAAATCGAACAAATTAAGGATAAGTATGATTATAATCAAAATTTAAGAACGTATTTACGACGGATTAAGAGAAAAACAGCATTGTTGATTGCGGCTAGTTGTCAGTTGGGAGCTATTGCTTCTGGGGCAAGTCGTGATACTGTAAATCGTTTGTTTTGGTATGGTTATTTTGTTGGAATGTCGTATCAAATTATTGATGATATTTTAGATTTCGTTTCAACAGAAGAAAAATTAGGAAAACCTGCTGGTGGAGATTTATTGCAAGGAAATGTCACACTTCCAGCTTTGTATGCAATGGAAGATCCAAAGCTTCGTGCAAAAATTGTATCCGTACATGAAAATACAACTGCAAGTGAGATGAAAGAAATTATTCACGATATTAAAACAAGTCCAGCAATTGATCGGGCATTTGCATTTAGTGAACGTTATTTACATAAAGCATTAGAGGTAATAAAACCTTTGCCACGTGGACAGGCAAAATATGCGTTGCAAAATGTTGCAAAGTATATTGGAAAACGAAAATTTTAATGACTTTCTTTTACAAATAAAAAAATCTCTCTATTTCAAAACTATTGCACAATTGTGATAAGGGTGTTAATATGTGTGTGGGGATATACAATTACATACATAATTCAGAAGTGGAGAGATTTTTTATGGAAAAAACATTTCTAATGGTAAAACCAGACGGCGTACAACGTGCCTTCATTGGGGAAATTGTAGCTCGCTTTGAGAAAAAGGGCTTTCAATTAGTTGGTGCGAAATTAATGCAAGTTACTCCAGAAATTGCAGGAAAACATTACGCTGAGCACACAGAAAAACCTTTCTTTGGTGAATTAGTAGATTTCATTACATCTGGTCCTGTTTTTGCAATGGTATGGCAAGGGGAAGGTGTAGTAGATACTGCTCGTAATATGATGGGTAAAACAAGACCTCATGAAGCAGCACTAGGTACAATTCGTGGCGATTTTGGTGTAACAGTTGCGAAAAATATTATCCATGGTTCTGATTCTCTAGAAAGTGCAGAACGTGAGATTGGTATTTTCTTTAAAGAAGAAGAATTAGTAGACTACTCAAAATTAATGAATCAATGGATTTACTAATTATTTTAAAATAATTTGTAAACGCTTTAATTACTGTGGTAATAGTGAAAAGTGCAAGGAGAGTGTAAATACTCTTCTTGCACTTTTTTAGTTTCAAATAGTTTCAAATAGTTACGAAGTAAGGCTCGGTATGATATATTGATACATAAAGTAAAACCTCTATGAAGGAAGAATAACTTTTGAACAAGACATAAAATCTTTCTTTTTAGGTGGAAGAGAGCATTCGCTCATGCGTAGAAGCGGTCAGCCCCTCTTCGTGCTCCATGCCAAGTGAAAACAAAGCGAGAAGTGCGGGTCACCTTTAGTTTTTCATAGCAACGAGTTATATGCTGAAAAAACAAAATGGAGTTATATAGTAGAAAATAGGGAAATCCTATATCTTCACTATATATACATACAACTTGAAAGACGACATAAAATCTTTCTTTTTAGGTGGGAGAGAGCATCCGCTCATGCGTAGAAGCGGTCAGATCCTCATCCTATCATTAATGTGGGATAAAATAATTACAAGAAAAGGGGAATATCCGATGCGATACATCACAGCGGGTGAATCTCATGGTTCGCAGCTTACGACAATTTTAGAAGGTATTCCAGCAGGATTATCTTTAGTAGCAGATGATATAAATGAAGAATTAGCAAGAAGGCAGAAAGGTTACGGACGTGGCAGACGTATGCAGATTGAAAAAGATCAAGCACAAATTGTCAGTGGTGTTAGACATGGACTCACGCTTGGATCTCCAATTGCACTCGTTGTCGAAAATCGAGATTTTACCCATTGGACAAAGATTATGGGAGTAGATCCGTTAACTGAACAAGAAGCAAAAGAAATGAAAAGACAAATTACAAGACCGAGACCTGGTCATGCTGATTTAAATGGTGCAATTAAATATGGACACCGTGATATGAGAAATGTACTTGAACGCTCTTCAGCACGTGAAACAACAGTTCGAGTTGCAGCAGGAGCTGTTGCGAAAAGACTTTTAGCAGAGTTAGGTGTAAAGGTTGCTGGACATGTAATTGAAATTGGCGGTGTGCAGGCAGAAAAGCTTACATATGACTCAATAGAACAACTACAAGAAATTACAGAAGCATCCCCGGTTCGTTGCTTAGATGAGGAAGCATCTAAAAAGATGATGCAGGCAATTGATGATGCAAAAACAAGTGGAGATTCTATTGGTGGAATTGTTGAAGTGATTGTAGAGGGAATGCCAATTGGAGTAGGGAGTTATGTGCATTATGACCGAAAACTCGATGCGAAATTAGCAGCGGCAGTAATGAGTATAAATGCTTTTAAAGGTGTGGAAATTGGCATTGGATTTGAAGCGGCACATAAGCCAGGAAGTCAAGTGCACGATGAAATTCTTTGGGATCAAGAAAAAGGGTATACGAGACGAACAAATCATGCTGGTGGATTAGAAGGTGGCATGACAACAGGTATGCCGGTTGTCGTACGCGGCGTCATGAAACCCATTCCAACGCTATATAAGCCGCTTCAAAGTGTTGATATTGATACGAAAGAATCTTTTTCAGCAAGCATTGAACGTTCTGATAGTTGTGCTGTACCAGCAGCTAGTGTTGTGGCGGAAGCAGTTGTTGCATGGGAACTAGCAGTAGCTCTAGTGGAACAATTTGGAGCAGATCGTATGGATTGTATTCGTGAAAATATTAAGAAACATAATGAATATGCGAGGGAATTTTAATGGAGAAAATACATATTCAGACGCAGTCTAAAGAGTATGATGTATATGTAGGAAAAGATGCGTTGTCACATTTGACAGCGCTTGTTCGAAATATGGAACCGACTGTTTCTAATGTAATGGTCATTTCTGATGAATCTGTCGCATCATTTCATTTAGAAGAAGTTATGGATGCATTGCAAGTAGAAAAACATGTTTTTTCATTTGTTGTTCCAAGTGGAGAGAAAGAAAAATCATTTGAAAACTTTTATGCGGCTCATACGTCAGCGCTTGAAAATGGGATGGATCGACATTCTTTAGTTATTGCACTTGGAGGAGGAATGATCGGTGATTTAGCTGGTTTTGTTGCGGCGACATTTATGCGCGGTATTCGCTTTATTCAAGTTCCAACAACGTTACTGGCACATGACAGCGCAGTTGGTGGAAAAGTTGCCATTAATCACCCTCTAGGAAAAAATATGATCGGAGCGTTTCATCAGCCAGAAGCAGTTCTATATCATACACCATTTTTAAATTCATTACCGGAAAAAGAGTGGCGTTCAGGATTTGCTGAAGCGATTAAACATGCTTTTATCGGTGATGTTGAATTATATCATTGGTTAAAGCGAGAAGTGAAAACATTAGAAGATGTACGGGATGAAAAATTAATTTATATATTACAGCGAGCAATTCCTGTAAAAGCAAATATTGTAGCGCAAGACGAAACTGAAAAAGGTGTGCGTGCTCACTTGAATTTTGGACATACATTAGGACATGCTCTTGAAAAAGAGATGGGGTATGGGAAAATTACTCATGGTGATGGAGTAGCAATTGGTATGTTATTCGCGATATTCTTAAGTGAACAAATTTATAAAGTAGACCTTGGTTATAAGGAAATTAAGCGGTGGTTTTCTCAGTATGGTTATCCACATATGCCAAGGAATCTAAATATAGAACGTCTTGTGCAAGTGATGAAGCAAGATAAAAAAGCGAACGCAGGAATAATTCGTATGGTACTTATGCAGGAATATGGGGTAGTGAATGTCGTATCTATTTCAGATGAGACTGTCCATACTACATTAGAAGCATTCCAAAGAGATGAGGAATCTATTTGATTCGCGCAATTCGCGGCGCGATTACAGTCGAACATAATGAAGCTGAGGAGATATTGACTGCAACAGAGCGTTTAGTGAAGAGAATAGCAAATGACAATGGAATCTATCCGGCTGATATTGTATCGGTGTTAATTTCTACAACAGCTGACATAAATGCATGTTTTCAGGAAGCGACTTGGAAGGCTTTACTTATTACCGGTGATGTGTGTAAAAGAAATAGATGTACCGAATGCTTTGCAGAAGTGTATTCGCGTGATGATGACAGTCACGACAAGACAGTTGCAGCATGAAGTAGAGTGTATGCATGTAGAAAAGGCGATTGTACTGCGGTCTGATCTAGTAAAATGACAGGGGGAATCAAAATGAGAGTAAAAGAGCAATTGTTAACTTTGAAAGCATATGTACCTGGCAAAAACATTGAAGAAGTAAAAAGAGAATATGGATTATCTAAAATTGTAAAATTAGCATCTAATGAAAACCCGTTCGGCTGTTCAAAACGTGTAACGGAAGCTTTAGCTTCATTAAGCACACAATATGCTTTATATCCAGATGGAGCAGCTTTTGAACTTCGTGAAAAAGTAGCCGCACACCTTCATGTGAAACCAGAGCAACTTTTATTTGGTAGCGGTCTGGATGAAGTAATTCAAATGGTTAGTCGCGCTTTATTAGAAAAAGGTACAAATGTTGTGATGGCAAATCCAACATTTTCACAATACTATCACCATGCTGTAATTGAAGGGGCAGAGGTTCGTGAAGTGCCACTTAAGGACGGTATTCATGACTTGGACACGATGCTAAAGCAAATTGATGAACAAACGCAAATCGTATGGATTTGTAATCCGAACAATCCAACAGGAACATATGTAGAAAAGCAAAAATTACTTTCATTTTTAGAGGCGGTTCCGAAGTCAACACTCGTAATTATGGATGAAGCATACTATGAATATGCAGGAGCGAAAGAGTATCCACAAACATTGCCACTTCTTGAAGAGTATGAAAATCTCATGGTGTTACGTACATTTTCAAAAGCATATGGCTTAGCTGCTTTTCGTATTGGTTATGCTGTAGGGAATGAAAAACTCATACAGCAATTAGAAGTAGCAAGATTACCATTTAATACATCAGCTGTTGCACAAGCTGTTGGTTTGGTAGCGATAGAAGATCAAGAATTTTTACAAGAGTGTGTGAAGCAAAATGCTGAAGGATTAAATCAATATTATACGTTCTGTAAGGAGTACGACGTTTTTTACTATCCATCACAAACAAATTTCATATTCTTAAAGCTTGGGATTCCTGGTAATGAAGCATTTGAAAGATTAATGAGAAAAGGGTATATTGTTCGTTCAGGTGCTGCGTTTGGCTTGCCAGATGGTATTCGTATTACTGTTGGTTTAAAAGAAGAGAATGATGAGATTATTGAATTGCTGACGGAACTTGTGAAAGAGCAAAAAAAGAAAGAAGAAACATATTCTTAAGAAAAGGCGCGGCTCCCATTATAGGAGTCGTTTTCTTTAGGCTATACATATTTGCACGATGAAGAAGGAAAGCAGTACAATAAAGATATATACATACAAATTGGAAAACCGCCATAAAACATTTCTTTTTAGGAGGGAGAGAGGATCCGGTCGTGCATAGAAGCGGTCAGAGCTTTTTTCAGTCAGTCCCATGCCAAGTGAAAACAAAGAGAGAAAATGAGTGGGGATCTTCTTTTGTTTTTATAGCCGCGACTTATATGTTGGAAAATCAAAATGGATATATATAGATGATATAGGTGTACAAAAGTATATATTATTTTTAATAGGGGTGATAAAAATGAGGAGACTCATAAGGCGGAAAAATGGTTTGAATGGAACGATTGCTGTGCCTGGAGATAAATCTATTTCACACCGCGCTGTGATGTTTGGAGCGATAGCAGAGGGAACAACAAAAATTTCAAATTTTTTATTAGGAGAAGACTGTTTAAGTACGATTGCTTGCTTTCGGAAATTAGGAATAATGATTGAGCAAGATGGTAACGATGTCATTGTATATGGAAAAGGATTAGCTGGATTACAGGAACCGAAAGAGGTGCTAGATGTAGGGAACTCAGGAACCACTATTCGTCTCATGCTTGGTATTTTAGCGAATGCTCCTTTCCATTGTACTATAATTGGGGATGAATCTATTGGAAAACGTCCTATGAAACGTGTTACAGCCCCTCTTCGTGAAATGGATGCACAAATTGAAGGTCGGGAAGATGGACAATATACGCCGTTGTCGATTCGTGGAGGAAACATAAAAGGTAGACACTATCATTCTCCTGTAGCAAGTGCGCAGGTAAAATCAGCTATTTTACTTGCAGGATTGCAAGGAGAAGGGGTGACATCAGTAACAGAACCGTTACAATCTCGTGATCATACGGAAAGAATGCTGCGTGCATTTGGTTGTGAAGTGAATGTAGAAGGGCGAACTGTTTCTTTACAAGGGGGGCAATCGCTTGTAGGAACGGAGATAGAGGTTCCAGGTGATGTCTCTTCAGCTGCCTTTTTCTTAGTAGCGGGTGCAATTGTACCAAATAGTAAACTTGTATTGAAAAATGTTGGTTTAAATCCAACAAGAACAGGGATTCTGGATGTGTTATCAGAAATGGGAGCGCTTATTTCAATTCGTAATGTTCGAAATGAAGAGTTTGAACCATGTGGAGATATTACAATTGAAACTTCTGAACTGAAAGGAATTGAAATTGGCGGTTCACTTATTCCAAGGTTAATTGATGAAATTCCTATTATTGCTTTACTGGCGACACAGGCGACAGGAACAACAATTATTAAAGATGCAGAGGAGTTAAAAGTAAAAGAAACGAATCGCATCAATACGGTTGTTGATGCGATTCGAAAACTGGGAGCGGAAATTGAAGCGACACCAGATGGTATGATTATTAATGGGAATCAGAAGTTACAAGGGAATATTGTTAATAGTCATGGGGACCATCGCATTGGCATGATGCTTGCAATTGCGTCTTGTATAGCAGAAGGAGAAATGCAAATTGAAAATGGTGATGCAGTTGCTGTATCCTATCCGAATTTTTTTGAGCAGTTAGAATCTCTGTGAAGCAAAAGGATCTTTTCAGTTTGGGAAGATTCTTTTCTGCTTCTTTGAGTTGCTTACATGGCAACAGTTGTTTATGATTAATGAACAGAAGAGAATATTATAAGAATTAAAGGAGACATTTATGCAAAAGTTTGAACAGGCTGTTTCTTATATTGAAAATGGGGAAGCGGAAAAAGGATTAACACAATTAAAAGAATTGGTAAAACAAGGGACAGATGAAGAGAAGTATGATATTGCTCGCTACTATCATACGCTTGGATTTATTGATGAAGCGTTAGCGATTACAGAAGATTTACGTTTGTTATATCCAGAAGAAAGTGAGTTTACAATATTTTTAGCAGAATTATATATTGATTTAGATAAAGAAGATGAGGCAATTGAAGTGCTTCATGATATCTCTGAAGACGATGAACTGTATGTTCAATCTTTACTACTTGTTGCGGATCTATTTCAAATGCAGGGCTTCGATGATGTTGCAGAGCAAAAACTATTAAAAGCAAAAGAAATGATGCCAGAAGAGCCTGTTATTACTTTTGGACTAGCAGAACTTTATAGCAGTAAAGGTGAGGAGCAAAAAGCGATTGCTTATTACCAGTCATTACTTTCTGATCACAAAGTAATGGGAGGTGTTGTAATTGCCCTTCGCTTAGCTGAAACGCTAAGTGCAATTGGAAACTGGGAAGAAGCAATTACGTATTATGAAGAAGGATTAGAAGAACAAAAAGATATTCATTCTTTATTTGGGTATGCATTTACACTTTATCAAGGTGAAGAGTATCAAAGGTCGATTGGAGCTTGGAAAGAATTAAAAGAACTAGACCCAGAATATGCATCCTTATATATGTATTTGGCTAAATGTTATGAAAAAGAAGGAATGCTTCAAGAAAGCTATGAAACACTTCATGAAGGAATTAAAATTGATGAATTATCTGTGCCTCTTTATGTAGAACTTGCAAATATTGCAGCGAAGATAGGGAAATTAGCAGAAGCAGAAGAATTGCTTCAAAAAGCATTACAGATTGATCCAGGACATTTAGGTGCGATATTAAAATATGCATATATCTTAAAAGAACAAGAGAAATATGAAGAACTAATTGTTGTTGTAGAAAATGCAATGGATAGTGGAGAACAAGATACACAATTACTTTGGGATCTGGCATTTGGGAAAAAACAATTAGAAATGTATTCTGATGCATTAAAGCACTATGAGAGTGCATATACTTCTTTTAAGAATCATCCGGATTTCTTGGAAGAGTACGGTTATTTCCTATTAGAAGAAGGGTTGCGAAAAGAAGCGAAAGAAGTATTTACACGCTTACTACAACTGGATCCAACACAAATTCACATCGAAGAATTGTTATATAATTTAGAGGATTTTTCATAAGTTGGAAGGAAAGTGAATGCTGCTTCTTGAATCTAAATAAGAAAAGAGAAAGACAGAGGAGGGACTGAGCGCTATGAATACCCCTGTTTCTGTAAACGAGAAGAAGGATTTTGTAAAATGGTTTTTAAACAATTATCAACTGAAACAGCGTGAATGTGTATGGATTTTAAATTATTTAATGAGTCATGATCAATTAATGCACAAAGTCCACTTCGTAGAACATGCAAAATATTGCCCTCGTGGTTTAGTGATGTCAGCAAATTGTGTGAAAGATACACCGTTTCACTTCTTTAAACAAAATGTTATGACGACGGATGCAGAAAAATCATTTCATGACATTCGTTTAAATCGAGATGAGGATATTTATATTCAACTTAATTTTAAATCATCGTTCCAAAATGCAAATTATGTAGCAGTATTAGAAGAAAATCCGTACTTGCCAAAGCATATTGAAGTAAATGAAAAAGATCGTTTACTTGCAGAACGATTTTTAGAAGAGAGTGTATTTTCATTTCGAAGAGATCGACTTTTAAAGCAAATTGATGAAGCGCTGGACAATCAAGATAAGGAAGCTTTTTGTAAGTTAACAGAGGAATTGAAAAGTTTGTAGGGAATGATAATTTTCTTTAATTTTGACAAATTTCTAACTATTTAAAGAAAAACTACCTAATATAGGTAGTTTTTCTTTTTTTACCTGTTTTAGTATGGTTTAATAGATATAAAGTGAAAGTTCTGTCATTTAGAATGAGATAATGGGCAAAGGAGGGAATTATGATGAAATGGGCTGTAAAAGATGCGGAGCAATTTGAACAAGCTAGAGAGTATGTGGATACTGGTATTATACCCCTTCTTTCTATTTCAGTAGCAAAAGAAATGAAGAGTGTTGTAGCGCAAGGGGAATTTATTGAAACTTTAAGCATGGAGTTAGAAAGAGAATATAAAGGAAGAGTGCTTTTGTTACCGCCGTTTACGTACTTAACGGAGCAGCAAAAGCAAGAGAAAGGGCGTTTACAAGATTGGACAAGTCATTTGCAGGAGCAAGGATTGAAACATATTGCTTATGTTACAAGTGACTTTGCATGGAAAGAGGGTGTAGATACGTTACCAGGTCATTTGTTTTGGTTACCTGCTTTATCGCTAGAGGAATTTAGTGATCAAGCGAAAAGAGAAGTAATTCATGCGCATGTAAAAAATATAATGGAATTATTGACAGAAAAGTGGGAAAATAAAAAATAAGCAGATAGTTCTTATGATTATGAGTAGTATGATATTGACCTGCGCATGTGGGTATTATATCATGATAGTGTCCTAGTTTTTATTTTTTTATACTGTTTTGTCACGAGGGGACAATTTCTGATAGAGGGGGGAAATTTTCGTGAGCGAGAAAGAACATCGTGTGTCAAGAAGACAATTTTTAAACTACACGCTTACAGGTGTAGGAGGTTTTATGGCAGCTGGAATTTTAATGCCAATGACGCGCTTTGCACTTGATCCAGTTTTAAGGAAAGAAGCGGGGGGAGAGATGGTTGCTGTTGCGCAAGTTAAAGAGATTACAACAGAACCAAAACGCTTTGACTTTAAGGTAAAGCAGGTTGATGGATGGTACAAGTCCGAAGAACCAAAATCTGCTTGGGTGCATAAAGATGAAAGCGGAGACATTGTAGCGTTTTCTCCAGTGTGTAAACATTTAGGGTGTACGGTTAACTGGAATTCAGACAAGTCGCATCCTAATCAATTTTTTTGCCCATGTCACGGGGGACGTTACACAAAAGATGGCATAAACATAAAGGGAACGCCGCCTCTTGCTCCACTTGATGTGTATGAATCCAAAGTGAAGGATGGAACGCTTTATTTAGGAAAAGCAAAGCCAAGAGGGGGTGCGAAATAGATGTTAAATAAAATTTATGATTGGGTGGACGAACGGTTAGATATTACACCGATATGGCGTGATATTGCCGACCATGAAGTACCCGAACATGTAAATCCAGCACATCACTTTTCTGCATTCGTCTACTGCTTTGGAGGACTTACGTTTTTTGTTACTGTAATTCAAATTTTGTCAGGAATGTTTTTAACAATGTATTATGTACCGGATATTAAAAATGCTTGGGAATCGGTTTATTATTTACAAAATGAAGTTGCGTATGGACAAATTGTACGTGGCATGCACCATTGGGGTGCCAGCCTTGTAATTGTAATGATGTTTTTACATACACTTAGGGTTTTCTTCCAAGGTGCATATAAGAAACCTCGTGAATTAAATTGGATTGTCGGTGTTCTTATTTTCTTTGTTATGCTAGGTCTTGGTTTTACCGGATATTTATTACCATGGGATATGAAAGCGTTATTTGCAACAAAAGTAGGGATTCAAATTGCGGAGCAAACACCGCTTATCGGTCCTTATATTAAAACATTACTTGCTGGTCACTCCGAAATTGTCGGGGCTCAAACATTAACTCGCTTCTTTGCTATTCACGTCTTCTTCTTACCAGCAGCACTTCTAGGCTTAATGGCCTTCCACTTCATCATGATTCGCAAACAAGGTATTTCTGGTCCGCTATAAGTAAGAGATTGCTAATTTGAAAGAATAGGAGAAAAACTGAATTGAAGGAGGGAGATTATGCATCGCGGCAAAGGGATGAAGTTTGTGGGAGATTCACGAGTACCTGTAGCACGTAAACCGAATATCCCGAAAGATTATTCTGAATATCCAGGGAAAACAGAAGCGTTTTGGCCGAACTTCTTGTTGAAAGAATGGATGGTTGGTGCGGTTTTTTTAATCGGTTATTTATGTTTAACGGTGGCGCACCCGTCGCCACTTGAGAGAATGGCGGATCCTACAGATGCAGGATATATACCACTTCCAGACTGGTATTTCTTATTTCTGTATCAGCTTTTAAAGTACTCATATGCATCAGGCTCATTTACTGTAATCGGCGCGTTTATTATGCCAGGGATTGCATTTGGAGCATTACTATTGGCGCCATTTCTCGATCGAGGTCCTGAAAGACGTCCATTGAAACGGCCAGTTGCAACTGGATTCATGCTTTTAGCAATTGCTTCTATCATCTTTTTAACATGGGAGTCTGTGGCACATCATGACTGGGAAGCTGCCAAAAAACAAGGTGCAATTGTGAAAACGACACCAGTAGATAAAAATGATGAAGGTTATAAATTGATGCAAAAAAATACATGTTTAACATGTCATGGTGATAACTTGCAAGGTGGTGCAGCGGCGCCAGCGCTGCAGAATTTAACGTTAAAACCAGAAGAAATTGCAAAGATTGCGAAAGATGGAAAAGGTGCGATGCCTAAAGGAGTATTTAAGGGCACAGATGAAGAGTTGAAGAAGCTCTCAGAATTTATTACGAAATATAATAAAAAATAATTGAAGGCTGACTACGAATTTGTAGTCAGCTTTTCTGTTTGTAACACAAAGTTTGCTATAATAAAAGCATAGCGTTTTAGAGAATAAAAAAGTTACTTTGTTTGAAAGGTGTTGTATATACATATTGGTCTACGTGTATGCGTTATTAAGACAGCGTTCGGTTTTACTACTTTTGTTCATCATTAACATTTTAGGGACAATATATGGTTTTATTTGGTATGGAGATCAACTGATGGAAACTTCATTGATATTCTGGCCATTTGTTCCTGATAGTCCTATTGCAAGTTTCTTCTTTGTTTTTGTATTACTGGCCTTTTTGTGTAATAAAAATTGGGGACTAATAGAAGCTTTGGCAATCGTTTCCTTAATGAAATATGGCATTTGGGCTGTTGTTGTAAATGGCATTGTGTTTATGGCTAAGGGCAATCTTGAGTTTATAAGTTATATGTTGGTACTTTCTCATTTTGCAATGGCTATACAAGGTTTATTATATGCCCCGTTTTACCGTATAAAAAAGTGGCATTTTATTGTAGCAGGTATATGGACGTTACATAATGATGTAATCGACTATTTGTTTTGGCAAATGCCGAGATATGGTATTATGCATTTGTTTGTAGAACAGATTGGTTACTTTACATTTTGGTTAAGTATTGTTGTATTAGCTATTACATACTATTATTGTTTGAGAAAAAATCGAAAACAGTTTTCGTTATGAAATTAAATGAGGAATTGGAGAAAGAAAATGAATAAAAATAAGATAGGTGTAAGAATATTCGATCGTTTGATAACTACTATTGTCTCATACTGTATAGCATTTTCTATTTTTGCTATTGCAACTACAATTGTTGTATATGGGAAATGGTTATATTATGCAGATATACATTTTTTAAATATACCAGATTTAGCAAATATGACAGAATCAGAAATTAAGAAGAACTATGATGTACTGATGACATACCTTTCTCCTTTTTATCATGAATCATTACAATTGCCTACACTAGATATGTCAACAAATGGAAGGATTCATTTTGTTGATGTGAAAAATATTTTAGTGAAGATTCAATACGGGATGTGTATGGCGCTCAGTATTGCTTTATTGGGCGGGGGGTATTTATTGCGTAAACGAAAGATGAAGTTTTTATTACATGGCGCAATTTTGACCATTATATTTCCGATTGCGCTTACTTTGCCTATTGCAATTAATTTTGAAAAGAGTTTTGTACTATTCCATAAACTTCTTTTTAGCAATGATTATTGGCAATTTGATAGTGAAACAGATCCTATTATTTTAATGCTACCAGAACAGTTTTTTATGCATGCAGCATGTGTAATTTTAATATTGATTTTATGTGGGAGTGCTTTTTGTTATTGTATGTATAGATATTTATTAAAAAAGCGGAAGTCTTCAATGGAAAATCTTTATTCATAAAATATTTTTCGGTTTCGTTCTGTTCTATTCTTGTCCACCTTAACATATTTTGTACTAGTAGTTATAGGGGGGACCGGAATGAAGAGAGTCTTAATTGGAATGATAGCATTTCTGATTATATTGTTTCCAGTACGTATATACGCTGAAAAATGGAATGAGTTAACGGGGCTATTAGATGATTCCTTGCAACTTGTAAAACAAGAAGAATATAAGAAAGCAACGCAAGTATTGCAACATTTTTCAGAACAATTTGTATTGCGGGAGAATGAAAAGGAAAATAAACTAACACCCATGCATTTTCGGGTAATCTCTTTAGCGTATGACAGGGCACAGCGATCGCTTGAGGAAGAAAGTTTGGAGCAGCAAATAAAAATAGATGATGTATTGGCACTACAATTGGTGGTAGATGCGGAAGTATCTAAGTATCAACCGCTTTGGATAGAACGAGAAGGACGTGTTATGGGGGCTTTTGCTAAAGTTGAAAAGGCACTTCAAACAGAAGATGATGAACGATTCCAACAATCATTAAATACATTTTTGCATGAATTTGATGTGATTTATCCAAGTTTAATGATTGCATTGCCGGAAAATCAATCACAGCGTGTAAATGCGCATTTATCGTATTTGGATGAATTCCGTAATGTGATGTTAAAAAATAAAAGTGGACAAATGCAAGTAGGGATTATAAAAGGAGATTTACAAAAAATATTTCAAACAGCAAAGAAAGATGAAGTGGACTCTTCTCTCATATGGTTTATGACAATTACAGGTGGACTTATTTTCTTTACATTAACGTACGTCGGTTGGAGAAAATATAAGGGAGAGAAAGCGAAGCGTACCAGTGGGATACATTCTAAAAATCGATAAGATCACTAATATAGACAAGGATTGTAAGGTTTCTTTATTGACAATATATAAAGAAGAAAATAGAATGGATAGTACTATAATTACGACTTCAATGGAGGTTCATAATGGCTTTTTATTTAGTTTATTTCGCGATCATTATGATCATACCGTTGTATGCACAGTCAAAAGTACGCAGTGCTTATAGCAAATATTCACAGGTGTATTCAACATCGGGTATGACAGGAGCGGAAGTAGCTCGAAAAATTTTAGATGAAAATGGTTTGTATAACGTAGCTGTAGAAGAAACACCAGGGCATTTGTCAGACCACTATGACCCAACAGCCAAAACGGTTCGATTGTCAACTGATAACTATTATGGTCATTCAGTTGCTGGAACAGCTGTAGCAGCTCATGAAGTAGGGCATGCGATTCAAGATGCGAAAGATTATAAGTTTATGCGTTTTCGTCATTCTTTAGTTCCAGTTGCAAGCTTCGGATCGAACATGTCATGGGTGTTCATTATGATTGGTATATTTGCATCGATGACAAAGCTATTGTTACTAGGGATTATTTTAATGGCAGCAGGTGTAGTTTTCCAGCTCGTTACATTGCCGGTTGAGTTTGATGCTTCAAAACGCGCAATGCAGCAAATTGAAGCACTTGGAATTGTATCAACAGACGAATATGGGCAAGCACGTAAAGTATTAAATGCAGCAGCTTTAACATATGTTGCAGCGGCGGCAGTAGCGGTATTTGAATTGCTTCGTCTAGTATTAGTTTATACAGGGATGCAGCGTAGCGATGATTAAAGACTATCGATTTCGATAGTCTTTTTCTTTATCCCGCTATTTGTGGACAGTAAGACTCAAGCCTTAAGTTTCAGAGAGAAGCGATGAATTTTGTTTTATAATTTGTTTATTATTGTAAATTGATAACAAGTAGCATAATGAAATTTAAAGAGCAAGTTATAATAGTAAGAAGCATAGGTAAAGTGATTATGAGTGAAGGTGATGGAAATGCAATATCCAGATTCATTAGTACTGCATGTGAAAAAACTTAGTGCTCCCTATCCATTAGAAGGTTTTTTATGTGGACAAGGTCCTGAAAAGCCGAAACTAATGCTTGTTGGAGAAGCGCCAGGAGAAACAGAAATTCATAATGGCATTCCGTTTAGTGGAAGAGCAGGTAAGGAGTTAATGGGATTTTTAGAACGTATCGGCCTTACAAGGGAAGAAGTATATATTACGAGCACTGTACGTAGCCGGCCTTATATATGGAGAGAGAAAAGAGAGCGGAGCGGGCAAGTTGCTCAGAAGAAATATAATCGAACTCCAAATCAGGGAGAAATACTTATACATGCTCCTTTGTTAGATTATGAGATGGAGCACGTGCAAGCACCGGTTATTGTCACACTTGGAAATATTGCATTAAAGCGTTTAGTGGGACCAGATAAAAAAATTACTGATGTTCATGGACAATTATTGCAGCAGCCAGTACGAAGACTAAAAAATAATCAAAGTACAGATTTTATATGGACCGAGAAGATATATAATATTTTTCCGACATTTCATCCAGCATCAATTTTTTATAATAGAGGCTTGTTGGATTTGATTTATGAGGATTTAGAAAAATTAGGGAAGTATATATAGTAGAAGTTTTCTTTATAGGGGTTTACAACTTAAAAAGATATCGGGTTCGATAGCTTTTTAAGTTGTGTATTTGGAAAGTGTAGTAATGTTAGAGATCTAGCATGTTTAATTATGTAATGGATTTTTATTTTCGTCTAATGTAAAGCCTTCACCAACTACATCATGTACATCACTTACTGCAACAAATGCATGAGGATCTACTGAAGTAATAATATTCTTTAGTTTTACGATTTCATTTTTTGCCACAACACAATAAAGTACGTTTCGCTCAATCTTTGTATAAGAGCCAACTGCTTTTAAAAAGGTTGCCCCGCGCTCCATCTCGGATAAAATCTTGGCAGCAATTTCGTCGTTTTTATCTGAAATAATGGTTGCTCCTTTTGCTGCATATGCTCCTTCTTGCATAAAGTCAATGACTTTTGCTCCGATAAAGACCGCAACTAACGTATACATGCCCTCGCGATAAGATAGATATGTAAGAATGGAGATGACAATGACAACAGCGTCAAACATAAACATTGTTTTTCCCATGCTCCAGCCAACATATTTATGAGCTAATCGAGCAATAATATCGACGCCACCCGTTGTTCCACCGTATTTGAATATAATTCCGAGACCAATCCCAATAAATGCTCCAGCGAACAGGGCTGCTAATGTCATATCATTTTGCAAATTTAAATGTAAATTTAATGATTCGTAGCGCTGAAAAATCCATAGAAATAAGGAGACGCTAAATGTTCCGATTAATGTGTATAAGAAAGTTGCTCGGCCGAGTAATTTCCAACCGACAAAAAAGAGAGGGATGTTTAAGATTAAGTTTGTATAAGATGGATCAAGCGAAAAGAGAAAATAAAGCAATAACGTAATTCCTGTAAAGCCACCTTCTGCTAAGTGATTTTCAATATTAATATTTACGATGCCAAAAGAGAAGATAGCGGAACCAATCAAAATAAATATAATGTTTCGAATCTTTAAGTTGGTTTTCATGTAGCAAGCCCCCTAATATGTAATTGTTACTTCGCTCCGTTGAAATAGCTAATGACGAAGAAAAACGATAAGAATAGTAAGTCATTTGTATGATTGTAATTGGTAAGAGGTAACCTTTTACAAGAAGAACATTTGCAAAAGAAAGTTTCACTTTACCCCGCACTAACGGTTGGTAAGGAGTAAGGCGAGAAGAAAAGACTAACCAACCGTAAGAGCCCGATTGGTTCAACTAATCTTTTGCAAGAAGAACATTTGCAAAAGAAAGTTTCACTTTATTATAGTCTATCCAAAAATACGTGGCAAATAGGGACGAAAGAGGAATAATATTTGTCAAATCGCCATGAATTGGCTAACATGAAAGAGGAAGGATTAGAGGTGAACAACATGGAACAAAAAACGATGAAAGATATGCAGAAAGAAGTAGATGCATATATTAGTCAATTTAAAGAAGGTTATTTCAGTCCGCTTGCAATGATGGCTCGTTTGACAGAAGAAATGGGTGAACTTGCAAGGGAAGTGAACCACTATTACGGTGAGAAGCCGAAGAAAACGACTGAAAAAGAACGAACAATTGAAGAAGAACTTGGAGATGTATTATTTGTTATGATCTGCATGGCAAATAGCTTACATATTGATTTAGAAACAGCACATAACATTGTAATGGATAAATTTAATACACGTGATAAAGATCGCTGGACACGTATTGAAGAGGGAGAGAAAGAATAATGAAAGATATTAAAGTGATTATTGCTGGACCAAGAGGACGTATGGGACACGAAGCGGTACTTCTAATGGAAAGAACACCACATTTTCAATTAGTAGCAGCAGTTGATTATAAGCATGGTGGTGAAATGATTTCAAATCTTCCTGGAATGCCTACATTACATGCACCAATCTATGCGGATTTACATACTTGTTTAAATGAAGTAGAAGCGGATGTATTGCTAGATTTAACGACACCAGAAGTCGGCAAAGAACATGTTACACTCGCTGTTGAACATGGTCTTCGTTCCGTTATTGGTACGACAGGGTTTACAGAAGAAGAACTTCAGCATTTAACAGACACTGCGAAAGAAAAACAGGTAGGTACTATTATTGCCCCAAACTTTGCAATTGGTGCAATACTTATGATGAAGTTTTCTCAAATGGCAGCGAAATATTTCCAAGATGTTGAAGTGATTGAACTACATCATGATCAAAAATTAGATGCACCATCAGGTACAGCTGTAAAAACGGTAGATTTAATTCGTCAAAATCGTGAACCAAAACAACAAGGTCATCCAAATGAAACAGAACAATTAAAAGGAGCACGTGGTGCAAATGTAGATGGTATTCATATTCATAGCGTGCGTTTACCAGGGCTTATTGCGCATCAAGAAGTATTGTTTGGCGGAGACGGACAAATGTTAACAGTTCGTCATGATTCATTCAACAGAGCATCATTTATGTCTGGAGTAAAATTAGCTATTGAAACAGTAATGAATCTTGACCATCTTGTATATGGATTAGAGAAGATCATCGATTAAAGGGGGGAAGACGGATGAAGATTGCCTTAATTGCACATGACAAAAAGAAAGATGATATAGTTTCGTTTGCATACGCATATAAACCAATTTTTGAACAACATGAACTTTTTGCTACGGGAACAACAGGCCTTCGCATTATGGAAGCGACAGGACTTACAGTCACAAGATATCAATCTGGTCCTCTTGGCGGCGATCAAGAAATTGGTGCAATGATTGCAAAAAACGATTTAGACATGGTGATTTTCTTTCGGGACCCGCTAACAGCACAACCACATGAGCCAGATGTAAATGCATTGCTTCGTTTATGTGATGTGTATGCGATTCCGCTTGCAACGAATATGGCAAGTGCTGAGATGTTAATGCATGCATTAGAACGAGGAGATTTAGACTACCGAAAGTTACGAAAATGAGGGAACAAATTATGAGAGGATTACATATATTAGCGTTTGGTGCCCATGCCGATGATGTTGAAATCGGCATGGCTGGCACTATTGCCAAATATACAAAACAAGGATATGAAGTTGGCATTTGTGATTTGACAGAAGCCGATTTATCCTCAAATGGGACGGTTGAACTAAGAAAAGAAGAAGCACAAGCAGCTGCTCGTATCATGGGAGTGACAGAGCGAATCAATTTAGCAATGCCAGACCGCGGTCTGTATATGAAAGAAGAATATATAAGAGAAATCGTAAAAATTATTCGGACATATAAGCCAACGCTTATTTTTGCACCATACTATGAAGATCGCCACCCAGACCATGCGAATTGTGCGAAACTCGTGGAAGAAGCTGTGTTTTCAGCAGGTGTTCGTAAATATATGCCAGAAATGTCACCACATCGCGTACAATCTTTTTATTATTATATGATTAATGGTTTTCATAAACCGAATTTCTGCATTGATATTAGCGAACATCTTTCTGAAAAGATAGCCGCGTTAGAAGCCTATGAAAGCCAATTTACAGCAGGAAGTGATGGTGTGAAGACACCTTTAACAGAAGGTTATGTCGAAACAGTAATCGCTCGTGAGAAAATGTTTGGAAAAGAAGTTGGAGTTATGTATGCTGAAGGATTTATGAGTAAAAAGCCAGTTTTATTACATGCTGATTTAATAGGGGGATGTAAATGAAATTGAAAATAGGTATAACATGTTATCCTTCTGTTGGTGGTTCTGGGGTTGTAGGAACTGAATTAGGAAAACAATTGGCTGAACGAGGTCATGAAATTCACTTCATTACTTCTGGAGTTCCATTCCGATTAAATAAAGTATATCCAAACATTTATTTTCATGAAGTAACGGTAAATCAATATTCTGTCTTTCAATATCCACCTTACGATTTAGCATTAGCAAGTAAAATGGCAGAGGTTGCACAGAGAGAAAACTTGGATGTTTTACATGTACACTATGCAATACCACATGCAATTTGTGCATACTTAGCAAAGCAAATGATTGGAGACGATATTAAAATCGTTACGACGTTACATGGAACTGATATTACTGTACTTGGTTCAGATCCTTCTCTAAATAATTTAATACGGTTTGGTATTGAGCAATCTGATGTTGTTACAGCTGTATCTCACTCGTTAATTCAAGAAACACATGAGCTTGTAAAGCCAAATAAAGAAATTCAAACTGTATATAATTTTATTGATGAGCGTGTCTATTTTAAGAGAGATATGTCCCAACTAAAAAAAGAGTATGGCATACGTGAAGATGAAAAGGTATTAATTCATATTTCGAATTTTCGCAAGGTCAAGCGTGCACAAGATGTTGTCCAGTCATTTGCTAAAATTGTAAAAGAAGTGGCAGCGAAATTATTACTTGTTGGTGATGGGCCAGAATTTTGTACAATTTTACAGTTGGTGAAAAGCTTACATATTGAAGAACATGTTTTGTTTTTAGGAAAACAGGATAATGTTGCTGAGCTTCTTGCAATGAGCGATTTAATGTTGCTTTTATCAGAAAAAGAAAGCTTTGGCCTCGTTTTACTAGAAGCAATGGCGTGTGGTGTGCCATGTATTGGTACGCGTGTTGGAGGTATTCCAGAAGTTATTCAACATGGTGAAACGGGATATATATGTGAAGTTGGAGATATCAAAGGTATAGCTAAGCAAGCGATACAATTGCTTAAAAACGACGATCTCCATCAAAATATGGCACAGCGCGCCATGGAAGCTGTATATGAGCAATTTCGTTCAGAAAATATTGTTTCACAATATGAGGCAATTTATTATGACATACTAAGGGATGACAAAAATGAAACGATTTAAACAAGCTGGAGCAATTATTGAGACATTGAAACAACATGGGCATGAAGCATATTTTGTTGGGGGAAGTGTGCGTGATTTTATTATCAATAGACCAATTGGTGATATTGATATCGCAACATCAGCTCTTCCAGAAGAAGTGATGCATTTATTCCCAAGACATGTCCCTGTTGGGCTTGAACATGGTACGGTTATTGTTGTTCAAGAAGGTATTCCGTATGAAGTGACAACATTTCGAACGGAGAGTGATTATGAAGATTTTCGCAGACCAAGTAGTGTTCAGTTTGTTCGTTCATTAGAAGAAGATTTAAAACGACGAGATTTTACTATGAATGCGATTGCGATGAATGAAGAAGGAAACATCATTGATTTGTTTGCGGGGCAAGAGGCAATTCGTAAACAAGAAATTGCAACAGTAGGGAATGCTGCGGATCGCTTTCAAGAAGATGCACTACGTATGATGCGGGGTATTCGCTTTGTTAGTACTTTAGGATTCTTTTTAGAGGAACAAACGAAACGTGCGATTGAGGAGTATGGACATTTACTGGAACATATAGCGATTGAAAGAATTACAGTTGAGTTTGAAAAGCTGTTGACGGGTAAATATTGTGTAAATGGGCTTCAACAACTAGTAGAGACGAAACTAGTTACGCACTTACCATATTTACAAATGTCAGAAGAAAGAATTTTAAAAGCTATGCAATATAACTGGGATTTTTTTGAAACCGATATCGAGGCGTGGGCATTTTTCTTATATTGTATTGGTGAAGAACATCCATCAGTTTTCTTACGTCAATGGAAATTTTCAAACAAAAAAATAAAAGATATTGTAGCTGTTATATTAGCAATCCGCTCTAGAAAAACAAAGTCTTGGGATGCAGTTTTTCTATACAAGACAGGTTTGCATACTGCTTTAATGACGGAAAGAGTATATCAAGCTATTATAAAAAAATATGATATATTTTCTGTAAATCAGGTACAGTCATTATTTGATTCATTATCCATTCATAATCGTCAGGAAATGAAAGTAAGCGGTAATGATTTGTTAGGTTGGACAGAAAAAACGCCAGGACCATGGGTGGCAGAAGTGTTGCAAAGAATCGAAGAAGAAATTTTACAAGAACGATTAGAAAATGAGAAAGAGAAAATAAGGGAGTGGCTACAAGGATGCAATCTACTATAAGAAAACAATTGCTGCAGATTTTTTCTGCAGCAGATGGCGAGTTTGTATCTGGTCAAACAATTAGTGACAAGCTTGGCTGCTCAAGAACAGCTGTTTGGAAACATATGGAGGATCTTCGGAGCGAAGGATATGAACTAGAAGCTGTGCGCCGTCTAGGATATCGGATTGCTAGTAAGCCAGATAAAGTAACAGCGAATGAAATTCAATTAGGCTTACAGACAGAATTTATAGGGAGAACTGTTTATTTTAAAGAATCTGTAGAGTCTACGCAGCATATTGCAGCAAAACTTGCTTATGAAGGGGCGGCGGAGGGAACAATTGTCGTTGCGGAAGAGCAAACAGCAGGACGCGGCCGTTTGAGTAGAAAATGGCACTCACCAAAAGGGACAGGGATTTGGATGAGTATTATTTTACGTCCAGCTATTCCCGTTCATCATGCTCCTCAGCTTACTTTATTAGCAGCAGTTAGTGTAGCACAAGCAATTGAGAAATGTACAAGTGTGAATGTGGGAATTAAATGGCCCAATGATATTTTAATTGAAGGAAAAAAAGCTGTCGGTATTTTAACAGAGATGCAGGCTGACCCAGATAAGATTAATGCTGTTATTATGGGAATTGGAATTAATGCAAACCAAGGGCAAGAACATTTTGCAGATGAGATTAAAAAAATTGCAACATCTTTAGCAATTGAATCAGGAAAACCAATTGTGCGAGCAGAGCTTATGCAACAGATCTTTTTACAAATGGAAAAGTTATATCAAGAATATGTAAAAAATGGTTTTTCGGTTATTAAACTACTTTGGGAAAGTTATGCAATAAGTATTGGAAAAGAAATTACGGCCCGAACGATGAAAGATACGATTACAGGTGTAGCAAAAGGAATTACAGCGGATGGTGTACTTATGTTAGAAGATGATAAAGGTCAACTTCATCATATTCATTCTGCTGATATAGAAATTAAGTAAAGAGAAGTTCCTGCTTGGGAGCTTCTTTTTATTTGTACATTGGATGACAGTAAAAATAGAATTGTTTACTGTTATATTCGTTGTTATTCTTGAAATTTCACATACTGTAATAGGAATAGAAAATTATTTTTTCAAAAAAATGTAGCAATTTTATTTCGTAGTTTGCTATAATTAGTTCGAATATGGGCAGTATCTGAGTGAACTGCACCATTATTTCAAGCAATGAAGAAAAATAATTTGGATTCTGCCTTGATCCAACAACGGACTGGGACAGAGGGATGAATTTTGCCGACTAACACAACCCATCTGCCCTTTTTTGGTCAGATGGGTTTTTTATATGATTTCGGCCATCTCCTCTCTCCTGAATAAAGGAGGAGTAGTTTTTGAAAACGACAACAGATTTTTTAAAAATGAAAGAGAACGGTGAGCCGATTACGATGCTTACTGCGTATGATTATCCATCTGCAAAGCTCTCAGAAGAAGCTGAAGTTGATATGATTTTAGTAGGGGATTCCCTTGGAATGGTTGTACTTGGATACGATTCTACCATTCCAGTAACGGTAGATGATATGATTCATCATACGAAAGCAGTGCGCCGCGGAGCAAAGGAAACTTTTATTGTAACGGATATGCCGTTTATGTCTTACCATGTATCTTTGCAAGAAACGATGCATAATGCGCGCCGCATCGTGCAAGAGAGCGGAGCACATGCAGTGAAAGTAGAAGGAGCGGATGAGGTAGTATCAATCATTCGCTTCTTAACGAATGCAGGAATTCCTGTTGTATCCCATCTTGGTTTAACACCCCAATCTGTAGGTGTATTAGGTGGCTATAAAGTGCAAGGAAAAGATGCTGAAAGTGCAAAGAAATTGTTAGAAGATGCTAAGAAATGTGAAGAGGCTGGTGCAATGGCAATCGTTTTAGAATGCGTACCAATGCAACTAGCAGAGCTTGTATCACAGCAGCTGACGATTCCTACAATAGGTATTGGTGCAGGTAGTAAAGTAGATGGTCAAGTACTTGTTTATCATGATCTCATTTCGTATGGAGTGGAGCGTGTTCCGAAATTTGTGAAACAATATACATCAGTTCAAGAAGAAATTGTACGCGGAATTGCGCAATATGTTGCTGAAGTAAAAGCAGGACAATTTCCGGAAGAACAACATTCATTCACAATGAAAGAGGAAGAATGTGTAGCATTATACGGAGGGAAACAGTGATGAAAATTGTAACAACAGTGCAAGAGATGCAGCAAATTGCTAGTGAAATTCGTGCAAGTGGTAAAGATAGCGGTTTTGTTCCAACGATGGGATATTTACACGAAGGGCATGCAACTTTATTACGTCAAGCAAGGGAAGAAAATGAAGTTGTTATTTTAAGCGTATTTGTAAACCCATTACAATTTGGACCAAATGAAGATTTAGATCGCTATCCTCGGGATATCGAGAGAGATGAGAAAGTAGCAAAAGAAGCCGGGGTGGATTATTTATTTTATCCGAGCGTAGAAGAAATGTATCCTGCAGAACAGACAACAAAGGTTGCAGTTATAAAGCGTACAGACGTATTATGTGGTAAGCAAAGACCGATTCATTTTGCAGGTGTTGCGACTGTATTGATGAAACTATTTAATATTACAATGCCAAAGCGTGCCTACTTCGGTATGAAAGATGCACAGCAAGTCGCTGTTATCCAAGGATTTGTACGTGATTTCAATATTCCAATCACAATTGTACCTGTTGATATCGTTAGGGAAGAGGACGGATTAGCAAGAAGTTCTCGTAATGTATATTTATCAGAAAAAGAACGTGAGGAAGCACCACATTTATATCAAAGCTTATGTATAGCGAAAAAACGAATTGAAGCTGGAGAGCGTAATCCACAAATCATTACATGTCTTGTGAAAGAATATATTGAGGAAAATACACAAGGTATCGTCGATTATGCAGATCTATATGCGTACCCAACTTTGACGGAAGTTGAAACAATTGGTGGGCGTATTATTCTTGCAATTGCAGTGAAGTTTGATAATGCACGTTTAATTGACAATATTACATTAACGGTTGAATAAGGGGGAGTCATCTATGTTTCGCACAATGATGAGAGCGAAGTTACATCGCGCGACTGTAACAGAAGCAAATTTAAATTATGTAGGTAGTATTACAATTGATGAAGATTTAATGGACGCAGTGGAGATTGTAGAAAATGAAAAAGTACAAATTGTAAATAATAACAATGGAGCTCGCTTAGAGACGTATGTAATTAAAGGAGAACGTGGCAGCGGTGTTGTTTGTTTAAATGGTGCAGCTGCAAGACTTGTACAACCTGAAGATAAAGTTATTATTATTTGTTACGGTCTCGTAGCGACAGAAGATGTAGATAAACAAGTACCAAAAATTGCGGTGTTAGATGATAACAATCAAATTGTTGAAATGTTAGGTGCTGAAAAAGCAGGTACGATTTTATAAAATGAAAAGCTATCTCATATGAGGTAGCTTTTCATTTTATCTTGCTATCACGGCAGTAAGACATCTACCTCAAGATTCAGAGAGGCGCGCAAATAGGTGAGTGAGGATAATAGCATGTAAAATCCCGCAGATGGAAGCTTACTTTATGTAAATACACGTAAAAAAACGGTTCGGAAAAATTATTCATTAATAAAGAAGATTAAAGATTTTTTTGAAACTATATACTCGAATGAATAGAAAGAGTCCTTTTTTCAATACCAGGCTCTTCTATTTTTTGTCCATCTTTTCATTAAGATGATATAAAACGTGGTATAGTAACAATATATGAATTTTTGTTGTTTGAAAGGGTAAGAAATTGAGGTGTTACATATGAGTAAGCGTTATGTCGTTGTCGATTTAGAGACGACAGGGAACTCCTGGAAAGATGGGAAGGACAGAATTACACAAATTGCAGCTGTTGTAGTAGAAGATGGAGAGATATTGGAAATCTTTTCGTCTTTTGTTAACCCGAAGAGAGAGATTCCTCCATTTATTACAGAATTAACAGGGATTGATGAAAATCTCGTGAAACAAGCCCCGCTATTTTGCGATGTAGCGCCGATGGTAGCCGAACTATTACAGGGTGCTTATTTTGTTGCACATAACGTTCACTTTGATTGGAATTTTTTGAAGGAAGAATTAAAACAGGCTGGATATGGAGAAGTAAACTGTCCAAAAATTGATACGGTTGAATTGGCACAAATTTTATTGCCGACAGCTGATAGCTATAAATTGCGTGATTTAGCAAAAAAACATGAATTGGAACATGATCAACCGCATCGTGCGGATAGTGATGCTCTTGTGACAGCGGAATTATTTTTACAATTTCTAAATCAATTAGAAAAACTACCGCTTGTCACATTACAATCTTTATATGAACTAAGCGATGTATTCCAAAGTGATATAGCGAATATCATTTCAGAAAATATTTTAAATAAAGTGATGCTTGGTACAGAAGATGCAAAGGAATATGAAGTATATCGAAATATTGCGCTTCGAAAACGAAATTATTCATTAGAAATCGGTGATGATTGTTTATCTAAGTTTGATGCTTTTTTACACAAGTCAATGGGACAACTTGAGCTAAAGATGCCAAATTTTGAACAAAGAGAAAGTCAGCAGCGAATGATGAAGGAAATATATACAGCATTAAGAGATTCTCGTTTTTCATTAATTGAAGCAGGAACAGGTACAGGGAAGACACTTGCTTATTTACTTCCAAGTATTTATTTTGCAAAGAGAAGAGAAGAGCCAGTTGTTATTAGTACGCAAACGGTACAACTGCAACAACAAATGATTGAAAATGAAATTCCTTTATTGGAAAGTATATTACCATTTCCATTCGAAGTGGCTCTTTTAAAAGGAAGAAAACATTATCTTTGCTTACATAAATTTGAATATGCATTGCAAGAAGAAGAGAAAAACTATGATGCTGCGCTTACGAAAGCAAAAGTATTAGTATGGTTATTGCAAACGGAGACTGGTGATCGTGACGAGCTTAATATTCCAGAAGGCGGGAAGTTACTGTGGGATCGCATTTGTAGTGATACGTACAGTCCGGGCGGCATGCAAAGCAACTGGTTTAGTCGCTGCTTTTATCAACGAGCAAAAAATAAAGCGTTATTTGCAGATATTGTTATTACAAATCACGCTTTACTATTTCAAGATTTTGTTAGTGAAGATCCACTTTTGGCATCTTGTGAACATATTATTTTTGATGAAGCTCATCACATCGAAGAAGCAGCGACTAGGACACTTGGAGAGCAGTTTTCATGCATGTACTTTCAATTAATCTTATCACGCTTTGGTACGTTAGAGACGGACGATGTGCTATCAAAGGTATATGAATTGATGAAAAAATCTCATCATTCGTCACGCTCAGCTTTTCGAATGGTGAGTCATAGGTTAAAGGAAATTAAATTCGATGCTGATGAATTATTTCAAATGTTACGTACATTTATATTTCAGCAAACAAAGCAAGAACAAGGGGCAAATAATATGCCGCTTATTTATCGATATAACGCGGACCAAGAGGATGGAAAGCTATGGAGAAGTATAGCTGAGTTAACAAATCGCTTCGTATATGAATTGAGAAAAATACTTACTGCGCTAGAGCAACAAGCGGACTTATTACAAAGTAAAATCGAATGGGAGATGCATGTTGTTACAGGCGAGTTTATGCATTTAATTGAATTATTGCGTAAAATGGTCGACTCATTGCAGCTGCTTATATTAGAAAAAACAGAGTATGTGACATGGATGGAAACGGAAACGAAA
The DNA here is from genome assembly GCF_000374965.1 of Bacillus sp. 95MFCvi2.1. Lineage (NCBI taxonomy): Bacteria > Bacillati > Bacillota > Bacilli > Caryophanales > Bacillaceae > Bacillus > Bacillus sp. 95MFCvi2.1. The sequence continues at coordinate 12,031 of NZ_KB895692.1, read as the reverse complement.
GGTACAATTCATTCCACTGTGTTATATGCACAACCTGTCCATATAGGAGAAAGGTTTGCGGATGAGTTCTTAACAAAAAAGCGAAGCGTTATTTTTACTTCGGCGACTTTAACTGTTAATAATACATTCGATTATATACAGGAACAACTTGGATTATATGACTTTGCACCAGACACATTAACAGTTCCATCGCCGTTTCATTATGAGGAACAAGTAAAGCTAATGGTTTCTACTGATGTTCCTCTTATTAAGCAAGTAAGCGAGGATGTGTATATAAGAGAAGTATCACATCATATTATGAAGATTGCTAAAGCGACAAATGGAAGAATGCTCGTTTTGTTTACATCCTATGAAATGCTAAAGGAAACATATACAAATTTAAAACAAGCGGATGAATTAGAAGACTTTGTATTACTAACACAAAGTGTTCATAATCGTAGCCGAAGTCGTTTAGTTCGGAAATTTCAAGAGTTCGACAAAGCAATTTTGTTAGGAACAAGTAGTTTTTGGGAAGGGATTGATATTCCTGGAGATGCATTAAGCTATCTTGTTATTGTTCGGTTACCATTTACACCGCCTCATCAGCCAATGATGGAAGCCAAAAGTGAATGGTTGAAAAATAAAGGAGACGACGTATTTACGAAACTGGCACTTCCGCAAGCAATTCTTCGTTTTAAGCAAGGGTTTGGACGATTAATTCGTACAATGACGGATACTGGAACGGTGTTTGTTTTAGATCGTCGTTTAACCAACTCTTTCTACGGAAAAAGATTTATGCAATCTATTCCAAATGTTCCTCTTTATGAAGGGTCGTTAGAAGAACTGTTAGATCACTTAGAAGAATAAAGCGGATAAAGTGAAACTGTAATCACTGAGGGTTCCTTCATTTCTCACTGATTCTTCGTCTTCGCCAATCGTTTTTTGACGGGTAGTATATCCTACCTCACTTTTGTTGTTTTTTAGATAACTTTGAGGTAGGTGGAATTACTATCGGTAAATAGCTAAAGGAATAACAGTAAGTGAAAAAATATGCCTGAAGTACGACGTACTTCAGGCATGAAATGTGGGTAGGAGGAAATTTATTTTTTCTTACTTCTTGTATACAAATGTTTCGGTTTTCAATTTGAAACCTTTTTTTGCTGAACATGTCCTGCTATAATAGATGGGTGATGAAGCAGGGGTTGTAAAGAATGTACTCTTATTGTAACCGTATTGCGTTCTTCTATAATTAGAAATTTTTGTGTAACGGAGGAGTTTTCATGGAGAAGAAAATCGAAGTGCTATCAACGACGCGTATTAAATATTCGTCTGACTTATATAAAATTGTTGATAGTTTGAATCGCACTTTAAAAGAGCAGGACCTCATGTTCGGATTGGCATTAGACGAAAACGAAAAAGAAACAGCAGTATTTACGATATACAGAACGTAGTGATGCAATGAAGAAGTGGATCTTTGCCATCATTATCGTTATCGTTGCCATTGGATTATATGGGGTGCATGTTTATAATGCGACAATGGAAAAGAAAATTCCGAAAGAGTCAAAAGTTGTAGAAATTGCAAAAGAAAAAGCAAAGCTTACGAAAGTAAAAACGGTTGATTATTATAACGGGAAATCTTCATATGCAGTCGTACAAGGTGTAGATGAAAAAGGAGAACAAATCATTGTTTGGGTACCTGAGAAAAAAGGGAATGTTCTAGTACGTAAAAAGAACGAGGGCATTTCTGAAAAGAAAGCTTTACAAATTGTGGCTGGGGAACGTAAGCCCAAAGAATTGGTAAAGGCAAAATTAGGTGCTGAAAACGATGTTCCGTTGTGGGAAATTACATATATTGATCAAGAAGGTCGTTATACGTATTATTATCTAGAATTTCAAGATGGGAAATATGCTGGATATTACAGCATTGAAAAATAGATGCAGGGGGAAACCACAAATGAAATTAGCAAAGCGAGTAGCTGCTTTAACACCGTCTTCAACTTTAGAAATTACAGCAAAGGCACAAGCATTGAAAGCTGAAGGCCATGATGTAATTGGATTAGGAGCAGGAGAACCTGACTTTAATACGCCAGAGCATATTATGGATGCTGCACATAAAGCAATGTTAGAAGGACATACGAAATATACACCAACTGGTGGATTAGCAACATTAAAACAAGAAATTGCGAAGAAATTTACTCGTGATCAAGGATTAGCGTATGATCCAACTGAGATTATCGTATGTAATGGAGCAAAACATGCACTTTATACACTATTTCAAGTGCTACTTGACGAAGGGGACGAAGTTATCATTCCGACTCCTTATTGGGTAAGTTATCCAGAACAAGTAAAGCTTGCTGGTGGTAAGCCAGTTTATGTAGAAGGACTAGAAGATAATCAGTACAAAATTAAGCCAGAGCAGCTACGTGAGGCAATTACAGAGAAGACGAAAGCTGTTATTATAAATTCACCGAGCAATCCGACAGGGATGATTTACAGCAAAGAAGAATTACAGCAGCTTGGAGAAGTATGTTTAGAGCACGACATTTTAATTGTTTCTGATGAGATTTATGAGAAATTGGTTTATGGCGGCGTGGAATATACTTCAATTGCCCAGCTTTCTAATGCATTAAAAGAACAAACACTTATTATTAATGGTGTATCTAAATCGCATTCCATGACAGGATGGCGTATTGGCTATGCAGCGGGAAATAAGCAGCTTATTAAAGCGATGACGAACTTAGCGAGTCATAGTACGTCAAACCCTACTTCAATCGCTCAATACGGCGCAATTGCTGCGTATGCTGGGTCGCAAGAGCCTGTGGAAATGATGCGTCAAGCATTCGAAGAACGATTAAACATTATTTATGATAAATTAATTCAAATTCCTGGTTTCACTTGTATTAAACCACAAGGTGCATTTTATTTATTCCCGAACGTAAAAGAGGCTGTAGCGTTAGCTGGATATGAAACCGTTGATGAGTGGGCAAAAGCATTGTTAGAAGAAGAGAAAGTAGCTCTTGTTCCAGGAACAGGGTTCGGTGCACCAAACAATGTTCGTTTATCCTATGCGACATCTCTTGAACAATTAGAGAAAGCGTTAGAGCGAATTAATACGTTTATGAGAAGTAAAGTACAGGCTTAAAAGGCTAATTACTTTCATTTTTACCACATAAGTTACTTTGAACAAATGAAGATGACCTCCCTATCTATAGGGAGGTTTTTTGACGAATTGTGGTAAAAGAAAATTATAACAGGTGTGTTATACTAGAAAGCGAGGTGTATGGTCATGAAGAAAAAAATGATGTTACAATGGTTTGAACAAGGCAGCGTCGCAATTCCAAAATTGCTTATGATGCATTATAAAAAACTAGGCTTAAATGAGATGGAATTTATGGTTGTACTCCATGTGCATACTTTTCTAGAATCGGGTAATTCTTTTCCAACTCCTTCAGAGATTGCAGAACGAATGACAATAACAGAAATGAAATGTATGGAAATCATTCAAGCGTTAATTCAAAAAGGCTTTTTAGCATTAGAAGGTAGTCAAAAATCTGAAGCTATGATGTGCGAAAGTTATTCGTTGCAACCACTTTGGGAAAAAATCTTGCATTTTTTAATGAATGAAACAATAGAAGAAGAAAAAGAAGAACAAAAGAAACTTCAAGTGAATTTATATACAATTTTTGAACGGGAATTTGGGAGACCATTATCGCCTTTTGAATGTGAAACATTAGCGATGTGGCAAGATCAGGATCAACATCATCCGAATTTAATTCAAGCAGCTCTTCGAGAATCTGTAATGAGTGGGAAACTTAATTTTCGATATATTGACCGTATTCTCTTTGAGTGGAAAAAGAATGGAATTAAGACAGTTGATCAAGCGCAAGATCAAGGGCGAAAATTTAGAGCGAATCAACAACGCTCGCAGCAAGTAACGAAACAAGAGACCAAATATACGGGGAAAGTGCCTTTTTATAATTGGTTGGAGCAGTGATATAGGAGGAAAGGTATGTTAAACAAGACACAAATTCGTTATTGTTTAGATACAATGGCAGAAATGTATCCAGAAGCACATTGTGAATTAAATCATGATAATCCATTTGAACTTGTAATTGCAGTTGCATTATCTGCACAATGTACAGATGTCCTTGTAAATAAAGTAACGAAAAGTTTATTTCAAAAGTATAAGACACCTGAAGATTATTTAAATGTGTCCTTAGAAGAGTTGCAACAAGATATTCGTTCAATTGGATTGTACCGGAACAAAGCGAAAAATATTCAAAAGTTATGCCGAATGTTGCTTGAAGACTATAATGGAGAGGTACCACAGGATCGGGATGAACTAACAAAGCTACCAGGGGTTGGTAGAAAAACTGCAAATGTAGTTGTTTCTGTAGCATTTGGTATCCCAGCTATTGCTGTTGATACACATGTGGAACGTGTAAGTAAACGCTTGGCTATTTGCCGTTGGAAAGATTCCGTTCTAGAGGTAGAGAAAACATTAATGAAGAAAGTGCCAATGGAAGAGTGGGGAGTTACGCATCACCGAATGATTTTCTTTGGACGTTATCATTGCAAAGCACAGCGGCCGCAATGTGAAGAATGCCGGCTACTAGAAGTGTGTCGTGAAGGTAAGAAGCGAATGAAGGGGAAATAAAAAGATGGAACAAGTTGTACAAGTACCGGATGAATTTCGATGTACTCCCTTTTTTGAAGGGGATATAGATAAGATTATCTATCATAAAGATCAATCTTTTATACAGTTGCTAAAAAGCCATTATTTCTTATTTGATATAGGAAAACAATATGAGCCATGGAATGAAATAGAAATGGGAATTCCAGCTGTATTAGATATATGGAAAGACAAAAAAGAGGATATATCGATATTTTTTCGGGATCGAAAGCGAAATGAAGCAAAAAGGCCAATGATTCACTTTGCAGCTCATTTATTATCGAGTTTATATTGGTTAAACGGAAAACCAGTGTCAGGGTTAAAGGATATTAAAAACAAGATTGATGAGCTACAAATAAAACCGATTAACTTTATGGAACGTTATTCATTTATTACAAAGCAACCAAATCACTATCATTCCTATATTCAATTGGCACAGTTGTATGTAGAAATAGAAAAGCTGTATGCAAAAAAAATCATACAAAAAAAGAAGTCACCATCTCGTTAGAGAAAGGTGACTTCTTTTTTGTATTATTGTGTTGGATTAACTTCTCCGCCACCTGTTGTTGGTTTATCTGGTGTATCTGGTTTATTTGGTGTATCTGGTTTATTTGGTGTATCTGGTTTATTTGGTGTATCTGGTTTATCTGGTGTATCTGGTTTATCAGCTTTTTCTTTATCGGCTTTTTCTTTATCAGCTTTTTCTTTATCGGCTTTTTCTTTATCAGCTTTTTCTTTATCGGCTTTTTCTTTATCAGCCTTGTCTTTAGCTTCTTTATCAGCCTTGTCTTTAGCTTCTTTATCAGCCTTGTCTTTAGCTTCCTTATCAGCCTTGTCTTTAGCTTCCTTATCAGCTTTTTTCTGCTCATCTTGTTGCTTCTTAGCATCCTCTTCAGCTTTTTTCTTAGCTTCTGCACTCTCGCCAGGAACAGTAAAGGATACGCCAGCGGCATCACTTGTTCCCGTTCCTTTTTTCGCTACTACTGAGAAGCTGTAAGTTACACCTGGTTTCACTCCGCCAAGGGAAGCACTTGTGCCACTCACAGATAGGCCACCGCTAGAACCGTCGTTTGCTTTATAGCTTGCAGAGTAAGCTTCAGCGTCTGAAGGACCAGACCAGTTTAATGTAATTGTATTAGATGACGCATCATAAGATGGCGTTACACCAGTTGGTGGATCTACTTTGATCTGTTTAACAGCATCCTTTTTTGCACCTTTCACATAGAGTTCTTCATTTACACGTTCTACAGAAGAAGGTTGTTCAAAACGAGATGTATCTGTAGCAAACTTACTCATCATTTCTTTGAATATTTGCTGTGCAATTCGGACTGAAGGTGATTTATCTGCAATATAGTTTTCTTCAGAATCTTTTTCATATCCTGTCCATACTGACATCGTATATTGCGGTGAATAACCTGCAAACCAACTATCTCTGTTAGCACTTTCTGGAATATTATATTTTTTTAATGTATCTGGATCATAGTTCTGTGTTCCTGTTTTACCAGCAACATCAATTCCTGATACATAAGCTGTTGGACCTGTACCACCAGAACCTGGTTTTACAACATCACGAAGAACATCAGTAATCATATATGCTGTGTAGTCTTTCATTGCTCGTATTTCTTTTGGTTTAAAGTTTTTCTCTTTTCCATCAGGAAAGACAACTTTTGTTACGAAATGTGGCTTGTTATAATTTCCTTCGTTACCAAAAGCGGCATATGCACCAGCTACTTGTAATGGAGAAGCGCTGTTACTACCAATTGCTGTTGATTCATATACTGGCTCTTGGAAATTCATTCCAAGTCCTTCGGCAAATGCTTGTGATTTGTCTAACCCAACTGCTTGTGCTGTTTTTAAAGCAGGGATGTTTAATGATTTTTTCAATGCTTCACGTAAAGATACATCACCTTTATAGCTGTTTGTAGCATTTCGGATTTTTTTACCGTTGGAATACGTATATTCTGAGTCATTTAATTGATGGTATGTAGACCATTGCATATATTCAATAGCAGGACCATAGTCAAAAATTGGTTTCATAGTCGAACCTACTTGGCGCTGCATATCAACGGCCATATTATGTCCTTTAAATGTCGTTTTATTTTCTTTACGGCCAGCACCAATTGCACGAACCTCACCATTTTTTGTATCCATGAATACGAAAGAACCTTGGAAACGATCGTTTGGATAGTTAATAATATCCCCATCCAGTAATTGTTCAGCGTATTCTTGTGCCTTTGTATCAATTGTCGTATAAATCTGTAATCCGTCAGATCCAATATTTACATCGGGCATTTCTTTTTCGATTTCTTTTACGACTGCATCTAAAAAGGCTTGATAAGGCATTTCGGTTACGTCTTTAGATGGAAGAAGTCCTTCTGTTACAGGAATTTTTATCGCTTCATCCATTTCTTGTTTTGAAATAAAGCCATGTCGATTCATTAATGTTAATACAACGTTACGACGTTTTGTTGCTCGATCGATATTTTCTTTCTTTGTTGGATCATAAATGTTTGGACCTTGAGGTAATCCAGCAAGCATCGCTGCTTCGTGTAATTTTAAATCTTTTAAGTCTTTGCCATAATAGGTTTTCGCTGCTGTTGCAACCCCGTAGGAGCGATTACCAAGGTTGATTTTGTTTAAGTACATTTCTAAAATTTCATGTTTGGAATATTGTTGCTCTAATTTATAAGCTAAATACCATTCCTGTACTTTACGTTTTGATGTTTTTTCCATCGTTAGAAAATAGTTTTTAATTACCTGTTGGGTAATTGTACTACCGCCTTGAGAACCAAAACCACCTGTGACATTTTCAAGGATTGCTTTTCCAGTACGCTTAACGTCGATTCCGTTATGTTGATAGAAGCGAGCATCTTCTGTCGCTAGGAATGCGCTTTCTACTACTTTCGGAACTTGATCGTAAGTAATATTCGTTCGCTTTTCGGCACCATATTCATAAAAGAAATTCTTGTCTTTATCATAAAATTTAGTTGATAGCGGATTGACAAGTTTTGCTTTATTTAGCTTTGGAGCATCTTGTACCATTACAAAAAAGGCGGAAACTCCAGCTATAAGACCAACAATGCCAAGAAGTAGGCAACCAATTAAAAATTTCTTAAAAAAGGAACTTTTTTTCTTTGGTTTCTCCGTTTGGTTTGTTTCTTGTTTTTGATGTTGTGCATGTTTTCGTTCTGTACGAGAACGATAATTTTCTGACATTATACTTTCTCCTACCTTTCATTTTTTCCCCAAAAGTCGAAAAAAGAGCCTTATTGTTGACTCTATCACGAAAAATAAGCCATGTCTAGTACACGAATATAATCAATTCGAGGATGATAACCGCATGATAACAAGTATCCGTGCTCTTCGATTTCATGTTTCGTAATCGATTTGCGTCCACCAGCATCTTGGCGATTCCAAAATGAAACGACATGTTTTGCATCAAGTAAATAAAACTCGTCATAAAGTGTAAATTTAATAATAACAAATGCAATTCCGTTATGAGCTATTACTTGTTCCATATGCTTAATTTGATGAAGATGGAAATTTTGTAGCGGAAAACTTGTTTTATTTTTTGTTTCTTTCGCTTCGAAGTCAATGTATTTCCCCTTGTATACACCGTTGTAGTCTGTTGTAGAAGGCTGTTTAAAATAAGCTTCTTTCACAACCGCCGCACTTCGAGCGGGGTAATCCACTTTTACAATTTGAAGAGGAGTGGGTTTTTTATGTACGCATGCAATATTATGGGTTAAATAATATTGATTTGTTTCATTTAGTTCCTCTTCCAGAGACATACCTCTATTGCTATAAGTATGTTTTTTAAATTGTGTTTTTTGAGGTTGTAACGCTTGATTATACCTTTTTCCGTTTGGATAACGAATGGTCATAGTTTGTCCACCCCAACTTACCTAGAATTACTTACAAAGGTGATTATATCAAAAAAAACAAAAAAGATGCGATTTTTTTCAAGAGAGATGTGGTGATTCCTGTATGCATATGCAGAATGAGTATGAGAAAATAAATAGAGAGCGCAGTGGACTTTCTTGTACAATAGAAGAGAAACAATTAATAGTATATATAAAACAACAGACGGCTCTAGCAAATATAGATAATATTTCACGCACACAGGCTTATCAAGAATATTACTTGAGAAATAAAGAAATCCGATGGTCATTTTTGGCGAGTATGGTTTCGAGAAATTCTGGGTGGAATATGACAGATTTAGCAGGGGAATATTATCCGAATATTTTATCTGAAAGAATGAGGAAGCAACTGTTCCTTACTTATGAAAGTGCAAATTGGCTTATTTTTTCAGATGCATACCCACAATTGTTGTTATACGAGTACAGCAAGAAAATGAATAAACCAATCTTTCATTTATTACAGTTTTTTAACGTATCTATTTTTATGGAGAAGGAATGGAATGATTTTTGGAATAAAAGAGATCTCACACGTCTTATTACAGCACTTATTATTAATGAACAAAATAGGATTCAAAAACCGATTATTGAACACCCATATTTTCAAAAGCACGTATTCCAAACTTTACTGTTTAAATTTCAAGAGCTCTTTCATTTTAGTGCTGTAATTTTTCCGACTACAAAAGGGCAACTATATGGTTTTTCGGTTTATCAATTTGAAACATTACAAAAACGTATAGAACTCGGAAAGAAATTAGCTTGGCTATTATTTCATCCTAAATATGAAACGTTATTTTACGATTTCTCCTTGCGAACGTTTCCTACAGGATCAAGAATGGATTACGAGCGGTACTTTATAATTCCAAAAGAAAAAGATACACCGCAGTTAAGAGATGCTTTCTCAATTGTTTTACATCACCATAACGTAACGAAAGATTGGTTCCATAAAAAAATGGATATTGAGGCATTGTTTTTCTTTCAGGAACTGAAAGAAGAAGTTAATATTACAGAATGGTTTTTACAAAAACAACAACAAATACATCTTTTTTCTTCATTGAATAGCTTTTTTAAAAGGAACAATGACTTCATGATATAATAAGAAAAGTCCCGCTCTCTGACAGGGAGTCGGGACGAATGGATTACATAAATCGATTCATGTTTTTATACAGTTTCAATAGGGCAGTATGATTCCAATTGAAATGTAGGGAAAATTGAGGAAGCTAGGTAAGAGAAATAGACCCGCCGATTAAAGTTTTACTTTATGTAGCAGGAAAGTTCGGACCATCTAGCTTCGGATTTCCAGTTTCAGGTTTATTTTGCTGTGTGTTTTGTTTTTTCTTCTTCTCATTTTTATTTTTATTTTTAGCCATGGTAAGCACCTCCCTTTTGTATTGTTACCATTTCTATAAAACTCATACAAACCGATTTCTTTGCCGAATATCAACTAGTTTTGTCAGTCGTGCAGGAGTGGTAAGTGACCCGTCGAAATAACATGACAAAGGAAAAGCAAAGAAGGAGGCGTTTTATAAATGGCGATGGTTCAGAAGGAAAATGTAATGAAAAAAATGGATCAAATGTTAAGTGCTCTTGATTTGCTGGAAATGAATGTTTCACTTAGAGTTAATCATTCTTTAAAAGATAAACGTGAAGATATATGTAATCGAGGAGAAATAACAGAAATGCACATTCAACATATGGAGGATAAATTATTACATCACGAAGAAAAAGGAAGTTGGCTTCAAACGTTTCAAAACGTCATAGTAAGTGCATAAGAGGGTGGAAATAAATTGGATTATGGAAAATTAATGCAGTCTTCAATAAAATTAATACAGTACAATGATGAAACGATTATAAAAAAAAGAGAAGAGAAAGAGTTTGATTTTTATCAAGATATGAAGCCTTTTGTGGATATGGTTGATCAAGAGTTAGAAGTGTGGAAAGAATTAGCTTATCAATGGATAAAACATGAAAAGCCTAAGTATATACATGTGCAACAAATTGACCAAGTGTATGAGAATTTACAAAATAATGCACTGCAATGTTTTGTAAATAAGGGAAAAGGTAAGCGGTTTTATGAAACACATCAGGCGATTTTATACACGTTGCAGAATATAATAGAACAATGTAAGTGACAAGAGGGAAAACCCTCTTGTTTTTATGATTCTACAGTTGTATGTGTGGGTTTCGCCCCATTTATTTCTAATTCACGTATTAATACTCGGTATTCTGAGATGCAGATTTTTCCTTCTAAATAGTGATGTCTAGCAAAATCAAGCAACTCATTCATATCCTCTGTAGAGTACCCCTTTTTTTGAGCAAAAGCTTGTTTTAAATCCCCTAATATCATGTTGATTCCTCCCCAATGAGAATCTTCTTCTTCATTATCATAACATGAAAAGGCTTACTTTCTTATTTTTTTAAAAATTTAAACTTCCGACAAAAATAGACATTTATAAGGTTACACATTTTATTTTATAGGTACATATTCTATATGTAGAAACTTAGTTAGAGGGGGAGAATGCATGTTTCAGCAATCTAATGTATACCAACACATCAATTCGTATACACAACCGGATTTTTATCAATATAATGAAGATCCATATTTACGCTATAATATGCACCCATTTGCACCTTATTATGGAAATCAAGCGAATTATTATCAGCCATTTGAAGTATCCTTTATGAATCAGCAATCACAGTCCTATATGAATCAACAATCTTATGTACCACAGCAACCACAATCCTTTATGAATCAGCCATCAATGTTTTACCCACCGAAACAGCCTTTTCAACCATATCCAACGATGAATAAACAAAAGCAACAACAGCAGCCAAGTCAATTTTCTAGTTTCGTATCTCAATTTAAGACGTCAGATGGTAACTATGATGTGAATAAAATGATGAATACAGCAGGCCAAATGATGAATGCTATGAATCAAGTCACTGGGATTGTAAAACAAGTTGGCGGCTTTTTTGCTAAAGGATGATAGTTGCGTGTCCAAGTTATCATATTTAAATGGCTATTATATAGACAAATTTCCATTAAATAAATGGGTATATATAACAAGCGGCTTTTACCCCTTTCTCATATTGTAAAGTGTAGTCAGATTTTTTAATGAGAGAGGAGAGAAAAAAACTATGTATCATTGTCATCCTTGTTTTGGAGGGCATAAACCTGTAGGACCTATTTGCACAACACCTCCTGTCGTTCATCCAACAAAGCAATGTGTAACGAACACTTTTTCCACAACGGTGGTACCACATATTCACCCAACACATACAACACATGTTCATCATCAACAAGTTAAAAGTCAACATTTCTTCCCGCAAACAGTTTCAAATGTGAATGTTGTAGAACCTGTTGCACCAGGATTCGGTGGACCTGGAGTTGGAGGATTCGGTGGACCTGGAGTTGGAGGATTCGGTGGACCTGGAGTTGGAGGATTCGGTGGACCTGGAGTTG